>CAYYAQ010000003.1:7978-97673 GCA_964469555.1 uncultured candidatus Brocadiaceae bacterium | reverse complement strand
CGGAGTTGATGGAGCGGTCTTTGTTCCAAACGGTCCAAGGTCCTTCTTTCTTAAAGTTTTTGTAGTTCCCCTTATTTATCCGCGGGCCCTTGCTCCTCCAGAGCGCGAGCTGGTCGCCGCTGCCTCGCTTGATCACAAGGCTGTCACCATCGATCACAGTGCGCCGCTGTTCAGGGTCACCTAACACGAGATCGATGCTCGGATCTGTCCCTCCAACAATTTGCACAGTAGGACGACGGTCGCTATCCATGAGGTCTAGGCGAGGTTTGCTGGAACCAACATTGAAGCTGATCCCATGGCTGCTCCAAATTCCTTGTCTGATGTCGACTTGCTCGCAACCGATAATCAACTTCCCAACTTTCGATGCACGGAGAGCGACACCCAAGTCCTCAAGAGGAGGAGGTAGAGTTGGCTGCCTCCATGTCTCAGAATCGACAATCCGGAGGTAATTGGTCGAGACTGTATTCACCCTCAGAGAATCGCACTCAATGTTGTTGGGGCTGTGCAGCGCAAGACCGAGTGCGATCATAGCTACTGTCGCCGAAGCAACGGAAGTGCGACCGAGCAGTCGAGCTTTGGCTTGCAGCTTGTCCAACTGTTTCTGCAAGGAATCCACGCTGGTTGATGTTTCGCTTGTCATTGGGTGTTCAAGAATGATGGGTTTGGTCAGCGCATGATCCTAGAGGGTTGTCGTTGGAACACACAGATGCGATCTACGCACGGATCTGTGGCGAGAATTTCAATACAGGTGATGGCCTAGATCTCGACATCCACGCGCTAAGTCACTCGTACTGCTCCATCCTTGCAGGGCAAGGAGTGGCTCTCTTGACCGCTCAAAAGCTGATGACGCATTCACAGCCTCACCTGACTGCCGACATCTACAACCAGTCCAGTGCGGACGATCTTGGTGCGACCTTGGATCAGTACATTGGACCCGCCGAGATGGTGGGTCACGCCAGAACCTCGACTACTGCTCGCTACACACACCTGACGGCAGCACATGGAGCCGATGCTTTGAGTGCTGTTCTTGATGGGATGGGACAGAAAGTGGGACACAAAAACCCAGATCGCTCCATTCGTGATCTAGGTACCTAGGGCGAGGGTCTTGAGGTCAGAGGCAGAGGGTTCGTTTCCCGCGGCGCCGGTCTGTGGTTCGGGTTGCAGCCTGCGGCGATCCCCTTGCCGGGGACCTTCTGCAGTCTCCTGATCACTCCGCTCCTCGGGATCGGCAAGCCGGACGTCGGCGGCACCACCACCTTCGTCTTCGACGTGCCTTCCCGTATCGACGGACTGGTCTACCTCCAGGCCATGTCCACGCATTCCGCCTTCGGACTCACCAGCGTCCGGATGTCGAACGGCGTCAAGGTCGACGGACGCCAGGCAAGTTCGCGCGCTCGCTCGCCGTTGAACGAGTGGTGATTGTCGCCAGCGAGTAGGCTACCGTCCGTGCGTGCCTGACCGTCGAACCGCCAAGGTGTCGGAGCTCCCGCCGATCGACCTCAACCCGCGCCGGGATCCGCCTCTGGACTTCCCCGATCGCGAGTTCGGCGAACTCTCACCACAGGACTACCGCGAACTCGGATTCCTGTGCGGGCTCGAGGTGCACCAACAACTCGACACCGCGCGCAAGCTGTTCTGTCGGTGCCCCGCCGGCGTGAGGACCACGCGAACCGACGCGAGCATTCTGCGGCACATGCGACCGACGCTCAGCGAGATGGGCGACTACGACGGCTGCGCGCTGATGGAGTTCAAGACGCGAAAGGAGATCGTCTACCTCCTCGAACACGGCACGGCCTGCACGTACGAAATGGACGACACGCCGCCGTTCGAGATCGACGAGGCCGCGGTGCGGATCGCGCTGTGGGTCTCCAGGCTGTTCGACCTCAAACTCGTGTCGGAGTTGCAGGTGATGCGCAAGCAGTACCTGGACGGCTCGATCCCGACCGGTTTCCAGCGAACCGCGATGGTCGGCATCGGCGGCGCGATTCCATTCCGCGGCAGCGAGCTCGGCGACGACCGACACCTGCGCATCCGCCAGCTCACGCTGGAAGAAGATTCGTGCCGCGAGGTCTCGGACGTCGGCCACCGCATCACGTTTCGCACGGATCGACTCGGGACGCCGCTGATCGAGACGGTGACCGAGCCCGACATGTGGACACCGCAGGAGGTCGCTGTCGGCGGTCGCCTGCTCGCCGACGTGGCGCACGTCAGCCGCAGCCTCTGTCGTGGTGCGGGCGCGGGGCGGCAGGATGTCAACGTGTCGGTCGCGGGCAGCCGTCGCGTCGAGATCAAGGGGACGAGCCAACATCGACGCCTGCCGCGGCTCGTCCACATCGAGGCCTATCGCCATCTGAACCTCCTCCGCATCCAAGACGAACTCGAGAAGCGCGGCCTGGACGCGGCGGCCCTGTCGAATGTGCAAGAGCTGCACCTCGACGTGAGCAGCTTGCTCGAAGGAAGCAACTACGGCCCGGTCGACGAGGCGTTGCGCGCCGGGCAGCGAGTCCGCGCGGTGCGTCTCCCGGGATTCGCCGGCCTGCTCGCGAGGAAGACACAACCGGGCATCGCATTCGCGCAGGAGTTCAGCGAACGCGCCCGCGTGATCGCGTGCCTCACCGGTCGGCCATTCATGCTGGCGAGGGACGTCGCCGGTGATCGCCTCGGTGAATCGACCTGGGGCGAGATCCAAAAAGCACTCGGAGCGGACGAAGACGACTCGGTGGTGCTGGTCTGGGGCGACAAGGAAGACGCGGAGACCGCGGCGACCGAGGTCGTGCTCCGCGCCGATCAGGCGTTTCGCGGGGTCCCCTCGGAGACGCGACAGCCGCACCCCGACGGAACGACGGGATTCGAACGCATCCTGCCCGGACCCGAACGGATGTACCCCGACACTGACACGCCGCAGCTGCCGATCCCCGACGCGTGGGTCACCGAGATCGATTCGAAGCGATGGGAGCTGCCGTGGCAGAGATCGGACCGCTACGAAGAGGCGGGGCTCACATCGGCGGTCGCGCACCGACTCGCAGTCGCGCCGTGGGCCGACCTGTTCGACGAGCTCGCGCCCGAGGACCCGGCCATCGCGCGGCGAATCGCCCACGCGCTGGAGCTGCGCCTCCCCCACTTCTGGCGCGAGGTCGGCCACCGTGAACTGCCGCAGGTCGAACGATTACGCCCACTCGTCGAGGCTTTGGCGAGTGAACGGGTACATCCCTCGGGCGCGATGTGGATTCTCGACCGACTGCTGCGCGAGCCGGGAGAACCGGGCGACATCATCGGAGAACACGAAATCGCCGAGGGTGACGTCGCCTCGCGCCGAGTCGACGTGTGGTTCGCGACCCGGAAGGAGCATCGAGAGGGCATGATCAAGTACCTGCGGGACGCCGGGAGCGAGTTCGAGTGGCCCTCGGCTCCCTGGCCATTCGCCGACGCCGACAGCCGACTCAGGAACGCCATGGGTGAAATCCTGCGAGGACGTTCCCGCGGAAACGTCGACCCGCGGCAGGTTCGCGACATGCTGGAGCAGCGATTCGCGGAGGAAGGCGAATGACAAAAGAACGCGCCGACGCCTACAAGGGATATCGGGATCCGATGCGGTCCGTGATGCAGAAGCACGGCATCACCGTCTGGTGCCAGATCGAGGCGAAGACGACGCGCGGCGACTTCGCCGGGCTGGTCCTGCCGCGCTCGGAGACCGCCGACGCCGACCACCTCGTACTCAAGCTCGTCAGTGGCTACAACGTCGGGCTGCGTCACGACACGATCGAGAAGCTCACCAAGACCGGGTTCCGCGAAGCGATCTACAAGGTCCCGGAAGAGGAGTTCCCCGTCGGCGAGAACAAGCCGGACGTGATCCTCTTTGGAACCGGCGGCACGATCGCGTCGCGCCTCGACTACCGGACCGGCGCGGTCATCCCCGCGTTCAGCCCCGGCGAGCTCTACGGTTCCGTCCCGGAGCTGGCGGACTACTGCAACCTGCAGACCGAGAAGCTGTTCGCGGAGTTCTCGGAGAACATCGGCGCCGAACACTACAAGGTGCTGGCCGAGCGTATCGGCCAGGCGGTCCGCGACGGGTTCGCCGGCGTCGTCATCGGGCATGGCACGGACACGATGCACCACACCGCCGCGACGCTGAGCTTCATGGTGCAGAACCTCCCGATCCCGGTCGTGATGGTCGGCAGCCAGCGCTCGTCGGACCGCCCGTCCTCGGACGCCGCGCGCAACCTGATCCACGCGACGCAGGTCGCCGCTAGCGGCCCAATCGCAGAGGTGATGGTCTGCATGTTCGGCCCCACTTCCGACCGCTACAACCTGCTGCACCGCGGCACTCGCGTTCGGAAGATGCACAGCTCGTACCGCAGCACCTTCCGCACCATCGGCGACATCCCCCTCGGCATCGTGCACGAGGAGACGATCGAGACGCTGCAGGCGGACTTCGCTCCGCGGCGGACGGACCGGTCCGTCGAGATCCTGCCGTTCTTCGACGAACGCGTCACGATCCTCTACTACTACCCCAACATGGATCCCGACATACTCGACGCCATCGTCGACGCGGGATACCGGGGCATCATCATCGCCGGCACCGGACTCGGCCACGTAAACCGCAAGGTCTACCCCGCGCTGCAGCGCGCGAAGGACAGGGGTGTTCACGTGTTCATGACTCTGCAGACCCTCTGGGGCTTCGTGCAGATGAATGTCTACGAGACCGGTCGCGAGATCCAGGAACTCGGCGTCATACCCCTGGCGAACATGATGCCCGAGGTCGCGTACGTGAAGCTCGCCTGGGCGCTGGGTCGCCACCCGGACGACCCGGAAGCTCTGCGAAACCTGATGACCACAGTCGTCGCCGGTGAGATCACCGAGCGCGAACCGCACGACGGCTATCTGTTGTTTCAGGGTCGGACGCCCGAGATCCAGAAGTTCCTCAGAGAGATCTTGTCGTAGGGCTCGCTACGTCGAATCGCCGAACCCCGGGAACACCGACGCTTGCAACCCTCGCCGAAGACCTCGTAGAACGCCGCGCTCTGCGCCGCCGCGAAGGGCGCACACGAGAGGGCTACCAGGAGCGCCGCCGTGGTGCTCGCCGCTCGCCGTGAAACTGAGGTATTCATCTGCATCCCCGTCGTCAGGTCGGACATTCTCGACTCCACTTCATGAGACGACACAACGGGTCGCATTGGAGGCGCACCGGGCGTGTTATTTTTGCCGTTACGGCTCGGCAGGCGCGGGGAGAACCTGTGGAAACCGCACAGGACAAGGTCGTACGGCACCGCGGGTGGGCGCCTCCTGAGGCCTGTAGCGAAGGCCGCGCGCGGAATCGGCGGGCGCGAGGTTTTCCACAATCTTCAACACCGCGCCGCGACAGCAGAAGGCAACGATTGCCGACCGCTCCGCGTCGGCGACAAATTTCGCAACCCGATCTCCCATTCCGGGTCTGGCGCAGTCAAATCGGCCCAGTCCGCGCCGGAGAGGCGGCACGAACCGGCAACACAACCGGTAACGCGCGGGAGTTCGAGAGACCAGATCCACCGAGAATGCGCACCCAACTCAGCCACTTCTGTGAACAGTTCGTGACCACCGTGCGACCGGTGCTCGAGCCCCTCGATCGGGCCCTCGCGACACTTGAACAGGAATCGGAGTCCGAGACCCCGGGCCACGGACTGCGCTCCGGGCTCACTGAACTCGGCACCCAACTTCGGCTGATGTCGGACAAAGTCGAGAAGCAGCGCGCCTACGTGCTGATCTTCGGCCCGCTCAAGAGCGGCAAGTCGACCCTGATGAACGCGATCGCGAGTTCCTATGTCAGCGAGGTGAGCAGCCTGCCCGCGTATCCGAGTCTCGTCTTCGTGAGCCACGGGGACAAGCCCGAGTTCGTCGTCACGAGCTACGACGGCGAAACGAAGACCTACAAGGACACCACCGCGCTGGGCAAGCGCATCGACGATGAACACGATGAGCTCGCGCTCAACATCCGATCCGCGGAGAACGCTGGGGAGATGTTCGATCCGGAACACAACTTCCCGCAAGCGATCCAACGCATCGACGTCAAGGTGCCCGCAGAGAACCTGAAGGAGTCCGGCGCCGTTCTCGTCGACACTCCCGGCCTCTACACGCGGATGCGCTTCGGTTACGACCGAATGACGCGCGACTTCCGGAACGCGGCGGCATGTGCCATCTTCGTGGTGAAGAGCGACACGCTGTTTCTCGAGCAGGTGTTCGCGGAGTTCACGCAGCTACTCGAGTTGTTCAGCCGCATCTTCCTGGTGGTCAACATGGACACCACGAAGCGCGACCTCGACCCGAAAGGCAATCTGGTCCCGAGTCTCGAACAGAAATCGCCCGCTCGAATCGTCGAAGCATTCGAGAAACTCGCCATGCCACAAGCGCTGAAGCAGGCGACGGACGGCGGGCGATTGCGGATCTTCCCGATCGACCTGATGAAAGCCGCGAGCAACACCCTGCAGGGCAAGGACACGATGCAGGACTTCGTTCGTTTCCGCAAAGACTTCGAGGACTACCTGGAGAGCACCGAGTATCTCAAGGCGTTCCTGAGCGACAGCCTTCGGCGCGCAGAGTATCTGGTCGCGGAGACCGTCGAGATCAGCATGGGTTCGTTCACGCAACAGCTGCGCGCGGATGTCGACGAGGCGGACAGCAAGCGTACTACGCTCGAAGAAGAGAGGCGCATGCTGTCCGACTGCCAAAAGCTCGATTGGGACCCGGCGTTCAAGCGCTTCGAGAAGGAACTGTCGGAGCGACTACAACGCACGTCGCACGACGTCGGCGCGCGCATCGCACGTGACATGAGCGCCGCGATCGAGACCTGGATCTTGTCGAGCCACAGTCTGGAGTGGTTGTTCGAGACGGTCTGGCAGCCCCTTTTCCAGGATTACGTACAGGCCATCCGGGATTCCGCCGAACGGTGCTTCGAGCAGTCGCTCTACAAGGACAATGCCGGCCTCGACTTCGACCAGGACCTCGTCCATTTCCTGGACGCGATCGACGTCGAATTCCGACCACTGCGCCACGCCGCGTACTCGGACATGGCCGAACAGGAATTCGGCTTGCCGCCGATACCGCTCGAGATCGACAATATCCCCGTGCGGCGGGGGATCATGGACATGATCATCTTCCGTTCCGAAGATCGCGTGCGGCAGCGGCTGTTCGGGAAGAACGCGAGCAACAAGATCTCCTCGCGGCAGAAGGCCAGGTGCCTCGGCGAGCCAGCGAAGAAGTTCTTCAACCAGTTCCTGCTCAACTTCCGGGATGAGTTCTTCCCCGAGACCATCGCCGAAATCCACGACCGCTACGGCGGCTCGCTTTGCAAGGCGACCGTGGTGAAGCTCCACGAGGTCCTCGAATCGCGCAAGCCGGGCCTCGACGAGTCGATCTCGGATCTGGCGGCCAGGGCCGACCAGATTCGCAAGATCCTCTCCCCGGTCGAAGAGCTGCACGCTGTCGCAGAAACGGTCGGCGGCAAGATCCACGCGCTCGACTCCCAGTTCTCCTCCACCGATGCGAGCGCGATCCTCTCACCGATGCCACCGCAAGCGCCCAGCGCCGAGGCTCGGAAGAGCAGGCGCGAGCCCAGCAGCTGAGAGCCGGGCCGGCCTAACTCCGGGTTTCGCTGTCTCAATGGAGAACCTCGCAAATTGGCTCAATATCAATTAAACGTATGGTTCCCCCGCCTGGGTCTCGGCACAATTGTGGATGGTCCGAGAAGGAGCCCACCTGGTTCCCGGCGGGGCTCATCCCTGCGAATCTCGCTGCCACAACTCGCCAGTGCACGTCAGCGCTCAAACCGAGATGCTGACGTGCTTTTCTCTTGGCCCTCGCTGCCCGTTCACAGGTCTCGTGTTACCGCCAGGTGACGGTAGGACCGGGTTGCACGGGGATTCGCGGCATCGTGCCGATTGGTGCTGTTTGGAGCCTTGACAGGCTCTCCCGCGCCCCAAAGACTGGTCTCCGTCGTTCGGCACTGTTTCTGCTGAACGCGCAGATCATGAGACGACACGTCCTTGCCTGGTCGGCATTCCTAACACTGTCTTTTTTCGTCCTGTCCCCGGCGTGTCAGGTTACGCCCGGCAGGAACGTAGCCGCTGGCTCGGAATGGACCCTGAACCCGAGGCGCAAGACCCACCTGCAAGAGGTGATGACCAGCGCGTTCTGCGGAAAGTGCCACCCGGCGATGTACGCCGAGCACAACCAGAACACCCACGGTCGGGCATTCACCGACTCGGAACCGCGAATCGCCACGGGACGCTTCGCGCACAGCGACTGCATCCGTTGCCACACCCCGCGCCCGATATTCGAGACCGGCATTGGCATGAACCCGATGCGGCGGCACCACAATCTCGAAGAAGGCAACACGTGCATGACCTGCCACTGGACACCCGAATACGACTACGGATCGTTCGAGGGCGGCACGGAGTGCAAGACCGCGTTCCATCCCGACGTCGGCAAGGTCGAGGCCTGCGCGTCGTGCCACCGCAACCACGGCACCCCCTACCAGTGGGAGAAGTCCCCGCTGGGCAAGGGCAAGAACAGGACGTGCATGGACTGCCACATGAAGTCCGTCGTCCGCCCGGTCGCGATCGGCGAGCAGGCTCGCCGGGTGACGTCGCACGTGTTCCCTGGCTCGCGCAGTGAGTCACAACTGCGACGAGCCTACAAGTACGAGGCGCGCATCGACGAGAACGAGCTCGTCGTTCGGGTCACGAACAACGGCACGGGGCACAACTTCCCGACGGAATTGAAGCAGCGTTCCCTCGAGTCGCTGATCATCGTCAAGGACCTCGACGGCAAGGAGGTCTACCGTTCACGGATGATCTTCCGTGACCCGTACAAGCGTCCGTACGGTTTGCATCTGCTCGTCAACACCCAGATCCCCTCGGGTGATTACCGCGAGCATCGCGTTCCGATCAGGATCGCGAGCGGGACCGTACAGACCGAGTTGCACTTCAAGCTCTACTTCCCGATCGAGGACAACCACCCCGAACTCGCCCGCCAGCTGGAAGTTCGTCAGTTGCCGTTCGACAGGATCATCCCCTCCAACAAGACGGTCGAGTCGGCTCCGGAACCGAAGGTCGTCAAGCCCGAGGGAACGACGATCAAGGAAGCGAGCATCCCCCAGCTCGTGGATTTCGCGAAGCTGCCCATCGGACAAACCGAAGTCAAGCTCCCGAAGGGCGAGGGACCGGAGGACATCCGGAAGCTCATCGAGCTCTTCATGTTCCCCGTGCCCCAGGCGCAGAGCGACGCGCGCCAGCGACTTCTGGACATCGGTAAACCCGCGGTGCCGGCACTCGTTGCGGCGATGGGCTCGTGGGACAACAAGACGTGGAAGAACGCGATGAAGGTCCTGTTCGCTATGGGCGACCGCGTGCGACCCGACGTCATCAAGGCCCTCTCCAGCGACCAGCTGTACATGCGCATTCACGCGCGGAATCTCCTGGCGGACTTCGGTCGCCCGCTCCATCTCGACGGGTTGGCCGCAGCGCTGATTCCGGGGCTCACCCAGAAGAACGCCCTCGACCGCTCCTCGGCGGCGGACGCCCTCGGTCGACTGAAGCTGAATCCCGCGACCCCGGCTCTACGGAAACTGCTCTCGGACGACGATCCGGACGTCCAGCGCTCCGCAGCGCTCGCTCTCGCGCGCCTCGACGACACCGGGGCGGTGCCGATGCTGCGCGACACCCTCGCCGCCGCCTCGTTCGTCGAGACGCGCGGCGACCTCGCCAAGGCCCTCGCCATGCTCGGCGATCCGGTCGGTATTCCGCTGTTGATCGAGGGACTCGACCACCGCGACGACCTGATCCGGGAGCACTTCTTCGAGCGGCTGTTCGCGGTCACGAACCTGCATCTCGGCTACGACCCACTCGCGCCACGACCCCAGCGGCTCGAGGCGATCTCACGGCTCAGCGCGTATTGGTCACGCAACGGTTCGGCGGAGAAACTCCGTCGTCCATGGCCACCGAGTCGACGCGCCCACGAACACGCGTGGAGCATCGTGCAGAAACTCGGCGACGACCTGAACACGGAAAGTCGCCAGATGAGCGAATTGGTCGGAATGGGTAGCGACGCCGTGCCCGCGCTCGTCCTCGGACTGAAGTATCCAGCCGGGTTCTCGACGCGACGCGACCGCATCCTGCGTTGCCTGGGTTCGATCAAGAGCAAGCAGGCGGCGCCGTTCGTCGCGGCAGCCCTGCGCGACCCGGTCGTGGCCGTCGCGAGCCAGGCGTGCGTCGCCCTCTCGGCGATCAAGGATCCGGCGACCCTGCCGGCGCTACACTACTACCATGACCATCTGCTGTCGACGCAGGCAGCCGGCAAGTTCCCCAAGAGCGCGGGAGATCCCGATGTCCTGCTCGCTCGTTCGGCTGCAGCCCGTCTCGCGCTCGGTGACAAGACGGCGCGCGACGAGTTGGTCAACCTGCTCCTCGCGGACGATCTCGGAGCGCGGAAGACCGCACACGAGGCGTTGGTGTCGGTGTTCGGAAGCGGCCACGGTTACTACGCCGAAGACAATGTCGCCGCTCGGCGCGCGGCGGCACGCCGCTGGCAAACCGACTCCCAGAAGTGACGATGGCAAGGCAGGTCGGCCGTTGACCGCTGACCGCGCACGGCAAACGGGCTAGTATTAGCGTGGTAGAATACCTACACCGGCCGACAGCCTTAGTAATGACCTCGCCCGACCCCGACACCCTAAGCCGCCTGCCCGAGGAACTCGCCGACCTGCCCCTCGGCAGCCCGGAGTTCAAGGACATGAACGAGCGCCTGGCGCGGGAGGACATGGACCGGTGTGCGGAGGTGATGCGGGCGATGCCACCGTGGGTCAACCTGACGGGGACCACGGTCTGCAACCTGAAGTGCTTCATGTGCAACCAGGCGCTCGACCCGGACATCCCGAAGTGGTTCATGAGCGACGAGGTCTACGACCGCGTGGTCAAGGAACTGTACCCGTTCGCGAAGATGGTGCAGTTCTCGGCCTTCGGCGAGCCACTGATGACGCCGAAGATGGGCCAGAAGCTCGACGACCTCGAGCGAACGCACACGAAGCTCGACATCGTCACGAATGCCACGCTGATGATGAAGGACAAACGCACCCGCGAGCAATTGCTCCGCGTGCTCGGTCATGTGACGTTCTCGCTCGATGGCGCGACCGCGAAGACCTACAACTCCATCCGCATCGGGTCGGACTTCGACCGGGTGATGGCGAACATCCGCGCATTCTGCAGCCGGAGGCTGGAGCTGCCCGAGGAGGATCGACCGCGGTTGGCGTTCAACTTCATCCTGATGAAGCGCAACGTCCACGAAGCGCCGATGCTCGTCGAGATGTGTCACGAGTTGGGCGCGGAGCAGATCACGTTCAACCACCTGATCGTTTTCGACGACACGCTGAGGGATGAATCGTTGCAGTTCCATCAGGAGCTGTCGAATCGGTACCTCTCGGAAGTTCGCGCGACGGCCGACAGGCTGGGTGTGCCGATCACGATTCCCCCGCTGTTCAAGATGAACGGTAAGAACGGCAGTTCTTCGGGCGGGAGCCCGGACGACGCTGTCGTCGCGAAGGAACCCACGCCGCGAAACGCCGACGGTCCCGGAATGCCGACCGTTAAGTGCATGTTCCTCTGGAACCGCGTCTACATCAGCGTGAACGGTGACGTCGTGCCGTGCTGCCTCGCGGGCGTCCCCGTGTTTGGCAACATGATGGACGCGGGCTTCGCCGAGGTGTGGAACAGCGAGACCTACCAGACCTACCGTCGGCACGTCTACACCGAGTCTCCCCGCGGCATGTGCAAGAACTGCTACCTGATCTACCCAAGCCCCGATCAGGTAGAAGAGGAAGCGTTCCTCAAGTACTAGCCGCCCAAAGGAATCTCATCCACGTCCGAAAACGGCCAGATCGGGGGCCCGCGCGGGGACACTTGTATCGCCATGCACTTCGCCACGGAGATCTGCGAACGCGCTCGACTCAGCAGGGATAGCCGCTTCGACGGGGACGTGACCCTCGATGGAACGGCAGACCTCAACACGACCTTGGAGCGGTTGCAGGGGCTGCCCGGGATTGACGAGTGGACGGCGACGTACGTGGCAATGCGCGTCCTCGGTGATCCCGACGCGTTTCCCAGCACCGACCTCGGACTGCGCAAGGCGCTTCGCCCGGGTGAGCTCGTCTCGGCCACAGAGCTGCGGAAGCGGGCCGAGAATTGGCGTCCTTGGCGCGGATACGCGGCGGCGGTGCTTTGGCGTTCGTTGAACCAACAGAGTGGAGGATGAGATGACGGTCTACTATTCGTACTTGGACTCGTCGGTGGGAGAGCTGCTCTTGGCCAGCGAGGGCGGCGCGCTGATCGGAATCCAGTTTCCACATCGCGGAAGACCGAGGAAACCCGGTGAGTGTTGGCGCGAGAACAGGAAGGTGCTGCGGCCACAAGCGAAACAGCTCGAGCAGTACTTCGCAGGGGAGCGCGAGGAGTTCGATGTGGCCCTCGATCTCCGCGGCACGCCGTTCCAGGTGGATGTGTGGAACGCGTTGTTGGCGATCCCCTACGGCGAGACCATCTCCTATGGCGAGCTCGCCCGCCGTGTTCGGCGTCCGAAAGCTGCCCGCGCAGTCGGGGCCGCAAACGGGAAGAACCCGATACCCATCATCGTCCCGTGTCACCGTGTCATCGGGAGTGATGGCACGTTGACGGGGTTTGGTGGTGGTCTGCCTACGAAGAAGGCGCTCCTCGCTCTCGAACGGCAGGGCCGGGGACAGCAATTGCTGTTCTAGAGCTGTTGCTCGGTCGGCCTCCAACTCGAGGTCGACCGAGCAACAGCCCTACCCTCCCCGATACTCACTAGATTTGATCCCGTACCGCTGCATCAACTTCTGGAACGCCGAACGCGTCATCCCCGCGGCTTCGGCCGAACGCGTCACATTCCCACCGTTTGTCCGCAGCAGTTCTTCCAGATACGTGCTCTCCATTGCCGCCACGCGCCGGGACTTCATCTCCTGGAACGTCTCCGTGAACATGTCCGACCTTTCACTCACGCGGAGGATGCGATTGCGCCCGACCACCTCGTCCGTGAGATCCTCCAGCCGGATCTCCTTCGAATTACCCAGCGCACATGCCCGCTCGACGGAATTTGCGAGCTGGCGGACGTTGCCAGGCCAGTTGTAGGCCGCGAGCGTTTCGAGCGCGGCCGTCGTGAAGCCCTCGACGATGCATGTCGGGTTCTTGGCGACAAACTCCGATCGGAAGTGCTCAGCCAAGAGCGGTACGTCCTCCGCGCGCTCGCGCAACGAGGGCACCTTCACGCGCACCACGTCCAACCGGTAGAAGAGATCCTCGCGAAAACGTCCGTCAGCGACGTCTTCCTGCAGGTCCCTGTTCGTCGCGCACACCAGCCGGACGTCGACCTTCTCCGCCTCGTTGGCCCCCACGGGACGAACCTCCCGCTCCTGCAATGCTCGCAGCAACTTGGGCTGGAACGCCATGGGGAGTTCCCCCACCTCGTCGAGAAACAACGTCCCCCCTTCCGCGACCTGGAACAACCCCACCTTGTGACGGCTCGCGCCGGTGAAGGCCCCCCTCACGTGACCGAACAACTCGGTCTCCACGAGGTTCCCCGGAATCGTCGTGCAGTCGAGCGGGATGAACGGTCGCCCCACCCGGGCGCTCTGGTCGTGCAGGAAGTGCGCGAGCAACTCCTTGCCCGTGCCGCTGTCACCGATCACCAACACCGTCGCATCCGTCTTGGCCGCTCGCTGCAACTCCTCGACGAGGCGACCAAACACCGGCGAGCGATGCACCAGGCGACGACCGTTCTCGCCCTTCCCCAACCGGTCTCGCAAGCCCGCGTTTTCCTTCGTCACGCGCCGATGCGTCAGCGCCTTTTCCACTCGCTCCATCAGCGCCGCTTCGTCGAAGGGCTTCGTGATGTAGTCAAACGCGCCCCGCTTGATGGCGTCGACCGCCGTCTTGATTTCCGGATACCCCGTGATCAACAACACCTCGATGCTCGAATCACGCGACTTGATCGCGTCGATCAAGGCGAGCCCCGTCATCCGCGGCATCTTCAGATCCGTGATGACGAGGACGAACTCATGCTTGTCGAGCAACTCGAGGGCTTGATCCCCGGAGAATGCCAGGCTGACTCTCATCCCCGCTCGCTCGAGGAAGTAGCCACACGACTCCGCCATGTCGCGCTCGTCATCTACAACGAGAACGTGTTCCGCAGTCATCGTTTGTCGCAACACGACTTGCACATCCCGAACAACTTCAGGCTGTGGCTCAAGATCTCGAAACCGTGCTCTTCCGCCGCGAGCTCCTGACGCCGCTCCAGCCTCGCGTCCCGAAACTCGATGATCGTCCCACACTCCGTGCACACCATGTGGTCGTGGTGCTCGTGTCCCAGCGTGTGCTCGAACTTCCGCCGTCCATCGCCGGTGTCCAGGCCCTCGACGAACCCAGCCTGCTCGAGCATCGTCAGCGTGCGATAGACCGTCGCACGGGACACGCCGGACATCTCGCTGGCACACAACTCCAGAAGCTCCTCCGCCGCGAAATGGCCGTGGTTCTTCAGTGCGACCTTCGCGATCAGCTGCCGTTGTTGAGTCCAGCGGAAGCCGTTTCGGCGCATCTCGCGCTCGACGATGGTCAACTCGTTCCCGAGTTCGACCGGGCAATCCTCGTTCTGGAACTCCGGCTCCGACATACGCCGTACGATAGCGCTTCGACGCACGCCGCGCACGCGCAGGATCACCGGACAGGGATGTCTGTGCGGAAGTGCTTGCCCAGGAAATCGATCTCGGCCATGGCGTCGTAGACTCGCTTACGGGCCTCGTCGACGTCATCGCCCAGAGCACACACCGCCAGGACCCGACCTCCGGACGTCACGAGCTCCCCGTTCTTCGTCGCGGTTCCGGCGTGGAACACCTGGAGTTCTGGCCCACACTCGATCTTGTCGATACCGCTGATCGGAATGCCCTTGTCGTACGAGCCCGGGTATCCGCCGCTCGCCGCCACGACACAGACCGCGGTGCGGGGGTCCCACTCCGGGGCCTCCATCTCGTCGAGCGTGCCGTCGACCGTGTGCAGCATCAGCGGCACGAGATCAGACTTCAGTCGCATCAGCAACGGCTGGGTCTCGGGATCGCCCAATCGGCAGTTGAACTCGAGCACGCGCGGACCCGTGCTCGTCAACATCAGCCCAGCGTACAGAAAACCCCGGTAGAGGACTTCCTCGCGATTCAAACCGTGAATCGCGGGGAGCAACACCTGGTCTTCGATCTGATGCTTGACGCGATTACCGAGCGAGGCGACCGGACTGACCGCTCCCATCCCCCCGGTGTTTGGACCCTGGTCGCCATCGTAGGCCGCCTTGTGATCACGCGCCGGTTCGAACGGGATGATCGTGTGGCCATCCGTCAGCATCATCACGGACAACTCCGGGCCTTCGAGAAACTCCTCGATCACCACGGTCGAACCCGCGTCCCCGAACGTACCGCGATCCATGCAGAGCCGCAGTGCATCGCGGGTCTCGTCGCGGTTCTTGCAGAGGATCACGCCCTTGCCCGCTGCCAACCCCGACGCCTTGACGACCAGCGGACCATCCTGGCGATTCTCGAGGAAGGCCGACGCGTGGTTGACGTTGTCGTAGACCCAGTAGTCCGGCGACGGGATCCGATTGCGCCGGCAGAGATCCCGCGCGAAGACCTTGCTGCCTTCGATGTTCGCGGCGGTCTTGATCGGGCCGAAGATCTTCAGGCCGGCGGTCGCGAACGTGTCGACGATCCCCTGGCAGAGCGGATCCTCGGGCCCTACGACGGTGAGGTCGATCGCCTGATCCTTCGCGAACCGGCACAACCCATCGAGGTCCGTCGCGGAGATGTCGACGTTGCTGACGACAGACTGAGTGCCGGCGTTGCCCGGGGCGCAGAAGATCTCGTCCACGAGCGGGGATTGAGCAATCTTCCAACAGAGCGCGTGCTCGCGACCGCCGCCGCCTACGACCAGGACCTTCATGGGCGAGCAAGATCGGCGGTCAGACGATTCGAATCAAGTTCGATCACGACAGGGGAAACAGTTCTTCGAGCTCCTGGATGTGCTCCGCGGAGAGGGTGAGTTCGCCAGCCACTACATTCTCCTCGATCTGCTCCAGGCGGCTCGCGCCGATGATCACGCTGTTGACGCTCGGCTTGCGCAGGCACCACGCCAGGGCGGCTTGCGACGGTGGCACCCCGATCCGGGCGGCCATTTCGGCGAACCGCGCCGCTTGGCCGAGCCGGGCGGCGTCCAGGTACCGATCGATGAACATATTGACCTTGTCGTTGCCGGCGCGGGTGTCCTTGGCGGGGTCCCCACCGGGGCTGTACTTCCCGGAGAGGACTCCCTGGGCGAGCGGAGAGAACACGATCTGGCCGACGCCATACTTCTCGCTGGCGGGAATCACGTCGCGTTCGATCTCACGGTCGAACAGGTTGTACTTGGGCTGATTCGATATCGGCGGGTGCATGCCGCCTTCGCGCGCCATCTCCACCGCCTCGATGATCGCCTCGGCGGGCCATTCGCTGACTCCCCAGTAGAGGACCTTGCCCTGGCGGATGAGGTCGTCCATCGCCATGACCGTCTCGCCGAGCGGCGTGTCGGGGTCGTGCCGGTGGCACTGGTAGAGATCGAGGTAGTCGGTCCGCAGGCGCGAGAGGCTCTGGTGGACACTCTCGAAGATGTGCTTGCGCGACAACCCCCGGTCGTTGACGTCGTCGCTCATCGGGAAGAAGCACTTGCTCGCGATGACGAGGTTCTCCCGACGCATCCCTTCGGTGGCTCCGGCGAGGGCCTTCTCACCTTCGCCGCGATTGTACACGTCGGCCGTATCGAGGAGATTGATGCCGAGGTCGACCGCGCGGCGAACGATCCGGTCGGTAGTGTCCTGCCCTACCGAGTTGCCGTAGGTCAGCCAAGAGCCGAGGCTGACCCTGCTGATCTTCAAGCCGGACCGACCGAGGTTGACGTACTGCATGACTGGTACATTAGCGCCCGGGTCACGCCCTCAGAACCACAGAATCGTCGGCGCACCACACGATGGCCGCTACAATCCCGCTGTGAAGATCCCTTTCCGCACCCTCGGCTCCCTGTCTTTCGCACTCCTCCTGACCATCCCCGCGACGGGTCAGTCGCGGCGGACAGGCGCGATTGCCCTCCTGAGCGACGACACCGTCAAGACGCTTCGCCTCACGGTTGAGCAACAGGAGGAGATCCGCGCGATCGTCGACACGACGAGGACGAAGTTCAACTCACTGATGCGGCGCGCTCGGTCCGAGGAGGGCGGCGACCGCCGCGCACTGCGGACGCAAGCGACAGGCCTGCGCAAGAAGGCGATGGAGTCCGCCCTGGCGAAACTCACGGACGAACAGAAGAAGAGGTGGGAGAAGATCGGGTCCGCAAAACCACAGACGAGCGATCGCCGGCGAGGAACGAGCCGATCGCAGCGTGGACCCCGTGATCTCGATCCGAAGGACATCGTCCGCGTCACGCCAGGCGCCGGCAATCGCGGCGGTCGGCGGGGACTGCGAGTGTTGAAGACGGAGCCCCACGCGGTCGCCGAGAAGGGCTACCTCGTCCTGACCGACCACGTCGACGCCGTCGCGTTGCGCGCCCTCGAGAAGCTCGCCGCCCACCGCGGTGGCCGGGTCCTGGTCCTCGACGACCTCGCCGTGCTCGCGAAGAACGAGAAGGCCCGGCACGCCCTGCGCGACAAGATCCGCGAACAGATACCGCGGTACGTCGCGATCGCCCCTCGCCTCGCGAGCTACGGGGAGAACACCGTACTCAGCATGTGGGAGATCCTGTCCCACCTCGACGAGGATCCGCAATTGGACGTGCTGCCCGGGTTCCTCGTCGCTTCGACGCCGAAGAGTCTCGCCGCGCTGGTCGACCGCTCGATCGCCTACCGGCCTGTCCAGAAGGAGGACTTCCGCGCGTTCAGCCTCGCTGAAGTTCCGCCCGACCTCCTCTACAAATCCTTCGAGTCGAGCGGCCTGCTCAAGAAGCTCTTCGCGGCCAAGGGCGTGACGATGCGCGACCTGACGATCGCCGCGAGCGAGGAGATCAGCGCCCGCAGCGACTACCCGAAGATCGAGGGTGAAGGCCGCTTCGAGATCCGGAAGAAGAAACGACGGGACCTGCTCGATGGTTTCCCGAAGGACGTGCAGACCGCGATCGAAGAATCCGCGTTCCTCTGGGTCCTCGGCCACGGCAAACCCGGCATGGCATGTTGCGCCAAGGTGTCGGCCTACACCGACATGAACCTCTCGAACAAGATCATCTTCTGCGGAGCCTGCTTCGCGGCGTCCGCTCCTCGGAGCGATCTGGTGATTCCACGAACTCGTCCCGGCGAGAAGATCGAAGACAAGCCGCGCTTCGCACTGAAGGCCATCGACGACGGTAGCGTGATCGTGATCGGCAACATGGCGTTCAGCCGCGGCGTGAACTTCCTGCTCCCGATCTTCGAAGATTGCCTGAAGGGGCTGACCGTCGGTGAGGCATTCCAGCGCGTAATCAAC
Organism: uncultured candidatus Brocadiaceae bacterium; assembly: GCA_964469555.1. Taxonomy (GTDB): domain Bacteria; phylum Planctomycetota; class UBA1135; order UBA1135; family UBA2386; genus CAYYAQ01. Next base: position 79,120 of record CAYYAQ010000003.1, on the reverse strand, counting down.
GCACAGCTCGGTACCGAAGGCTTCGCAAACGCATACACGAAGCCGGTCAAAGGTGGTCCGAAGAACATGACACCCAAAGCCCGCCGCGCCAACCAACTCGTCAACGTACTGATCGGCGATCCCGCGACCCGTCCGTTCGCGGGGTTGCAGTAGGCGCTACTTGTCGACGAAGACCCCGCGAGCGCATCCCTCTCATCTCTCCCCCGAGCCAGTCAGGAGGCTCGCGGTCGTGTACAGCTGCGCCCAGTCGACGTCCTGCATCTACCAGGGCTACTCCCCCTTCCGTCCGATTCGACCGGCCTGACGCGCACCCACGCCAATGCGATCCCGACCATCACCGAGTTCCTGTCGCATTGCTTCCGCAAGGGAGTGCATCCTCTTCACGACTTCCGGATGTTGGTCTTTCACGTCCGTTGTCTCGCCGATGTCCGTGGAGAGATTGAACAGGGACAATCCGATCTTCGCCTGCTCGTATCTCTTCGGCGTTCCGTCCGTCCCGCCTCGACGTCCCGCCATCGTCCGGTAGCCGTGCGGGAAGTGCAGCTTCCAGTCGCCCATTCGCATCGCATGCAGGGCGCGACCATAGTAGAAGTAGTAGGCCTCCTGCGGACTCCTCGCACCCTCGACGCCCTTGATCAACGGCCAGATGTTCTTGCCGTCGATCGTGTGGTCCGGCACCTTTGCCCCGACGAGATGTGCGACCGTCGGCAGGATGTCGATCGTCATCGCCGGAGTGTGGCACACGGAGTCTGCCGGAACGGTGCCCGGCCAGCACATGATCGTCGACTCGCGACACCCACCGTCGAACATCGTGCCCTTGCCCTCGCGCAGCGGACCAGCGGAGCCTGCGTGATCTCCGTAGCTGAGCCACGGTCCATTGTCCGAAGTGAAGATCACGAGGGTGTTCCTGTCGAGGTCGTGCTTGTGAAGCGCACCGAGAATCTCCCCGACGGACCAGTCGACTTCCATCATCACGTCGCCAAAGAGACCCGCGCCGCTCTTACCCTTGAACTTGTCCGAGACGAACAACGGGACGTGCACCATGCTGTGCGGCACGTAGAGGAAGAAAGGCCGATCGCGGTTCTCGGCGATGAAGTTCACCGCGTGCTCCGTGTACTGCGTCGTCAGCTTCTCTTGATCCTCGCCGGTGACTTTCGGATTGATCACCCTGTTCTTGTCGATGAGCGGCAGGTTCGGCCACCGCTTCAGTCGTTGTTCCATCGGCAGGTGCAGCACGGCCGGGTGGTACGGCCACATGTCGTTGGAGTAGGGCAGCCCGTAGTAGTCGTCGAACCCGTGCTGCATCGGCAGAAACTGCTCGTGGTGGCCCAGGTGCCACTTGCCGTAACACGCTGTCGCGTAGCCCTTCTGCTTGCAGATCTCGGCGATTGTGACCTCATCGTGGTGCAAGCCGTGTCGGGCTTTCGGACCGAGCGCGCCGAAGATGCCGACGCGAACGTTGTAGCACCCTGTCATCAACCCGGCTCGAGAGGCGGAGCACACCGCCTGGGTGACGTAGAAATCCGTAAACTTGCGCCCGTCCTTGGCCATCCGGTCGAGGTTCGGCGTGGGGTATGCCTTGCAACCAAACGGGCCGATGTCGGCGTATCCCATGTCGTCCATGAAGATGATGACGATGTTGGGTGGTCGCGTGGGTCCCGATCCGGGGACGGCACAGCCCGCCAGCGCGGCGAGGACGAGCAGGGCAGACTTCGTCGGGCGCGGGGCCCTCCCGGGTATGCGATCCATGGCGCCAGGGTAGGGCCGAGACCAAGCAGCGCAACGCCGGCACGTACCTTCCGGTCGGGATGTTCGTGGTCCTCAGTTCGAAGTAGATCAGCGCCCCCGGTCCGGGGAGACTTCGCCAGCCCCAATCTCCACCGATGGACAGACCTCTTCGCCGACTCCTGCCGTACATGAAGCGCTACCGAGCCCGGTACGCGCTCGGCGCCTTGTGCGTGGTGCTCGCGGTCGTGCTGAAGATGTGCATTCCGAAACTGCTCGGAGATTCCATGGATCAGTTGGGCCGGGGCGACGGCGGGGCAACCGCGACGCCGGACCTCATCTTGCGCGCCGCGCTCTTGATCGTCGGCGCGGCCGCGCTGGGCGCAGTGATTCGCACGCTCAGCCGCCTGATGATCCTCGGCAACAGCCGGCGAGCCGTCAGCGACGTCCGCAAGGATCTGTTCGACCACCTCGTCAAGCTCTCGCCTTCGTTCTACGTGCGACACCAGACCGGCCACGTGATGTCGCGCTGCGTGAACGACATGCAAAACGTGCAGGGCCTGCTCGGACCGGTGTTCATGTACCTCACCGAGACGGTGGTCGTGTACGCGGTTGGTCTCTGCTTCATGCTCTCGGTCGATCCGTTCCTGACCTTCTGCATCCTCGCGCCGTTTCCGCCGTTCCTCTACTTGGCGCGCAAGCTCGCCGGTCGCATTCAGCAGGGCACGCGAGCCGCGCAGGAGAAACTCGCAAAGCTGAGCGCGAAGGTCGACGAGAGCCTGAGCGGCCAGAAGGTGATCAAGAGCCTCACGCTCGAAGACCACGACTACGACCAGTTCCGGAGTCAGAGTCTCGCCTACAGGGACACGATGCTCGACGTCGCGAAGCTGCGGGCATCGCTGCAACCGATGATGATGTTCCTGGCCTCGCTGAGCACGTTCATCCTGCTGGCCGTCGGCGGCCCGATGGTGACGCGCGGCGACATCGAGCTGGGTGAACTCATCTCGATGATCTACTGGATGATGATCCTCGCGGCACCGACGGGCATCCTGGGGTTCGTCATCAGCTCGCTCAAGCGTGGCGCGGTCGCCCTCGAGCGGATCTGTGAGGTCCTCGACATGCCAGCCGACCTCGTGGATCCGGAGCCTGCGAAGAGTGGCGAAGGTCCCGGGCGCGCCATCCAGCGCGGCGCGCTCGAAGTGCGCAACCTGTCGGTCTTCTTCCCAGCACTGCGCGATCAACCTCACCTCAGCGGCAGCCTGCCCCCCGAGGCAAAGGACCAGATCGATGGCCGTGAGGTTCTGCGCGACGTCTCGTTTCGCGCCGAACCTGGTCAGACGATCGGCATCATCGGCGCCACGGGCTCGGGAAAGACGACGCTGCTCCGCACGATCGGACGCCTGCTGGAGGTGGAGCCGGGCCGGGTCTTCATCGATGGCTTGGACGTCAACGATATCCGTCTCGCACAACACCGCAGAGCTGTCGGCACCGTCCCACAGGAGACATTCCTGTTCAACATGACGCTCTCCGACAACGTCGCGCTGGGTCGCCCAGACGCCACGCGCGAGGAGATTCACGCCGCGGTAACGGCTGCCGAACTCGAGAAAGACCTGCACCAGATTCCGGACGGACTCGACACGATGATCGGAGAACGCGGCGTGAACCTGAGTGGAGGTCAGCGCCAGCGGACAGCCCTCGCCCGCGTGCTTCTGTTGCAACCGAAGATCCTCCTTCTCGACGACACGCTCTCAGCTGTCGACACCCACACCGCCGATAAAATCCTCCTGGCGTTGCGGCCCATCATGCGGAAATGCACCACGATCCTCGTTGCGCACCGTGTGTCCACGCTCGCGCACGCCGACGAGATCCTGGTGCTGGACGAGGGCGAGATCGTCGAACGCGGAGACCACGCCGCCCTGCTGCGCCAGGATGGGATCTACGCGTCGCTGCACCGGAGGCAGACGCGCCGGTCGCAGCTGAGTCGGGAGCTGGGCCTTGACGAACTGGGGCCCGATGCATCGGGCCACTCCGACCCGGACGAGGATGGGACGCGATGAGGCGAAACACCCGACGGCTCTGGGAGGTGATTCGACCGCATCAAGGTCTCATCTGGTTGGGACTGCTGTTGCTCCTCGTGAACGCGGCGTGCCGTCTGACGCTCCCCTACATCGTGCTCGTCGCTATCGACGAACACCTCGTGCCGAACAAACTCGACGGATTCTGGACGCTCGCAGGCCTCTACCTCCTGGTCGCGGGAGTCGAGACGCTGTGCCGACGGTGGCAGTTGATCGCGCTCGAGACCGCCGGCCAGGGCTCGCTCTTCGACCTCCGGTTGAAGCTGTTCCGGCACCTCCAACAACTCCCCGCCCGCTTCTTCGACCGCACCCCGCTCGGTCGACTGGTCGGACGCGTGACGACGGACGTCGAAGCACTGCAGGAAGTGTTCTCCTCCGGCCTCGTCACGATCCTGGGCGACTTCGTGTTTCTGGTCGCGGCGCTCGTGATCCTGTTCAGCCTGAGCGCGCAGCTCACGTTCTCCACCGTCCTGATCATCCCCGTCCTCGTCGTCACGACCCTGTTCGTGAGACAGAAGGTGCGGCGGGCCTACACCGCGATGCGCGAGCGCTTGTCTCGGATGAACAGCTTCCTGCACGAACACGTCTCGGGCATGCCCATCGTGCAGATGTTCGCCCAGGAGGAGAACCGCGTCGCGGCATTCGCCGAGATCAATCACGGTCTCCGCGACTCCCAACTGCGGTCCGTCTGGTGGGAGTCCACGCTGTCCGCGGCGACCGAGATGCTCTCCGCGTTCACGACCGCGCTCATCCTGTACTACGGCGGCATCCTGCAGATGGACGACGCGATCAAGCTCGGGACACTCGTGGCATTCGTCGACTACATGGGGCGGTTCTTCATCCCGTTGAATGACTTGAGTCTGAAGTACACGGTCATGCAGAACGCGATGGTCGCGAGCGACCGCATCTTCGACCTGCTCGACGAAACCGCCGAGGAACCGGATCCGAGTTCGCCTGCACAACCCGCGGGCGACGGACATATCGAGTTCCGCGATGTCACGTTCGGCTACTCCGATGACCTGCCGGTCCTCTCCAACCTCTCCTTCGAAGCCCGACCGGGGGAACGGATCGCGCTCGTCGGTGCGACTGGCGCGGGCAAGACGACGATCCTCAGTCTCCTCACGCGACTGTATGAACTGCAGTCGGGGCAGATCCTCCTCGACGGCGTCGACATCCGCCAATTCGCGAGAAGCGACCTGCGCCGCAGAATCGGCATCGTCCCCCAGGACGTATTCATGTTCCAGGGCACGGTGCTCGACAACATTCGGCTCGGCCATCCGGGAATCGCCGACGCCGACGCAATCCGGGCCGCCGACGAGTTGCATCTCGACGACGTCGTCGGGCGCTTCCCCCTCGGCTACCACGAGCCCATCGCCGAGAGGGGCAAGAACCTCTCCGCCGGAGAGAAGCAGCTCATCGCATTCGCGCGGATGCTCGTCGTCGCGCCGTGCGTCCTCGCGTTGGACGAAGCGACGTCGAACGTCGACTCGCACACCGAGCACCTGCTCCAGGGCGCGGTCCACCGGGTGATGACAGAACGCACGTCCCTGATCATCGCGCACCGCCTGTCCACGATTCATGACGTCGACCGGATCCTCGTCCTTCACGCGGGCAAGCTCGTCGAGCAGGGATCTCACGAAGAGTTGATGAAACGGCGCGGCGTCTACTGGCGTCTTTACCAGCTGCAGTACCAGGAGCAGGAGAGTTAGTCGGGTATCGTGCCGCGATGCACGCCCTCGTTCGATCCGCTCTCGTTCTCTGCGCCCTGCTCCCCGCTTGCCGAACGCACACATTCGACACCGTCATTCGCGGCGGGACGATCTACGACGGCACGGGCGGGCGGCCATTCGTCGGCGATGTCGCGATCCACGGCGACAGCATCGTGGCGGTCGGTCGTGATGTCAGCGGAACAGCGGCGCAGGTCATCGACGCGAAGGGCATGGCGGTCGCACCGGGATTCATCAACATGCTCAGCTGGGCGACGCGCACGTTGCTGGTCGACCGGCGGGCGATGAGCGACATCAAGCAGGGCGTCACGCTGGAAATCTTCGGTGAAGGGACGTCGATGGGGCCGCTCAACGACGACATGAAGTCCGCGATGCGCACGAACCAGGGCGACCTCAAGTTCGGCGTGTCATGGACGACGCTCGCCGAATACCTGGAGCATCTGGAGGCGACCGGCGTCGGCATCAACGTGGCGTCCTTCGTCGGGGCGGCAACGTTGCGGATTCACGAAGTCGGCTACGCAAACCGCGCACCGACGGCGGGCGAGCTCAAACGGATGCGGGCGCTCTGCAGGCAGGCGATGCAGGACGGCGCTCTCGGACTCGGCACTTCGCTGATCTACGCCCCGGCGTTCTACGCCAAGACATCCGAGCTCGTCGCGCTGGCGCAGATCGTCGGAGAGTATGGCGGCATGTACATCTCGCACATGCGCAGCGAGGGCAACCAGCTGCTCGAGGCGTTGGACGAACTGATCCACATCGCCCGGGTGAGCGGGGTCGCCGCCGAGATCTACCACCTCAAGGCGGCGGGCGCGGCGAACTGGCCCAAGCTCGAGAAGCTGATCGCGAAGGTCGAGGCGGCGCGAGCCGATGGATTGAAGATTACCGCGGACATGTACACCTACACGGCCGGCTCCACCGGTCTCGACGCCGCGATGCCCCCTTGGGTGCAGGCCGGCGGATACCCGCGGTGGCGGCACCAATTGCAGAAGCCGAAGGTGCGGGAGCTGGTGCGCAAGGAGATGACGACTCCGACAGACAAGTGGGAGAACCTGTACCTCGCCGCCGGCGGCGCGAAGAACGTGTTGCTCGTGGGGTTCAAGAACGCGGCGTTGAAGCAGTACACGGGCAAGACGCTCGAGGAGGTCGCCAAGCTCCGGAACAAGTCGCCGGAGGACACCGCGATGGATCTCGTCATCGAGGACGGGTCACGCGTGCAGTGCGTGTATTTCCTGATGTCGGAGGAGAACGTGCGCCGCAAGATCAAGCTGCCGTGGCTGAGCTTCTGCTCCGACTCCGGTGCGCCCACGCCGAGCGGCGCCTTCCTGAAGTCGAACACCCACCCGCGCGCCTACGGGAGTTTCGCGCGAGTCATCGGCAAGTACTGCCGCGACGAGAAGCTCATCCCGCTCGAGGAAGCGATCCGCAAGCTGACGTGGCTACCGGCGAGCAACCTGAAGCTGCGCCGCCGCGGCAGCCTGACGACCGGCAACTTCGCCGATGTCGTCATCTTCGATCCGGCAACGGTCTCGGACCGTGCCACATACGACAAACCCCACCAACTCGCGGTCGGCGTCCGTGACGTCTTCGTCAACGGCGAGCAGGTCCTGAAGGACGGCGACCACACCGGCGCCCTCCCCGGTCGCGTGGTCCGCGGCCCCGGCTACCGCCGCTGAAGTCATCCACTGGAACATCGAGGTGCTGACCAACTAGGGGATGACGATCTTCAACCCGTTCGTCGCGGACACTCCCTGAACAGCCGCGCTGTCCGCGAAGAACGCTTGCGCAAGCAGGTTGACCGCGGTGGCGCCTCCGACAAGAAGGCCGTTCGCGGGATCACGACGATGCGCGACCTGGGGGGCTGCAACGCGCGACAACGCCCACGCCTATTGCCACAGAAAGGCGGAAGTCTTGATGACGCAGCGGAACTCGGCGCCTTCGACGACTTCGAGGTCGTGCTGGGCGGAGCGTGTGAGTTCGGCGCGGATCACGGCGTCGGGACCGATGCGGAGGTGCACGAGGAGGCGACCGTGCAGCGACGAGATGCGTTCAACCACACCGCGAAGTTGGTTCCGCGCAGAGATATCCTCCAGTGGCTCACGGGCGAGCATCACGTCCTCGGGCCGGAGCGCGACGCGGCCCGACTGGCCCGGAGACATCTGAGCAAACGGCAGGAGGACTTCTTGTTCACCGATCCGGCCACGGATGAAGTCACCCTCTTCGTGAATCCACTCGACGATTACGGGCACGAGGCTGGCGATGCTGAACGGTTCCTCGTCGCCGCGCAGCGTCTTGCCGAGCACATCGAAGACCTCGCCCTGTCCCGTGACTCTCCCCTGATCGATCACGACGACCTGGTCTGTCAACTCGAGGACTTCGGGCAACGAGTGGCTCACGTAGACGATCGGGATCGACAGACGTTCGTGAACCCACCGCAAGTATGGGAGGATCTGTCGCCGCAACCGCACGTCGAGCGCCGCGAGCGGTTCGTCCATCAACAACAACCGCGGCATCGACAACAGCGTGCGGCCCAACACCACGCGCTGCCGCTCCCCGCCTGACAACTGGTCGGGTCGGCGCGAGAGCAGAGCGCCGAGCTCCAGCGCTTCGACGACATCATCTGGAGTCAGCTTTCGTTCGCGCTCCGCGGTCAGTCGGTAGCCGAACAGCAGGTTCCCCTCCGCGGTGAGATGCGGGAAGAGCCGAAGATCCTGAAACACCATGCCCACATGCCGCTGCGGTGGACGCATGCAGATCGAGTTCTGCGAATCGAACAAGATGTGGTCATCGATCGCAATGAGGCCCCGGTCCGGTCGCACCATTCCAGCGATCGCGTGCAGGAGCGTCGTCTTGCCGGATCCGGAAGGACCAAACAACGCGGTGATGTCCGAGGTCAACCGGAAGTCGACGTCGAGATCGAAACTCCCGCGACGCAGAGCGACCTTCACTCGGAGTTTCATGATCGACCTCCGTTCGTGGGACGCCGCACCAGCAGCTCACACAACACCGTCGCCGAAACGGCCACGCCGACGCACACCCAGGTCAGTTGCCAGGCCGCTTCCTCGCCGTCCGCGCGCTGAAGCGCCGTCCAGATCGCGAGCGGCAACGTCCGCGTCTCGCCGGGCACGTTGCCGGCGAACGTGATCGTCGCGCCGAACTCGCCCAGGCTGCGGGCGAAGCACAGGGCGGCGCCCGCCACGATCCCTCTCCCCGCCAGCGGCATCGTCACGGACCTGAATGTCCGCCAGCGCCCCGCCCCAAGCCCCGCCGCGGCCTCTTCGAGCCCGGGGTCCACGGCCTCGAATCCCTGCCGCATGGTCCGCACCATCAGCGGAAACCCCATGATCATCGCGGCGAGCGCGGCACCTGGCCACACGAAGGCGAGTCGAACACCGAGCGCGTCGAGCATCCACTCGCCAAGGATTCCGTTTCGCCCAAACCACGCCAGCAGGAAGTAGCCGACGACGACCGGCGGCAACACCATGGGGAGGATCACGATGGCCTCGACGAACGGTCGCAACCGTGAGCGCGTCCGCGCCAACCACCAGGCGAGCGCCAGCGCCGGCAACAGACCGACGAGGGTCGCGACGAAACCCACCTTGAGTGAGAGGTAGAGGGCAGGCCAGACTTCGGTTGCGGCGAGCATCAGCGCGACACCGGTTTGAATCCCAATTCGCGATACACCCTGCGGGCGGAATCGCTGGTGAGCATGCGCAGGAACGCCGGGTCGCCGCCGCGAACGATAGCGATCTCGTAACGCACCGCTGGAGTCTTGCCCTCTGCGAAGCGGTGCACGATCAAGACCCGCGAACTCGCCTCGGCGTCCGTTTCGTAGACGATGCCCAGATCGACCTCGTTCCGCTCCACCAAGACGAGCGCCTGGCGGACGTCGCCCGTCGGCACGATGCTCCCCGAGAGACCTCGCCACACGCCCTCGGCTTCCAACGCCCGCCGCGCGTACTTTCCAGCCGGGACGTGCTCGGGATCCCCCATCGCGATCGTCCCCTTGAACGTCGCGAGCGAGACAGTGCCCGGCCTCCCCCTGGGCGCGACGACCACGATCGCGTTGCGGACGAGTTCCTGCCGACTACCGGCTTGCAACAACTCACGCTCCGCCAGGTAGTCCATCCAGTCAGCGTCCGCGGAGATGAAGCACTCCGCCGGCGCGCCCGCGACGATCTGCCGCGCGAGAGTCGACGAAGAGCTGGGCACGACGATCGCCGCGTCCCCCACCACCCGACTCGCCGCGTCCTGAAAGCTCGCGGCGACGAGGATTCGGGGGCGAAGGGACTTCGCGTCGTCGCACGCGGACCAGCCACCAACCAGAAGTAGGAGTCCGACGCAGCGGGTTTGCATGACACCCTGCTAGAGGAAGAAGTCCTGCCGGTCCGGCGACGGGGAGATCGCTCCTACGTCCTCGTCGGAGTCGATCGAGCGCTGCAACCACCGGTTCGTGTCGTTGTAGAGACACGTGATCTCGCGGCAATTGTGGGTTGCGTCGAAGCGGTCCAACAGGGCCTTCGTCGCTTCCGCCGTCGAGCGCGCGGTCTCTGGATCCTTGTACGCATCCTTCTCGCCGAGCCTGGCGTGCCCGACACCCCGGTACGCAGGGCAGTTGAACGTCCCGACCGGCGTCACGACCTGACGCAGCGCCTGCATGTGGCAGGTCCGGGGTTGGCACTTGAGGTTGTCCCACCGACCTTCTTCGAGGACGCGCAGGTTCGTGCTCTCCATCACCCGGAAGCCCTCGCGCTCGAACTTCCTGGCCTGGTCGATCATCGCCACGATTCGTTTCTGGACCTTCCGCGTGTCGTCTTCGGTCTTGCTGGGGTCCATGACCTCGGACCCGTCCGCCGCCCGCTCGAGAAACGGCTTGAACGCGATGTAGCTGAATCTTGCTTCCCGCGCACGCTGCGTGGCTTGCACGATCTCGTCGATGTTCTCGATGATCTTCGTGTCGTCCCGCTCTCCGCCCTTCCACGTCACGATGTAGGAGTAGCCGAGGTCGATCTCAGGATTCGCAGCGCGGATCTTCGGAATCCACGAACAGATCTCGTCGAGGTCGAGGCTCGGCTTCGACGGGTTGTGCATCCGGCGGAACGTCGCGTTCGATCCCGAATCGAGGGAGAGACGAATCCAATCCCCGCGTCCGAGAAACGGTGCGACCTCGAGGAGCCGGTCACCCCGGCTACCGTTCGTGACGATCGCGACCTTCAGCCCGAGGTCTTTCAACACCTTGACGAACGACGCGAACCCGGGATACAGCGTCGGCTCGCCGCCACCGATCAGGATGACGCTCCGCAGCCCCTTCTCCGCCATCAACCGCATCGCTTGCTCGAGCTCTTCCTGTGCGTGCTTCGCCGGGCCGTTGAGGATGTCCCAGTCGATGCAGTGGTCGCACTTGTAGTTGCAGGCCAACGTGAGATCGAGGTTGATCGAGACCGGCACGAGATCGGGAGTCTCCGGATCCGATGCGCCTGCAGCCCGCGCCGCGGCCAACTCGCGACGCCACGCGACGTACTCCTTGATGCCGGGCAGGATGTCCGGCTGCCGCAGTTTCGCGGTGAAGTCGTGGATCGCCTCCTCGCGGCGCGGCCCCGCCACCCGCTCAACTGGAGGCGAGGTGTTCGACAAGCCCACGGACGATGTGGCTGTAGAGTCGGGCGCGCTGCTCGACGCGGTTGGATTCGATTCGATATCGCTCACGGCTCGGAGACTTGACCAAGTCGGCGAAACGATACACGAGAGTCTTGGTCGGATCATCGACGGAGATCTTTCTCTCTCCAGCGACGAACGAGATCGCGTACGTCACGAGATCGACCTCTCGACCCATGCGGTGACCATCGATCTCGACCCAGGCGGGGCGGGGCTGATCGGGGCAGACCACGAGCTCCAACCGGCACGCCGCCGAACCACGGTCGGTCGACTCGTCGCCTACTTCCGAAGGGCGATTCCGCAGGTCGAAGGACGTCACGAGCCCGTCCTCGACGCCGCCGGAACCCTCGAACGCCAGGCTCTCGACCGTGGTGTCGGGCCCGACGGGCCACTCGACCTGGATCAGGCTGATGAGGTGCGACAGCGAGTTGCGCAACATCAACGGGCCAGGGCCAATCGGCGAGAGCCGCATGGCGAATCGCGTCGATTCCGGACTCCGTTCCGGGTAGAGCCCGTCGAACGCAGCCATGGCCATCGGCCACTGGCAGCCCTCCATCAGCAGGATGTCGCGACTCCGGAACCCGTCGACGAGCGCGGCGACGGCCTCGTGCTCTTCGGCCTGCACGAGGGGTTTCTCGCAGAGCACGGGAGTCCGCGCCTCGAGCGAAGCCCGGAGTGCCGGAAGATGGACCTCGTCCGGCGCCGCGATGACGAGGGCATCGAGTCCGGAGGCGAGCAGATCCTCGACGCATGCGTGGGCCTCGACCGCATGCCCGAGCCGCTGTGCCAGATCCTCTGCGGCGGAACGGCCCCGCGAAAAACTCCGTCCGACGACGCCGACGACATCGCAGTCGGCACCCTCGAGGAAGCTGGCGAGGAACGGTCCCGTACCGTGTCGGGTCCGGCCAGCGCCAACGATGCCACAGCGGAGATTGCGGGGTCCGGTCATCAGAACTTCTATCGGTCGAGGAGACGGAACAGACAACCTACCCCGCGACGTAGCTCTCCACCTCACGGATGATGATCACGGTGCAGACCGGAGCCGTCAGGAGATCTCGAACTGGGAACACCGTGAGGAAGAGATGGCGTGATCGAACTTCCTTCATCTGCACGATCATCGCGCACGACAGCCCCGCAGACTACACTCGCCGCGCAAACCACCCCTCCCGACACCATCTGCGAGACATCTGCGTGAAGACCCCCCCTATCCGGATCGGAACCCTGCTCATCTGCGGGCTCGTTTCGAACGTCGTCGCCCAGAAGAACCTGATCATCCCCGAAGTCAGCCGAGACAAGGTCATCTGCTTCACCCTCTACACGGTCCACGACAAGATCCTGAAGTTGACAGCCCAGCTCTACCCGCTGAAGGATGGCGAGAGCCACACCGTACGGTTGGAGATCAAGAAGGGTGACACCTGGGAGAAGATCGCGGAACAGAAGGTGATCGAGGACGGATGGACAGCGACGTTCAAGGTGCAAAACTGGGACGATAGCAAGGCCGTGCAGTACCGTGCCGCGCACGGCAAGGCGGCGTACTTCGGAGGGTTGATCCGCAAGAACCCGATCGACAAGGAGGAGATCGTCGTCGCGGGGTTCACGGGCAACTCCATCCGGAAGGCGCACGGCGGGGAGATCCCGAAGGACGACATCATCGCGAACGTGAAGACGATCGACGCCGACGTGCTCTTCTTCTCCGGCGATCAGGTCTACAACCACCGGAAGCACCTGGCAGCGTGGTTGAAGTTCGGTCGCGAGTTCGGCGAGATCATCAAGGATCGACCGACCGTGACGATTCCGGACGATCACGACGTCGGACAGGCGAACCTCTGGGGCGCCAGCGGCAAGAAGTCCAACAGCGGCGCGGGGCCGGACGGCGGGTACTTCATGCCCGCCGCGTATGTGAAGATGGTCGAGCGCGCGCAGACGAGCCACCTGCCGGATCCCTACGACCCGACCCCGGTGCAACGCGGGATCCAGGTCTACTACACCAAGTACCGGTGGGGCCGGATCAGCTTCGCGATCCTCGAGGACCGGAAGTTCAAGACGGGACCGAAGGGCCTGATCCCGAAGCAGGGGCCGCGACCCGACCACATTCGCAACCCGAACTACGACCCGAAGAGCGTGGATGTGCCAATCGCTGTACTGCTCGGAAAGCGGCAGCTGAAGTTCCTCGACGACTGGGGCCAGGACTGGCGCGGCGCGGACATGAAGGTCGCGCTGTCCCAGACGATCTTCTGCGGCGGCGCTCACATCCACGGCAAGATCGGCGGGCGGCTGCACGCGGACCTGGACTCGAACGGGTGGCCGCAGACCGGGCGCAACAAGGCGATCGACGCGATGCGCAAGTGCTTCGCCGTGCACTACGCGGGAGACCAGCACCTCGCCACGATCTTTCACCACGGGATCGACGCGTGGCGCGACGGCAACTTCTCGTTCTGCGTGCCCTCGATCGCGAACCTCTACCTTCGTTGGTGGAAGCCACTCGAGCCGGGCAAGAACCGCGCAGAGGGCATGGATCCGATCCTCGGGGACCACCTGGATGGGTTCGGCAATCGGGTCACGTGCTGGGCGGTGGCCAACCCTGATCCCGGCGGATCGGGTGGCAAGCTGACGACCCGCGCCGCGGGATTCGGCGTGATGCGTCTCAACAAGAGAACGCGCAAGATCAAGATGGTGTGCTGGCCGCGCAACGTCACGATCGGCGATGGAACGTCGAAACCCTATCCCGGCTGGCCCAAGACGATCGACCAGACGAACAACTACGGTCGAGAGGCCGTCGCCTACCTTCCGACCGTCGAGGTGACGGGCGCCACCGACCCTGTCATCAAGATCGTCGACGAAGCGACGGGCGACTGGGTCTACTGCTTGCGCATCCGCGGCACGAAGTTCCGACCCAAGGTCTTTGCGAAGGGCACCTACACGATCGAGGTCGGGGAGGGCGCGAAGAAGAAGGTGCTGCAAGGCGTGAAGGCTTCGACCCTCGACGAGCGCGGCACCATCAAGGCAGACCTCTGACGATCAGCGCCTGCCGGTGACGACCGGGAGGGCGGCCTTCTTGAGAAACAGGATGGCGAAGCAGGTGTGGCTCCGCAAGGACGCGGGCTACGCGTACGTCCGAATCGGACTCGACCACCGAGGCTTCGGTCACCGGCGAGGGAAGACGTCGACGCACTTCATCGCCCTGCAGAGCCTGATCGCCGCCGCGGAGAAACACGCCGGGGAGACCGTCGCCAGCGCGCTCTTTCCACTGGCCGCGTCCGGCTACGACCACGACCTCTACCGCCGCGACATGATGCTCGTGCGCGACGCCGGACACAGCGCGCTGTTGAGAATGGACGAGCCTTCGGTATGGAAGCTCGTACAGAGGACTGCGACGAACACCCGCCCCGAGGACCTCGTCCTTCGCCTGGCCGCGCTTCGCCTACTCGGCATGAAGCAGACGGAGGGTTTCCGGACACCGGTCGAGACGGCGCTGGAAGCAGCCGAGGGCCGCGTCCGGCTCGCTGCCGCCGAAGCGCTGGGGCACATCGGTCACCCGAAGTCGCTGCCGATCCTCGTCGAGGCGATCCAACGCGAGCGCCATCCCGTGGTCGCACTGGCCGTGTTGGACGCCGCCGACCGGATCTTGCGACGCCGCCGCGGCAAACTCACCGAAGCGGACTGGGCTGCCGTCGTCGATGCTTGCATCGACAGTCTCGGTCAGGCGGGTTGGCGCAGCGACCTCGCGACGGTGCGGCTCGTGCGGCGCTACCCGCGGCGCTCGGCGGTTCCCGTCCTGATCTCGCTACTTCGCGCCGAGGACAGGGCCAAGACCGAAGACCCGATGCTGAAGCTCGTCAACCGCGACGCCTCGCCATTGCTCGCGCACGAGGCATGGTTGTCACTTCGCCGATTGACGGGAGCATTGCTGCCTGGCGACGCGGACAAGTGGCACGCGTTCTGGGAGAAGGAGAAGGACCGCGTGACCATGGCGCCCGCGATCGACGACCTGAAGGTCAGGGCTTCGACGCGCGCTGAGGGTGGGTTCTTCGGCATCCCGGTCAGAGGCCGCGACGTGATCTTTGTCATCGACACGTCCCACAGCATGCGAGACGCCGTCGAGCGGGTGAAGGCCGAAGGCAAGTCCGCGAAGATCGTGAAGCGCATTCGCCGATCGCGCAGGCGGATCAAGGGACGGCCCTGGACTCGCCTGGATGCGGCGAAAGAGCAGGTCCTGGTGGCCATCGCCGGGATGCGCCCCCGGTCGAACTACCGCATCGTGACCTTCTCGGACGATGTCCGCGCGCCGCAGAAGAAACCAGTCCCCGCGCGGCGCCGGTCGCTTCAGGCTCTCATGAAATCGTTCGAACGGGTTCGACCACGCGGCTTCACGAACACCTTCGAGGCCCTCTCCTACGTCCTCGATACCGCTCGCGCGAAGTTCGGACAGGAGTCCGTGGACCGCGTCGACGAAGTGTTCTTCCTATCCGACGGCGAGCCCTCGATCGGTGCGGTCGAGGACGTGAAGGAGATCCTCGCCCGCGTCCGGAAGCTGAACCGGTTGCAGCAGATCCGCATCAACACGGTCTTCACGGGCGACGGCACGGGAGCCGCGTTCATGCGCGAGCTCGCCAAGCAGAATCACGGGGTCTTCGTCCACTACGGACAGTAACGCTGGTCGTGGACTGGCTTGCCCAGAATCCCCGTCCAGATATGGTTCAGAGCCATGTCCGAAGAGTCCATCCGCGCACTCCCGATCTGGCGGGGCGAGATCCAGATCGAACCGTTGTCCGGCGGCTTGACGAACTTGAACTACCTCGTCCTGGACGGCGAGAGTGCGTTCGCCGTCCGCGAAGGGACCGACGATCCGGCGCTCGGCATCAGCAGGAGTAACGAACTCGCGTGCACGCGGGCGGCCGCGGAGTTCGGTTTCGCACCCCGGATCGCGCACGCAGAGGAGGGGATTCTCGTCTCCGATTTCATAACGAACAGCACGCCGTTGACGCCAGAACTCCTGTCTGACCAAGAGGCACTCGAACGCACTGCCAAGGCGATCCGCGCGATCCACGCGGCGGGGCCCGGGATCACCGGGCACCTGATGTACTTCTCGCCGTTCCAGGTGACGCGCACGTACGTCCGCTTCGCGGCGGACAACGACCTCGCGTTGCCACGCCCGGCAGACGATCTTCTGCAGTTCATCAGGCAGCTGCAGGGCAGCGTGAGTCCCAGCGAACCGACGTTTTGCCACAACGACATGATGCCCGGCAACTTCCTCGATACAGGGGACCGGCTATGGATCATCGACTGGGAATACAGCGGGGTCGGCGCCTATCCCCTGTTCGATCTCGCCGGGCTCTCGAGCAACTGCGGGTTCGATGCGGAACAGGACGAGATGCTCCTGGGCACGTACTCGGGCGACGACGAGACGTTCGTCACCGGTCGTGCATTCCAAATCATGAAAGCCATGGCCGCGCTTCGAGAGAGCCTCTGGGCGGTCATCCAGGGGAGCCAGACGAAGATCGAGTTCGACTACGACGGCTACCGCGACGAGAACTTCGAGAAGTTCTCTGCCTTTCGCGCGGTCGCGATGCGACACCCGTGACGGCCTGAGCTTGGCCCGACGGACCCGTGCGGGTAGAAGGTGGGCATGAAGACCCACGGGATGCTCACGCGGTCCGAACTCGAAGAGCACGTCGGCAACGGAACGGTGGACACAGTGCTCGTCGTGTTCACCGATCTCTACGGACGCTTCATGGGGAAGCGTTACGACGCCGAGTTCTTTCTCGAGGCTGCGGTCGCGGACGGTTCACACGCCTGTGACTACCTGCTGACCGTCGACATGGGCATGAACCCGGTGCCGGGCTACGATTACGCGAACTGGGAGAGCGGCTACGGCGACATGCACCTCGTGCCGGACATGGACACGCTCCGAACAGTCAGTTGGCAGGACCGGACCGCGATGGTGATCTGCGACATCGCAGATCCGAAAACCGACGACCCGGTGTCGGTCGCTCCACGGTCCATTCTGGGGCGGCAACTGAAGAGTGCCGCGGGTTCGGGCTTCGAGGCCTTCGGCGCGTCGGAGCTGGAGTACTACGTGTTTTGCGACTCCTACAGGGAAGCCGCCGAGAAGAACCACCATGACCTCGCGCCCGTCGGCTGGTACATCGAGGACTACCACATGCTGCAGGGCGCGCGCGAGGAGGAGTTCCACGGCGAAGTCCGACGCCACCTCCGCGACTCAGGCGTTCCGGTCGAGAACTCGAAGGGCGAGTGGGGACGCGGCCAGCACGAACTCAACATCCACTACGCGGCCGTCCTGTCGATGGCCGACCGTCACTGCATCTACAAACAGTGCCTCAAGGAAGTCGCCGACCAGCAGGAGATCAGCGTCACGTTCATGGCGAAGTTCGCAGAAGACCAGGCCGGGTCGAGCTGCCACATCCATCTCAGCCTGTGGAATGACGGCACCAACGCGTTCCCCGGCGACGGCAAGCTCGGTCCCGTCGACTGCAGCGACGCGTTCCGCTGGTTCCTCGGCGGGTGGATCGCCCACGTGCCGGAGATGATGGTCTTCTACGCACCGACCGTGAACTCGTACAAGAGATACCAGGCGAGCTCGTGGGCACCCACCCGACTCGCGTGGAGCTTCGACAATCGCACCGCCGGGTTCCGGGTCGTAGGCAGCGGCAACAGCCTCCGCATCGAATGCCGGATCCCCGGCGCCGACTGCAACCCATACCTGGCCTACGCCGCGTCGCTGGCCTCGGGTCTCGATGGCATCGCGCAGAAGACCGAGCCGCCCGCGATGTTCGAAGGCGACATGTACAAGGCGGAGCATCTGGCGCGGGTCCCCCACACGCTCGGGGCCGCCGTCGACACGTTTGCGGACAGTGCGTTCGCGCGTGAGAGCTTCGGCGTCGACGTCGTCGAACACTACGCCCACTTCTTCCGCAACGAGGTCGCGGCCTACGAAGCGACTGTCACCGACTGGGAACGGCGGCGGTACTTCGAACAGATCTGATGACGAACGCGCCACGCATCGGACTGACGACCTACGGTCGCAACGAAGAGAATCGATACACGCTGCCCGCGGAGTACGTCGAATCGGTCCGGCGCGCGGGAGGAATCCCCGTAGTCCTCCCGCCAGGTGAGCCGCGCCTCGAGGAATGGTGGACGACCATCGACGCGATGATCCTCCCCGGAGGGGGCGACATCTCGCCCTCCTGCTACGACGGCGACGACCACCGAGAGGTGTACATGGTGGACGCGGACCGCGACCGCGATGAAATCGCTCTCGCGCGTCACGTCGTCGATACCGGCTTTCCCGCCCTCGCGATCTGTCGCGGGATGCAAGTTCTCAACGTCGCGTTCGGCGGCACGTTGATCGAACACCTTCCCGACGTCGCCGGCGACGGGCTGTCTCATCGCGCTGCGGAACGAGGACCTATCCCCCACCCCATCACCGTCCGACCTGGATCCAGGCTGGCCGAGGTCATGGCCGCAACCGACGTCGAGCCGATCTCGATGCACCACCAGGCGGTCCGCGACGTCGCGGAAGGCTTTGAAGTCGTTGCGCATGCGTCCGACGGCACGATCGAGGCACTGGAGCTGCCGGGCCATCCGTGGCTGCTCGCCGTGCAGTGGCACCCAGAGCTCACGGCGGCGGACGACCCGACCCAACAACGTCTGTTCGACGAACTGGTGAACACGGCCCGAGGAGTTTCATGACGGCACGACTGGAAGGAAAGGTGGCATTGATCACGGGCGCGGCGAGCGGCATCGGTCGGCAGTCGGCCCTGCTCTTCGCGTCGGAAGGCGCGCGCGTCGTCGCCGTCGACCTGACCGAGGACGAGGGGCAAAAGACCGTGGAATCGATCACCGCGACCGGCGGCGAGGCGATCTTCAAGCGGGCCGACGTGTCCGTCGCCGCGGATTGCGAAGCGATGGTCGCGGTCGCCGAGTCCACATTCGGTCGACTCGACGTCGTGTTCAACAACGCCGGAATCATGCACACGGACGACGGCGATGCCACCTCCACCGAGGAAGCCGTGTGGGACCTGACGATGTCGGTCAACCTCAAAGGCGTGTTCCTGGGCTGCAAGTTCGGCATCCCGGCGCTGCGTCGCGCCGGCGGCGGATCGATCATCAACACCGCGTCGTTCGTGGCTCAGCTCGGCGCGGCCACGCCGCAGCTCGCCTACACCGCGAGCAAAGGCGGCGTGCTCGCGATGACGCGCGAGCTCGCGGTGATCCACGCGCGCGAGAACATCCGGGTCAACGCGCTCTGTCCCGGTCCGCTGCGCACAGAGCTCTTGATGAAGTTCCTCGACACCGAGGAGAAGAAGCAGCGACGCTTGGTGCACATCCCGATCGGTCGGTTCGGCGAAGCCAAAGAGATGGCGCAATCCGCGCTGTTCCTCGCGTCCGATGAGTCGTCGTACATCACCGGGTCGACGTTCAACGTCGACGGAGGGATCACCGCGGCGTACGTGACTCCGGAGTGACGCCTCTCACTCCCGGAAGTGGATCGCCTTGCGCCGCGTGAGGTGCAAAAAGCCGTAGCGCGACAGGGTCGAACCCTTGCCGCTGTCCCCCACTCCCGTCCACGGCAGCGCCGGATCCAGGTAGTCGCATCGGTTCTGGAACACGGTGCCGGCGCGGAGTTCGCGGGCGAACACTTCGGCACGCTCGCGGTCGGACGTCCACACGGACGCGGTGAGACCGAAGCGTGAGTCATTCATCTTCTCGAGCGCGTCGTCATCGCCGTCGACGGGCAACACCGGCACGAGCGGGCCGAAGCTCTCTTCTTGCACGACGCGCATGTCGTTCGCGCAGTCCGCCAAGAGGGTCGGCAGGAAGAACGGTCCCTCCGACTTGCCACCGAGCAGAACGCGCGCGCCACGTTTGACGGCTTCCGCCACCTGCTCCTCGAGGAATCCGAGGGCGCTCGCGCTCGCCATGGGCCCCATCGTCGTCGAGTCCTGCAACGGGTCACCGAGCTCGAACGCGCGTAATTCGACTGCCGCGCGGTCGAGGAAGTCCTCGTAGAGATCACGGTGCACGTAGACGCGCTCGATGGCGCAGCAGGATTGGCCGGCGTTGTAGCACGCGCCCTCCACGACGTTCTGAACCGCGAACTCGAGGTCGGCATCCGCGGCAATGTAGGCCGGGTCCTTCCCGCCGAGTTCCAGTCCGGTATCGAGGAACCGTTCCGAGCAGGCCGCGTGCCGAAGAACCTTGCGACCGCCCTCGACCGAACCCGTGAAAGCGACGTGATCCAGGTCCGGCCCACGGATGAGCTGAGCCGTCTGATCGTGACTCAACACGAGCACGGAGACGTTCGGGAACGCATGGCCGAAGTGGCGGGCGCACAGCGGCGTCTTCGCGCTGTGCTTGAGCAGGACGACGTTGCCTGCCAACAGCGCCGGGACGACGACGTTGACCGCGATCAGCAGAGGGTAGTTCCAGGCCGCGAGATCGAGGACGACCCCGAGCGGTTCGTGCTCGATGCGCCGATGGAAGCCCTGCTTTTCGGGCAGGATGTCTGCCGCCAGGCACTCCTCGGCGATCGAGATCATGTATTCCGCCCGTTCGAGCATCCCATCGACCTCGCCGAGGGCCTCGCGGACGGGTTTGCCCATCTGTTGGGAAATCTCCCGCGCGATCTCGTCGCGGTGGCGGCGAAAATGCTGCAAGCCATCGAGGATCGGCGCGGCTCGCTCCGCGACCGAGGCGTGCTGCCAACCGGAGAGCGCCTCGCGCGCATCCGCAACGATCGACCGCAGCTCGTCGTCAGACGTGAACGGCAACTCGGCGACGAGCTCTCGGGAGAATGGACTGCGCACAATCAGCGTCACGCGCACAGACTAGCCCAGACTGTTTTTCTTTCGATACTGTGTGAGGCACGGTATCGAAAGAAGAATGGTCAGTGCACTTTTCGAGTCGCGACCGCACACTGGTGTTTCGGATGGGAAAGTTCTGATCCGAAACACTCGATGCTGATCCTGTTCGTCATCGCCATCTTCTCCGGCGCCAGCCTGTTGTTCCTGGTGCAACCGATGATCGCGAAGGAGTTGCTGCCGATGCTCGGCGGCAGTCCAGCCGTGTGGAACACCTGCATGGTGTTCTTTCAGATCGCACTCCTCGGCGGCTACCTCTACGCACACCTGCTCGCGAAGCTGAAGAGCTGCCGCGTCGAGTTGATCGTGCACGTGTGCGTCATGGTCGTCGCAGCGATCACGCTGCCTATCGGAATCGGAGAGAACGCGGCACCGGACCAATCACCAAATGCCTGGGCGCTGACCACGCTCGCGACCAGCGTCGGCGCGCCGTTCTTCGTCCTGGCATCGGCGAGCCCCCTGTTGCAGCGGTGGTTCGCCGGGACCAACCACCGCTGGGCGTCCGATCCGTACTTCCTGTACGCCGCGAGCAACGCCGGCAGCATGCTCGCGCTGCTCGGATACCCGTTCTTGGTGGAGCCCAATCTGGCGATTCCCGTCCAACTCGACAGCTGGTCAATCGGTTTCGGGGTGTTCGCACTTCTCGCGCTGGCATGCGGCCGGCTCGCATCCTCCCGCGGGACGGCCCAAGCCACGAGCCAGCAAGCTGAAGAGCCGAGATCGACCGGAGTCTCCGTCCAGCAACGCCTCCTCTGGATCGCGCTCGCCTTCGTGCCATCGAGCCTGATGCTCGGCGTCACTCAGCACGTGACCACTGATATCGCGACCACGCCATTGTTCTGGGTCATCCCGCTCGCGATCTATCTGGGGACATTCGTCGTCGCGTTCACGAGTTGGGGACGCCCGGTGACCCGGGGCATGGAAGCGCTCGTCCCCGTCGTCGCGGTGACGATCGCCACCGTGATGACAGTCGGATGGAAACCCATCGCCGCCGCGTTCACGGACACAGCCGGATTCAAGGCCATCACCGCCGAGTTCACGAACAACGAGAGAGCAGTCCTCTTGATCGCGGCGGTGCACTTGTCAGCGCTCGCGGTCATCGCACTCGCCTGCCACGGTCGCCTGGCGCGGGAACGACCGCACGCGAGCCGGTTGACCGAGTTCTATTTGCTGGTGTCGGTCGGCGGAGCGCTCGGCGGGGTGTTCAACGCCCTCCTCGCCCCAGTTGTGTTCGACTGGGTCGCCGAATACCCGATCGCGATCGTGGCCGCCTGCATCTTGCGCCCGACGCGGAAACGCACAAACAAAGACGGGAAGACCGTGCCTCGGAACCCGCTCGTGCCGACCCTGACCGACGTCGTCGCGATCCTGTTCATTCTCTTCGTGTTCTTCGGAATGGAACCTCAACCGTTCGCAACCGGGGTGGCGTTCGTAACGGCGGCAGTATGCCTGTTCGTCGCGAGCGGTCGATGGCGCTTCGTCGTCGCGGTCTCGATCCTGTTCGCGGCGCCGGAGATCCTGAACCTCGAGGATCGCCTGCACCGGGAGCGCACGTTCTTCGGCGTCTACAAGGTCGTAAACGAACAGTCCGGAACCTGGTACTGGCACCACCTGTACCACGGAACAACCCTGCACGGCAGCCAGTACACCCAGGAACCCTGGGCGTCGCAGACCACCGTCTACTACACCAAGACCGGACCGATCGGCGACATCCTCACCGCTACGGCCCAGAAACCAGGCCCGATTCACCTCGCGTGCGTCGGCCTCGGCAGCGGGACGCTCGCATCCGCGGGGCGGGAGGGCTGGAAGATGACGTTCTACGAGATCGATCCTGAAGTCGTGAAGATCGCCACGAACCCGGAGCTGTTCACGAACATCCAGAACAGCAAGGCCGAGATCGACTTCTTCATCGGCGACGCGCGCCTTCAGTTGGCGAAGACCGGCACGACCTACACGGCGATCATCCTGGATGCGTTCAGTTCCGATGCCATCCCCGTCCACCTGATCACCAAGGAGGCGGTCGAACTGTACCTACAGAGGCTGGCGCCCGGCGGCATCCTCGCTTTCCACGTGACGAACCGATACCTGCAACTCACGCCTGTCCTCGCTGGCATCGCGGCGGACCTCGGGCTCGTCGCGGCAGCGCGGAACGACAGCGTGATCGACGAGGATGATAAGATCCAGCGAAAGAAGACAAAGACGAAGTACGTCGTCCTCGCCCGCCGCGCCCCGGACCTCGGACCGATCGAAGCCGATCAACGCTGGCTCTGGATCAAAAAAGACCCAAAGAGGCGCACGTGGACCGACGACTACTCCAACATCCTCGAGGTTCTAAAATAGCCACGTTTCCAGACGCCCTCCTTCGGCTTTCTTCGCACCGCGGACCGTGCGCAGCTGTCTTCGACGCCGACGGGACACTCTGGAGCGGCGACGTGTCCGAGGACTTCGTGCAATGGATGATCCAGAAGGGGCACTTCGATGGCGCTCTGTGGAGTGACTACGTCGCGACGAACGCGTCGGACCCCGCGGCGGGCTGCTTGGAAATCCTGCGGTTCTACACCGGAATCGAGGATGCCACCATTCGCCAGCACGTCTCCACGTTCTGGCAGGAGGCCGGAAGCCGTGCGTGGATCCAATCGGTCGTGGACGCGATTTCGTGGTTGGACGACCTGGGCTTCGACGTGTTCGTCGTCTCGGGAACGCCGCGCATCGTGCTGGACCCGCTGCCGCGGCACCTGCCGGTTCTCCCGGACCGGATCCTCGCGCTCGAGCTCGAAGTGGACGCGGACGGTCGGTTCACCGGTCGCCACTCCGGCGTGCCCACGTACGGCGAAGGCAAGGCCCAGAGGCTGAGAGACGCCGGGTGCGCGGGGGTGTTTCTCGCAGCCGGCAACTCGGGGCTCGACGTCGAGATGTTGCGACTCAGCCAGGACATCAAGTGGGCAATCCAACCCGATCATGCCCTTCGACGAACCGCTCTCGACGAGGGCTGGGTCATCACCGACATCGGAGCACAACCATGAGCACGCCACTACCTTCCCACGCGCAGACCGTCATCGTCGGAGGCGGGATCGTGGGGTGCAGCGTGGGCTACCACCTGGCGAAGCTGGGACACCGCGACGTCGTCATCCTCGAGCGTGGGCAGCTGACCGGCGGATCGACGTTCCACGCGGCGGGACTCGTCGGACAGCTCCGCAGCTCGGCGAGCATCACGCAGCTGCTGAAGTACAGCGTCGAACTCTACGACAAGCTCGAGGAGGAGACCGGGCAAGCCACCGGATGGCGTCAGAACGGCGGACTGCGTCTCGCCTGCAACGCGGAGCGGTGGACAGAAGTGTGCCGCCAGGCGACAACCGCCCGCAGCTTCGGACTGGAGATGCACCTTCTGTCGCCGAAGGAAGCGCTCGAGCTCTGGCCGCTAATGGACATCTCCGATCTCGTCGGCGCGGCGTTCCTGCCGACGGATGGCCAGGTCAGTCCGAGCGATCTGGCGCGGTCGATGGCGAAGGGCGCACGAGACGTGGGCGTCGTCAGCATCGAGGGCTGCGCGGTCGAGGCGGTCCACCTCGAGAACGGCGCGGTCTCGGGCGTCCGAACATCGCAGGGCGAGATCCAGTGCGAGATCCTCGTCAACTGCGCGGGGATGTGGGCTCGCGAAGTCGGCGCACTCGCCGGTGTCAGCGTCCCGGTCCAGCCGGTGCAACACCAGTTCATGGTGACGGAGCCCATCGATGGAGTGAAACCCGATCTCCCGACGCTGCGCGACCCGGATCGGCTGGTCTACTTCAAGGAAGAGGTCGGCGGCATCATCATGGGCGGCTACGAGCTCGATCCGATTCCGTGGGCCAAGAACGGCATCCCGACCAACTGGGTGTTCAAGTTGATCGATCCGAACTGGGATCACTTCGAGACGTTGGGTGAGCAGGCGTTCACGCGCATGCCGGCGCTCGGCAACGCCGGTGTGCGCCAGCTGATCAACGGACCGGAGGCGTTCACTCCCGACGGCACGTTCATCCTGGGAGAAGCTCCCGAAGTGAAGAACTACTTCGTGGGCGCAGGGTTCAATGCGTTCGGCATCGCTGCAGCGGGCGGTGCCGGCAAGGCACTCGCAGAGTGGATCGTCGGGGGTGAGCCATCCACGAACCTGTGGCCGGTCGACATACGGCGTTTCGGCGAACACCACCGGGATGCGGACTGGGCGCGAGAGCGAACGCTGGAGGCGTACTCCCGCCACTACACGATGTCATGGCCCCACGAGGAGCACCAGGTCGGGCGTCCGCGGCGCAAGTCACCGCTCTACGACCGCCTCGTGGCCGCCGGAGCCTGCTTCGGCGAAAAGATGGGCTGGGAGCGCGCAAACTGGTTCGCACCTCAGGGAGTCGACGCCGCGGACAACTACACCTACGGCTACCAGAACTGGTTCCCTCACGTCGGCGACGAGCACCGCGCGGCGCGCGAAGCCGTGGCGTTGTTCGATTCGACGTCGTTCGCGAAGTACCTCGTGTCCGGACCCGATGCGGAGGACGTTCTCTCGTGGATCTGTGCGAACGACGTGCGCAAGCCGGTCGGACGGATCACCTACACGCAGATGTTGAACCGCCGCGGGGGCATCGAGTGCGATCTCACGGTGGCACGTCTGGCTGAAGAAGAGTTCTACGTCGTGACTGGGACGGGATACGCAACGCATGATGCGCACTGGATCCGCAGCGGATGCAAGGACGGGCAGAACGTGCGGCTCGTGGACGTGACCGAGGAGCGCGCAGTGCTCGGCGTCATGGGACCACGCTCACGGGAATTGCTCCGCACGGTGTCCTCGAACGATCTCGAGAATGACTCGTTCCCATTCATGACCTGGCAAGACATCGAAGTCGCGGGCGTAGATGTCCTGGCGATGCGGGTCACGTTCGTCGGCGAGCTTGGTTGGGAACTTCACGTGCCGACGGAGTCCGCGCTACGGGTCTACGACGCGATCTTGGCGGCAGGCGGGGCGTTTGGGATCCGACACGCGGGGTATCGCGCGATCGAATCCCTCCGGCTCGAGAAGGGCTACAAGATCTGGGGCAAGGACATCAGCCCGGATTACACGCCGCTCGAGGCCGGGTTGGGGTTCGCGGTGAAACTCGGGAGCGAGGAGCCGTTCTGCGGAAGGGAGGTCCTCGAGAAGCGAGGCGACCGCGTCGACAAGAGCCTCGTCTACTTCACGGTCGACGACCCGGAGGTCGTGCTGCTCGGTCGCGAGACGATCGTCCGAAACGGCGAGCGTGTCGGTTGGCTAACGAGCGGTGGGTTTGGGTACACCATCGGGAAGCCCATCGGTCTCGGTTACATCCGAAACGAACGCGGAGTGGATCGTGAGTTCGTAACGAGCGGTCGCTACGAGTTGGAAGTCGCGGGAACCTTGATCCCGTGCTCGGTTCACACCGCGCCGCTGTACGACCCGGGGATGACGCGCGCGCGGGCGTGAACCTCGACCACGTCTGCGAGTCGGTCCAGGTCCGCGTCTGTGTAACTAGCTGCGAACGGAAGGTAGACGAGCCGCCCGAAGTCGCGTTCGAGCCGCGGCAGGCCCGCACCGATCGGAGCGAGCGTGGCGCGTCGCGTCGCGTCGAATCCGTGAGACCGTAGCGCGGCGACGAGTTCACCAGGATTGTCGCACAGCACGGGAAACACCCAGTACGCGTGGTCCACGCCGGGACGACCCGGCACGTCTACATGGTCCCCGAGACGTTGGGCCAGCCGGCGGCCCTTCGCGGCCCGGGCCAGGAACTCGGTCACGTGTGCTTCCGCCAGACGACGCGCCAGCAATCTTCGCTGCGGTCGACTCGGTCGCTCCCGAATCGCGAAGATCAGATCACGACCGGCGAAGCTCCGAGCGGATTCGGAGAGGAGGTCGTCGAGATCGCGGCCACGACGAGCGAGACGGCGGGAGATGAAGCCGAGGATCCAAGGCCTGCTCATGGTGGTCAGCACGATGTACTTGGCGAGTCGCTTGCGGAACGCGAGCGCCGAGGCTGCGGGTTGCCGCCGAAGTCGCTCTCTCATCGCGTCAGCGAGTTTCGGGTCGCGGACCGTCGACACGGCACCGCCGAGCGCCGTGAGGGTCTTGATCGGTCCGAAACTGAACATGGACACGGTGGCTTGTTGGTATCCGCGATAGCTGCCATCGAAAGCCTGCGCCGCGTCTTCGACGAGATCGATGTCGCGTTCGCGGATGAGCCGTGAAATCGGAGTCAGGTCGACCAGGGCGCCGAAGAGCTGCGTGAACACGACTGCGCGCGTGCGCGCACCGATCGCCTGCGCGAACGCGTCCGCGCTTGGCGCCAGCTCACAGAGATCAAAGTCGACCGCGCGAACACGCAGCCCGTGGTGCTTGGCGATGATCGTCATGTCCGGAACGTTCGCGCCGGACATGACGATCTCCGATCCCACAGACCAATCGCGCTCCGCAAGATACAGGTCGAACGCGCTGCGAACGGAGAGGGTCTCGACCACGGGTTCCACCCCCCAAGATTCCACGATGCGCCGGCCCAGGCTGTTCCCGGACCCGAGAACGGGACTGCACAACTCCCGAAGCATCGCCGCGCGGGCGATCTCGATCTGCTTCCGAACCAACACGCACGCCATTCTCCCCAAAACGCTCGAATCTCCTCGCGGGATCTCTTCCCGCGGGGGAAATGATGCTACTTGGTGCGGTAGCACCTCTACGCCCTCCTGCTTGTTCTCGAGGACCTTCCTCTGCAGCCACTCGACCTGGCGGACGCGGTTTTGGCCGTTGAATTGGAGGTTGTTGTCCCAGGCCTTGAACGTCTTGTTCGTCTGCGCCGGGACGCGACAACGCGCCGGCTGGTGGGCGCCCTTGCCCCGGAAGAACGCGTAATGATCACCGTTCTTGACGATCACCGTCGCCGGGCCGATCAATCCGGAACCGACAAAGATCCCGCGGGGATCGGACAAGCTCTCAGGTAGGCTGCCAACCATGGACATCCACGCCGAGGTCCTCGCCGCCGACAGCCGAATCGACCCCTTCGTGCACCGGACCAAGGTCGAGCACTCCCCCTGGCTCAGCGACGCCGGCAACTGCCGCGTGCACCTGAAGATGGAGAACCATCAGCACACCGGCTCGTTCAAGTTCCGGGGGGCGATGAACAAGCTCCTCACGATCGACTACGCCGCGCGGGCACGGGGAGTCGTCGCCGCCTCCACCGGCAACCACGGCGCGGCTGTCGCCAGAGGGGCGGCTGAGCTCGGTTGCCCGTCGCTCATCTTCGCCCCAAAGAACGCGGTTCCGGCCAAGCTGGACGCGATCCGGTCGTTCGGCACGGAGGTCCGGTGCGCGGGCGACGACTGCATCCGAGCCGAAGAGGCGGCGCGGGCCCACGCGCGGGAACACGACCTCATCTACATCTCGCCCTACAACGATCCGATGATCGTCGCGGGCCAGGGCACGATCGGGCGCGAACTCGAACAGCAGTTCGACAATGTCGACGCGGTGTTCATCGCCGTCGGCGGCGGCGGCCTGATCTCGGGAGTGGGCGGATACCTCCACGCGTTGGATCGGGACATTTCGATCGTCGGGGCGTCCCCGCGCAACTCCGCCGTGATGCACGCATCGCTCGAGGCAGGCGAGCTCCTGGACCTGCCGTCGGAGCCGACGCTCTCGGACGGAACGGCTGGCGGCGTGGAGTCCGACGCGATCACGTTCGAGATGTGCCGTGAGGCGATCGACCAATTCGTGCTGGTCTCCGAAGACGAGATCCGCGACGCGCTGCGCGAGACGGTGTCGCGGCATCACACGATAATCGAAGGGGCGGCAGCTGTGGCCGTCGCAGCGTTCCTCGCCGAAAGGGATCGATTGGCGGGCAAGGATGTCGTCATCGTGCTCTGCGGAGCCAACATCGACACGACCGCGCTGAAGGCGATCCTCTGACACGCGCGCACCTCGCGTCTCCGGAATCGTGGACAGCTATCGCGAGAGACGAAACCGCCCGTGCGAACGACGACGAGATCACGCTCGCCGAACCCGACCGCTTCGGGGTGGGAAACCCGAGGAGGGGCCGTCGATTTCCTAGACAGTCGCCGATCTCAATTGCCGATGTACCCAGCAGATGAACCTCCTGGTGCTCGCCAACGAGCTGGAAACGGCCACCAACCTGTGTCAAAACCTCGACGCGATCGGATTCACCGTCGACGCCACCACGACCATCGCCGGTGCGCAATCGCTCTTCCTCGAGCGCGGAGGCCACGCGCTGATCGTGATCACTCCGGACGTCGCGACCGGACGGGCGAGGGACCTGATCCGTCGGCTTCACAGCGTGGACGAAGATCTGGTGGTGGCGGTATTCGGCGAAGAGACCTTGCGGGGTGAGTCGATCGCCCACCTCCACCGGATCAAGAGCTTCCATCCGGACTCCCGCGCCGGAATCGGAGCGATCCAGAAGATCACCTGCACCCTCACGCAGGCCTGACCCGCCGGGAGAGGCTACGAGAGCAGGTGGAACGTCGAGCGGATGCTGCAGCCGCACGTGAGGCTGACGCTGCCGCGTTCCTGCTGGAAGTCGCGCAGGTCTTCGGACAACAGCGATACCGAGAGCGCGGCCTCGGGATCTCCGTTCTCGGCGAAACGATCCGCGAGCATCACACCAGCCAATCGACGGCGGCACGACAAGCAGTAGAGATCGGCACGCTCGGCGATGTCTTGTTCGAGCAGGATGGTTTCGAGGTTGGCGACCTTCACAACTCAAGCGTAGCGCATCCGAAAGATGCGGAAAGTCCCCAACTCGGCGACACTTTTGGACACTCCAGACCACCGGAGGGGCGAAAGAGCATGCCCATCCAACCGGTCAAGATCGGCTGCGGCGCCATCCGCGGCGTCGACGCAGTTCCCGTCGTACTGGAGGTTTCTCTCCAAAATGGCACGGGAACACCCCGCATTCTCGGCCTCGCCGACGCCGGAGTGCGCGAGGCGTACTACCGCATCCTCGGTGCCTTCGGCGCGCAGGGAATCCCGCCACCAAGGGGAGTTCCGACGATCAACTTCACCCCGGCCACCGTCCGCAAGACCGGCAGCGGATTCGATCTGCCGATGGCACTGGGACTCGCCGCAGCGAACGGCCAATTCGACTCGCCATCGGTACTCGCCGCAGTCGGCGAAGTTTCTCTGAGTGGAGACATCCTCCCGACGCCTGGAGTGGTGTCGGTGGCCCTGGCCGCGCGAGAACGGGGTTGGACCCATCTGCTCACGGATACCACCAGCGCGCGCGTGGCGGCCCTGGTGCCCGGCGTGCGATCCTACGGGGTGACCACACTGCGGGACGCACTCCGCTTCCTGCGCGGCGAGGCGAAGATCCAACCGGCGGAGCCACCGAGTGCGCGATCGTCCCTCGGGTACCAGGATCTCGCCGACATCCGCGGCCACGAAACCCCCAAGACCGCGATGATGGTCGCAGCCTCCGGTCGACACAACCTGCTCATGGTCGGTCCTCCCGGTTCTGGCAAGACCGCGCTCGTGCAACGGCTCCCAGGACTGCTGCCCCCGACGACAGAGGAGGAGGCTCTCGATGTGCTGAAGATCCACACCGTGAGCTGCCGTGGCAACGGCTCACTGCCCGACCACACCCGGCGGCCAGTGCGCTGCCCCCACCACACGAGCAGCAGCGCCAGCTTGCTCGGCGGCGGCACCGATCCTCGACCCGGCGAAGTGACCCTCGCACAACACGGCGTGCTCTTCCTCGACGAGCTTCCGGAGTTCCGTCGGGAAGTGCTCGAGGGACTACGCCAGCCGCTCGAAGACGGCCAACTGACCATCGGTCGGGTGCGCCAGACGGTGACGATGCCCGCGGACTTCCTGCTCGTCTGCGCGATGAACCCGTGCCAGTGTGGGTACCACGGACACGGGCAGAGACCCTGCGTCTGCAACCCGGGACAGCGGCAGCGCTACCGATCCCGCATCTCGGGGCCGTTGCTCGACCGCCTGGATCTGCAGATCGAAGTGCCTGCGCTACCGCCCTCCGAGCTGCACCGTCCCAGCGATCCAAAATGGTCCACCGCTCACGTGAGAGATCGGGTCCTGGTCGCCGTCGACCGGCAGCGGCAAAGGAATCGGCGCTGCCCCGCCTGGCCCAACGGACGGTTGCGCGATGCCGCGCTCGAAGACGCGGTCGGAACCAGCGACGACATCCGCCACGCGGTCGAAGACGTCCTCCGCATCCACTCGATGTCTGGGCGCGCGCGCGTGCGATTGCTGCGTATCGCCCGCACGATCGCGGACCTCGACGACCGCGACAACGTCCTGATTCCGGACATCCACGCGGCAGCGCGACTGCGCGGCTACGGGTCGATTACCTGAAGCGTCGAGGACCTGGACTCCGCGAGCCGTGAGGGACCAACCCCGGGGGAGTCGCTGCTCTCTGACCCGCTACCTTCTCCGCTGAGCCAACGGACCCTGCTGCACGGGTTCAATGTCCTGGCTGTCGAGCTGCACGGTCCGCAAGATGCGTCGGAAGTCGCCATCCAGGTCGTCGAACGTCTCGAGCGGCGCGGAGCAGAACAGGGCCGCGTACTTGCCGCGCACGCGGAACACGTCGCAAACGCCTCGCCACGGCACCGATCTCCCCTCGCCGGTCGCTGACCACGCGAGATTCAAGCGAATCGCCGGGACGCGCTGGACCTGCATCGCTTCGCGCTTCCGCACCTTGATCCCCTTCCCGATCGAGAGTTTCAACCAACGCACGATGAGATCGACAGCGGTCTCGAGTTGGACATTCGCCGGGACCTGGTCCAACGGCAGCAGCATCGCCTTGCCGTTGTACAACCGGGCTTCGAGCGTAACACAGTTCGCGTCCGGTCGACCGGCCCGCCAGATCGGGTTCGGCAACCACAGGGCCATGTCACCGGTCTCCGTTGCCACGATCGCGGGGTCGTGTCCGGTCGGGCCGCGGCTCACAACCGCACGAAGTGCCCGCGCCTTGCTCACGCGCACGGCGACGAGCGATGCACCGTTGACCTCGCGCCGCACCACCTGATGGTGGGCATCGATCCACTCGGTATTCGCTCCCGTCCCGTCGTTCATCGTGAGTTCGCGCACCTGGACCTCCCTGCCCGCGATCTCGACATTGCGACGCGGAACACTGGAAGCGTTCCAGATCCGAAACTCACCGGTCCTCGAGTCAAAGAGCTCCTGGTTCGCCGTGACGAGTTCCGTCTCCCGCGACTGACGTAGCTGTTCACGGTAGCTGAGCGGGAACTTCGCTGTCTCGGCGAAACGGTACTTCTGCTCTTTTCGACCCTTCAAGCTGCGCCGCTGGACGATGATGTGCGATCCGGCAACTTCCGCATTGAGCAGCCGCTCGGATACGAGTCGATCGTCGTCCGAGAGCACCCGCTCGTGGTAGAAGCTCTTCCGGGGCTGTAGGTCGGAATCGACGGTCTCGAGCACGGTGACCTGAATGCGTCCTCGGCGCGACGTGAAATACCACTCCTCGCTGATGTGCGCGGAACCGTCCTTGTCGACCTGCACCAGGCTGTGCATGTAGCCAGCGCTCATGCCCTTCGCATCGTGGAGGAGGTACCACTCATCCCGGGGACCGAGAACTGACTTCGTGGCCGCGGGCTGTACGGCGCCGCGAGAAATCAAGGACACCCGCGAACGCTCGAAACCGACGATCGTGCCCTGGTCGAGCTTGATCTCGATGTAGTTGCCGACTCGCTTGAGGATCGTCCCAACGAACTCTTCGCCCCCCACCAGATGGATGACATCCTTCGGTGGTGGTTTCTTCTGGGTGCCGGCTTGCGGCTCCTGCCAAAGGGTGAGAGCCAACGCGGCAGCGATCAGGACCATGGGGGAAATCTCGGCGGTATGGGGGGTTTGGGGGTACCTGGTGTTCTCATCGACACTCGGGGCCGAGAGCTTTACCTCCCCACACGCTCTATCGTCGTAACCACCATTCGGGAACGACTTTGGGCTCGATACCGAGGGCGGGAACCAAAATCCACCACGTGGCGAGACTGAGCAGCGCGATGCTGATGAGATTGAGCAGGAAGCCCGCGCGGGCCATCTCCCCCATCTTCAACCGACCAGACGCGAACACCACTGCGTTGGGAGGTGTCGCGATCGGCAGCATGAACGCGCACGACGCCGCGAGCGTCGCTGGCAGCATCAGCAACCGTGGATCGAGGCCAGCCGCGACGCTCGTCACGGAGAGGATCGGGAGCATGAGCGCCGTCGTCGCCGTGTTGCTCGTGACCTCGGTGAGGAACGTCATCATCGTAATCGTCAGGACCACCGCGAGGAACGGATGAACGTTCTCGACGATCGGCTTCAAGACGTTCGCCATCGCAGCAGACACCCCGCTCTGCTGGAGCACGGCGGCGATCGCGATGCCCCCACCGAGCAAGAACAGGATGTCGAACGGCAGCCCACGCGCCGTCTTCCAGTCCATCAGCGGCGGACTGCCGCGTCCCGCCGACGGGATGAAGAACGTGAGGATTGCCATGAGCACGGCGATCGACCCGTCCTGCACGAAGTTCTTCGACTCCCCCGTGAAACCGAGAAGCGTCGCCCACCCAGGTATCACGTTGCCGGCGGATAGCGGCACGTCCTTGCGCGTCACCCAGAGAATCACGGTGACGCCGAACACGAGCATCAACCGCTTCTCAGCGACCGTGAGTCGCGGCAGGGCTTGCAATTCCTCTTTGATCAACTGACCCGACTTCTTGTCTCCCTTCGGAAGCTTGAACGTGAAGAAGACGAGACTGATCCAGATGACCACGCCGAAGAGGAGCGCGATCGGCAACATCAGCATGATCCACTGAGGGAACGAGAAGTCCGGCGCGGTCGGGGACACGGCTTCCTGGTAGTTCGCGAGGAAGAGCAAGTTCGGCGCCGTTCCGATCGGAGTCGCCATCCCCCCGAGAGAGCACCCGTACGCCAATCCCAGGAGCAACGCGGTGGAAAGACGTTTGCATGCGGCTTCTCCCAACACGCCCAACCGCCGGATCCGGTCGATCAGCGCGACACCGATGGGAAGCAGCATCAGACTCGTCGCGGTGTTGCTGATCCACATCGAGAGGAACAACCCGGAGACGATGAACCCGAGCACGAGACGCCGCGGACGGAGTCCGATGCGCGAGATGATGTGCAACGCGAGTCGGCGGTGCAGGCCCCATCGCTCGATGGCCATGGCGAGGATGAATCCACCGAAGAACAGCCAGAGGATCGGGTGGGCGTAGGACGTGGCGACGGACTTTGTGTTGCTGACCCCGAGCAACGGGAACGCCGCCAGCGGAATCAGCGAAGACGGCGCCATCGGCAGGCAGCGGGTCAGCCAACACCAGGCCGTGAGCACGGTCACGCCGACCGCGAGACCGCCGACTGTCACATTCACATCGCTCGGGAATGGCAAGTAGAGGCTCGCGAAACCGAGGACCCCCGCCACGATCAGGCCCAGGAGGAGCCGTGCAGGATGGACGTCGACGATCTCGGCCTCGCGGTGACTCGGCGTGAAATCGTCGGGTTTCGGCACGGCTCGACTGTCAGCTTTCGCAAGAATCAGCGACCCAGCCCAGGTACGCCGGCAATCCCGAGTCCACCGCGAACTCGAGCACCTCGGGAACCGAGTAGCTATGCAGGTCGACGATGCGACGCCGCAGAGCGGACTTCTTTCCCGCCGTCGTCTTGAGGAGGAGGAGCATCTCCCTTCCCTCCTCGATCCGACCTTCCCAACGGTACCGCGAAGTCATCGGTCCGATGAGGTTGACGCACGCAGCGAGTCTCTCCTCGAGGAGTTGATCGGCGAGAGTGGCAGCCTCATTCTCCGGTGCGGTGCACAGGACGAGGAACACGCTGTCGTCATCCGCACTCATTTGGAATTCACTTTCCGCGCCCAAGCCGATCGGCAAGGGCCGGGTGGAGTCCGGCAGCGAGGATCTTCGCCTGGGTCTTGTGGTAGTCGTAGGGCACGCGATGAATCTCGACCTCGCGACCCGAGACCACGGCGAAACTCGCCCGCGGGTCCCCGTCGCGAGGCTGTCCAACACTCCCCACGTTCACGATGCAGGGACCGTCCAACTTGAAGACCCTCTCCTCGTCGGTCGCCGGGGTGAAGTGCAAGTCCGCGCGCGTGATCCCCGGGTAGTGGGTATGCCCGACGAAAGATGGTCGATCGATCAGCTTGAAGTTCTCAACGAGCTTCTCGGGATCGAAGTGCTCGTCGGTCCGGAGCACGTACTCCATGACGGGATCCCGCGGCGAACCGTGGAAGAACAGGTAGCCGTGGTCGGCGAGCCGATCTGGTAGATCTTGAAGGAAATTCCAGGGGCCGCGCCGTCGCGGAGTGAAGATCGTGGGGCGGAGGATCTTGCGCGTGTAGGCGAGGGCTTCGCTCGCCAGGGGATTGAACTCCGCTGGGTCGTGAAACAGTCCCCAGTCATGGTTGCCCTGCAACGTCCAGTTGCAGCGCTCCATCACGAGACGGACACACGGATCCGGTTCGGCGCCGTAGCCGACGACGTCACCCAGGCAGTTGACTTCCTCGACGCCGAGTTCATCGATCCGACGAAAAACAGCTTCGAGCGCTGGCAGGTTGCTGTGCAGGTCAGAGATGAGGGCAAACGTGCTCACGCCTACGTCCCATTCAAGGCCCGGCTGACTTCTCGCTCGACTGCCGCGATCGCGTCCCGCAGAGGCATCTGCATCGTGGCGCCGGCAGCCTTGACGTGCCCTCCCCCACCAAACACTGCGGCGATCGCTTGCACGTCGACGTCGCCCATCGCGCGAAGCGACAACTTGACGCCCTGAGAATGGACCTTGAACAGGGCGGCGACTTCGATGCCCTCGACCGACCGGAGCGGCTCTAGCACGCCGTCGGTGTCGAACCCCTGGCGGATGATGCGGCCCATCAGGCTCTGATCGAGCGTAGCGAACACATATCGACCTCGCAGGCGGAACTCATGCGTCTTCAGCGCCTCGGACAGCAACGAGACGGACTGCGGATCATTCGCGCGGAACAACCTGTCGTAGAGCAGATCCGGCTTCACACCCTTCTGGATCATCTCCGCCGCGATCGACATCGTGCGTTGATCCGTGTTCGAGTACCGAAACCACCCGGTGTCGGAGACGATCGACACGAAGATCGCTTCAGCCGCGGCTTCCTGGACTTCGACATCGAGCGCCCGGTAGAGATCGTAGACAAGCACGCCGCTGGCCGCCGCGGTCACGTCCACGTAGTTGATCGACCCGTCGCCGAACTCGCTGCCGACGTGGTGATCGAGGACCGCGATCTCCGCCGAGGTCTCACAAACCGCATCCTGCATGTCGCCGAGTCGAGACAGCATCGCGCAGTCCAGCAAGACGAACACGTCGAACGGTGGCAAGGCCTGAAGCTCTCGATAGTTGCTGATCGGTGTGCGATCTTGCAGAAACCGCAAGCTGCGCGCGACGGGATCCGGATTGACGATGTTCGCGTCGCCTCCGATCGCCTGGATCAGGTGATACAGAGCCACTTCCGCGCCGATGCAGTCTCCGTCCGGATGCTCGTGCCCACTGAGCAAGAACTTTCTGGGGCTGCGCAAGAGATCCAGGAACGGTTCGATCAAGTGGCTGTCAAGCGGATACGAGTCGCAGAGGATACTAACCGGGCAGGCTAGCCTGAACCACTTTGGGCTACGGGATCCTGGTTCCGCGCAAGAAGACTCCGTCCGGTGCCAGTTCGCCCGTCGTGAACGCCTCGATACATGTCTGGACATCTCGATCGAACGGTAGCGTGACGAAGCTCGCCGGCGCACCTCGCCGCAGCGTGCCCAGCCCTCGTGATCGGAGCGCGGCGCCACCGTGAACCGTAGCCATCGACAACAATGTCTCGGGGGACAGCGAGGGCCACATCCGACGCGCCAGCGTCAACTCGTGCCTGAGGGACATGCGCGTATTGCTCGCGAGGGAGTCGGTGCCCAGCCCAACCCGGATCCCCGCCTTCAGCCACGCGGGAACCGGCGGTGGGGTCCGTCGAAAGTAGTCGATGGTACCTGGACACACGACGACGGGTGCCCGCCGCCGGTTTACCAGGCTGGCCTCCTCGCGAGTCATGTGCTGGCAGTGGATCAACGCGGTACTCTCCGACAAGAGTCCGAAACGGTCCAGCAGCGCGACCGGACCGATGCCGGGCGGTCGATAGCCATCGGGGAGCCGACCCAAACTCTCGAGGAGTTCGCGAAACGGACCGCTTCCACGCCGGAGGAACTGGACCTCTTCGAGCGTCTCCGCAACGTGCACTGCGAGGGGGACGCGACGCGCACGCGCCGCGCGAAAGAGGGCTCGGGAGACGGAGTACGGCGCGTGCGGCGAGAGACCGGACCGGCAGTGTCGCGAGCCCGGCGTTTCTCTGCGTCTCACGAGATCCGATGACGCGGCTCCGCCGAGGTGGAACCCAGTGAGTTCCTGGTAGCACACACCACCCACCGGGAACTCGCGCAGCACCTGTGGGGAGAGACCGGTCGAATCGACTTCGCCAACCGCCGTGACCCCGTCGGCAAGCAGCGAACGGATCGCGGCGACGGCGAGCCTTGCATGATCCGCGACGGCGCTCTCAGAACGAATTCGCATCACGTCTTGAACCCACGGAAGAAACTGCCGCCTCGCCCGCGCGAGTGGTGAGATCTGCAGGTGCACGTGCGCATCGACCAGGCCCGGGAGGATGGCCCGCGCGGGAATTCGCCCACCGCGCGCTGGACCTGCCCCCACAACGCGTCCACCCAACACGCGAAGCTCGCCGGGTGCGTAACAACGCGCTGGTTCCACCCAGAGGAACCGGGCACGAAATCTCTGAACCCGCTCTTGGTCCATCGTGACATTGAACCGGCCCGGGCCACAAAGCACGAGGCCGAGCACCCGCGATCGGATGTCCGGCCTCTCGAGTTCCGCCGATTCGG
The DNA here is from genome assembly GCA_964469555.1 of uncultured candidatus Brocadiaceae bacterium. Classification (GTDB taxonomy): domain Bacteria; phylum Planctomycetota; class UBA1135; order UBA1135; family UBA2386; genus CAYYAQ01. Next base: position 41,140 of record CAYYAQ010000003.1, on the reverse strand, counting down.
CTGCTTCTACTACTCGATGAAGAACACCGAGACGCGCTTCACCACGAGCGAGGTCGTGCCGGTCGAGTCGAACGTCAGACGGAAACGGCATCCGGTAGCCTCGTCGTCGTTGAGACCCTGATTGCCCTTCCTATTTACGTAATCGCGCCATGGGCCAAGCGTGACGAGGTCAGGCTTGCCGGTCACCGTACTGACCTTGGCACCCTGCAGCTGGAGATAAACCGGCTCGTTCGGGCCTGCAACGCCCGCGTAGTCCTTGTCGTACTGCTTGGCAGCCGGGTTGCCGACTTCGGTGTCGTCCGAGTAGACCTTGCGGATGCCATTGATCTCGACTTCCAGGGTGTAGCGCAGGAAGGTCGGTGGGAACGTCAACTTGGTCGCGTAGAAGAGCGACTGGGAAACGCCCTTGGACTCGAAGTCGGTCAAGATTCCGCCGTTCCCCGCCTTCGCGGCCGGGATGCCAGAGCCGATGTCGATGACGGTCGGACCATTCGGTGTCTCGAGACGGTAGTAACCGGCTCCACCATCACCACCGCGAGCCTTGGCCCGGAGACCGAACTGGTTCGTCGGGGAGTTGTCGAGGATGCCGCCGTCGCCACCGGAACAGTCGAGGAGGCCCGCCATTTTCGTCGCGCCAAACACCTGGCAGAGGATGGCCCCACCGGAACCGCCGCCACCAGGCGTCGGAACGTTGAAGAGGTTGTCGTTCGGTTCGGGGAAGCGCCTCACGGCGTCGATGGTGTAGCCGCGGCCACCCTTCACCTGGATCGTGGCCTGGCCGTTCATGGTCAGGTCTCCGCCGACGCGGATGATGACGATGCCACCACCGCCAGCTCCCGCACTCCCGGGAAGCCACTTGTCGAACGGGAAACCGCGCGAGAGCAACGGGTGGGAACCACCACCGCCGCCGCCCGATCCGCCGACGCCGTAGAAGTTGACCGAACCGTTCGGGTCGGTCTTGTTCGTACGGTTCAGGGAGCCGATGTCAAACGTGCCGCCGCCGGTGTTGCCCGAGACGCCCCGGTTTCTGGCCAGGTTGCACGGATCCTGCGTGACGAAACCCTTCTTCCCAACCAGGGAGAAGCCCCCGCCACCACCACCCGTACCGACCACGCCGCAGAACACGCCGGTCAACGCGCAGTAGTCGGTGTTCACGCCCGTCGCGGGGAAGAACGGACCGCCCTTGCCGCCGGTAGTAGCGGATTCGACCTTGTAGGCATTGCCGCTCGGAAGCCTCACGACCTCGCCCGCGCGACCGGCGAACTTGGGACCGGTGCCCTTGTTCTGGCACGAGTCGCCGCCCTGACCACCCTTGGCACCACCACAGTTGCCGAGGGTGCCATTCTGCCCGAACTCAACGGGCGTCCCGGGAGTCGGAGCAGCGGCGAAGTACAGCGCCACCGGAGCGTTCGCGTGGATACGACCCTCGATGATGGCCTCGCCGCGTACGCGGATCTGCACGGGGTTCGAGCCTTCGAACACCATGGTGAGGTCCGCGCCGAGAACGAATCGGGTGAATTCGAAGATTCCGCCAGTGACGATGATGTCCTTGCCAGTCGGCGTGAACGCGCCCGGGATCTTCTGCGAGTCGGTGTTCCACACGTAGCGGTTCGGGTTGGCGGGATCGGCTTTGCCCGCGCTGATGTTGAACTCGCCGAGGACGCCCGTGCCACCGATCTGCGGCGGAAGGGCCTTGCCGCCACTCCAGCGACCACTCGAAGTCGTCTTGTCGAGCTGTCCATCCGTGTTGAACCGCTCGCGAATCTCGCCTTCGCCGGCGACCAGGATCTGCGTGGTGAAGCTCTCGCTGTTCTCGATGGCGGGCTTGCCCGAGAGGTCGCGAACCTGACTTGTCACAACGACCTCGATGCAAATCTGGCTGGGCAACGGAACCGTCGGTCGCAGGGTCACGGTCGTGACCCCTCGAATCGGATCGTTCTCCGCCTGCGGCAGGCCTTCCAACGTCTGACGGTTGGAGTTCTGGTCACACACACGCTCGTTCGGAGCACCACCTGGCTTCTGCTTCGTCTTGCGAATCAGGTACTGCACCGGGCTCGTCTGAGTCGTCGCGCCCTGGAACGGGGCGATGTCGATGATCTCGCTGAACTCGATAACGATGACGGTGTCCTTCGGAACATTGGTCGCGCCGTCTACCGGGGTGATCAACCGACCCTTCGGCGGGGCGCCGTCGATGTCGACGACCTTCTGCGACACGCGAAGACTGCACACCAGCGGCGTGGACAACGCATTGCCGGAGATGGACTTCAACACCTGGCCGCTCTCCCCCGCATCCGGGAGGTTGAGCAGGTACGTCTCGTTGGCGATGAAACCGAAAGCGGTCTTGCCACCGGTGATCTTGATCTCCGGTTTGAACTCGACGATGTTGCCCGTGACGACGAACCGGCCCTCTGGGGTGCGGCCACTCGCGGTCTTGATGGAGATCGTCGAGAAGTCCACGGTCGTCAGGTCGACGTGCTGACTGAACGTGAGACGAATCGGCTGGTTGGGCGCGATGTCCGTCACCGAACAGCCTTGATTCGTACAACCCAGGCTGCAACTCGTGAGGCAGAACACACCGTCCATGCACGCCCCCTTGATGCTCAAACCGGACGCGCTGCCGCCGCCGCTACAGCCAAAACCGACGAGTGCGAGGGCGGTCAAGGCCAACGCGCTGATAATAGATCTAGGATGCATGAGAGTCAGACTAGGTTTGGGGGGGGTGTATGTAATACGGGTTCGTTCAGAGGCGACGGCTACAGATCCCAGTAGACAACGACCTTCTTGACCTCGACCGTCTTGCCGAGGCTGCGGTCGAGAGTGAGTTCGAATCGGTAGCCGGTGGCACCATCGTCGAAGAGGGTCGGTTCGGTCGTCGAGTGGTCCCCGACGTACTTGCGGAACGGCTTGATGGCGGTGTTCGCCTTCGGAGCCAGCTGGCCCGCGGGGTCGAGTTCGAGTTTCGCGCCCTGGACAGCGAATACGATCGGGGAGCCGTTGTTGGCCAGGCCCGCGTAGTCCTTGTCGTACTGCGGGGCAGCCGGGTTGCCGACCTCCTTGTCGTCGGAGTAGACCCGACGCTGGTTGTCGACGATCGCCTCGATCGTGTAGCGCTTGAATTCCGGCGGGAACAGCAGACTCGCGGCGTACCAGAGGGAGCGAATCGTGACCACAAGGTCCTTGTCGTCCGGATCGAGCAGGGAAACCGGAGGCTTGGCCGGCACCGTGATGCCCACCGAATAGCTATTGGGACTCTGCGTCGTCTCGAAGTGGAGCAAGCCATTCGAGCCATCGCCACCGTAGGCCTCCATGCCGGCGTAGACCTGATCGCCAGGGCCGCCGAAGGTCCTCCCGCCTATACCGCCCTTGACGCTGATCGAGCCCACGTTGCGGGTGGCCTGATTGACCTGCAGGAACAATGCTCCACCGGAGCCACCGCCGCCCGGGGTCATCAGACCGCGGATGGCGAAGTTGCTGTTGTCGAAGGCTCCGTCGCCGCCGAGGGCCTGAAGTCGACCAGAGGCCAGCAGCACAAGCTCGCCGCCGATACGCAGAGCCATGGCTCCACCACCGCCACCGCCGGCGCGCCCGGCTTTCCACCGGTCGACGACAATGCTCAAGATCGCGCCGCCGGCCGACGACCCACCACCACCGCCACCGGCGCCACCGGCCACGAAGTGGTCCTGATGCGTGTAGCCGTTCGTGTAGTTGGGGAACGTCGAGGCGAACGCGGCGCCCTTGCCGCCGGGAGTCTTCCCGGGAGCGAGATACTTGGCGTTCACAGAGTTTGCGCCAATCCAGCGGGTGTATCCGTCGCCGCCAGCCGACGTGAAGCCACCACCGCTCCCGCCCCGGTTGGCGTGCTGCGCGATGACGGAGTAGTACGAGTAGCTGATCGCGTTGTTGAAGCCCAACGGCGGCCACATCGGCGAGGCGCGCCCGCCCGAGCCCTTGTACTGGCCATCGTAGAAGTGGCGCACGGTCGAGGATTCGTTGTAGAAGTTAACGTCCTGACCCGGCTTGCCGTCGAAGTCCAGGTGGCGTGCGGTGCCAGTTCCAGCGCCGCGGCCTGTCGCCGTGAACTCCTCGCCGAGCGTGTTGTTCGCAGCACCGATCAACCTGAAGTCGGTCGTTCCCAAGGTCAGGATCCGGTAATGGGATCCGGTGACGAATCCGTCGGCCTGCACAATCGGACCGGAACGCGCCCGGCCCGACCCCACGCCGCGACCGGTCGCCTTGAAGACGAGGCCAAGGGTGTTGCTCGCCGCACCGATCTTCGTGAAGTCCGTGGTTCCGACGGCGTCGATTTCGTACTCAGTGCCGATGCCGAAGTTGCCTGCCGTGATGACGGCCATACCGCCCATGTCGCCTCCGTCACCGCCGGAACCGCCCATCGCGCCAGCGCGACCACCCTTCTCACCGGTCAGCGCTGACTTCGCTTTCAACCTGAGTACGGATCCCGGGCGACCGATTGTCGGCAAGGACTCGCCATTCGAGGCGAGCAGCCCGCCGATGCGAACCGCGCCCCGCACCCAGATGCGGGCGGGTTGGGAGCCGATGAAGTGGACTTCGACGCCGTCGGGGATCTCCATCTTGGAGAACTCGAACCGTCCGTCGGTGACGAACTCGTCCTTGCCCGTGGTCGTATAGATCTTCGGGATCTTGATGCCACCAGGCTTGTCCAGGTCCCACTCGTAGACCGCGACCTTGATCTTCGGATCGCTGATGTCCTTGCCGAGCGCCGGGTCGAACACACCGTGCTTGCCTGAGCCCCCGATCGGGCTGAACGTGAGCTTGCCGTTGCCCCACGTCCCGGCGGAAAGCTCCTTGTCGAGGAACTTGCTGCTGGTGAAGTCCTCCGTGTTATTGAACGACTGGACGCCCACGTCCCTCGTCGTGAAGAACATCAGGTGTGGGAGGGCGAGGACTCCCGCGAGGTCCTTGACCTGGGAAGTCACCAGGATTTCGACGCACTTCTTGCCGGGCAAGTTCTCCTTCGGCTTGAAGGTCACGGTGCTGATCCTGCGGACCGGATCGATCGTCATGCGCGGTTCACCGGGAAGCAGAATGGCTTCGGACGACGATCGACAGATGACATTCTTCTCGGCGTCGAGAGTGGCAGCCTTCACGACGTAGCGGATAGGGCTCGTCTCGGGCGTGATCCCCACGAAGATCGCCGGATCGATGATTTCGTTGAACTCGATCTTGATCACCGTGTCGAGGTCCACTCCCTTCGCGAGCTTCAGAGGGACGATGAGTTCCGCCGCTGGCCGCGCCTGGTTGAGGTCCTTGATCTTGCCGATGTTGAGCGTGCACGTGATCGGCGTCGAGAGTCGATCGCCACCCATCGACTGGATCACGTCGGGCTGGTCGATACTCGCGGGCATGTAGAGGTGGTAGGTCTCGTTCGGACGGAAGCCGAAGAACGTCTTCGCGCCGGAGATCAACACGCCGGGAGAGAAGGTCACGCGGTTCCCGTTGACGAGCCAATCGCCCACGGGCTCTTCACCCGTCGCGGTGCGCAGCAGGATGCTCGTCGAGTACGGCGGCACGCTGAACTTGTCGACGTCCTGGTTGAAGATCAACTCGATCGGTTCGTTCTGACTGATCTTGTTGATGTTGCACCCGGCCAGGGAGCAACCCAGGTTGCAGGACGTCAGGCAAAACAGGTTCTTGCCGGGCTGCGAACCACAAACCCCGGTCTCCCCCGGCTTTGTTCCACTACTAGAACACGCTGGGAAGAAGAGAGTTAGGCTCAGGGCGAGGAGAATGGTGAGCGGGCGAATCAGCATGAGATGCTCGAGGGGTAGATCAGGGATTTGGGGACACGATCGTGAGCCCTAGCCCGTTTCGGAGTCTGCGGACGGGCCATCCTCGCAAAGATGGCAGGCTCTCAAAGATAGCAGGACACAGGGGCTTTAGAGCCCCCATTTCGGGTCGAGCCAGGGCACCTGCCAGGAGGGTCAAGTTCCATGCCGTGCGACGGGGAGATCGCCACCGCAGAAATCGTGGCATATCCGCCCCAGCGCAATTCGCAAAAGCCTTTACCGCACGATGTTATGGGCCGGTAGGGCATCCCCAAGAACACGCTCTCCGAGGCGCTCCGGAGTGTGCGGAATCCCACGCCGGGAGCCGTTCACAATCGAACGGTTGTGACGGCGCCCCGCGATGGGCATAAAAGGCGCCGAGATGACAACCAACCCGACTTCCAACGCTCCCAATCCCGCGCGACTGGTCCCCGGCCTGCTGGTGGCCCTCCTGATCGCGAACCTCGCGGGCACCGGGTACCTCGTCCACGACGCCCACGCGACCCGCGATGAACTCGACGGTCGATTGCGAGCCCTGCAACACTCCGTGAGGGAGTGGGGTTACTTCGCGACGGCCAAGTACGAAGGCGCCGGCTTCCTGCTCTTGCTCGAGCACCTGCAGTACTGGGCCCCGTGGTTGGAAAAGAGCAAGCCGGGTTCGGACGATCGGTTCTTCGTCGACGAACGCATGAAGGACATCGTCGAGACCATGTCCTTCCTCCCGGACGCCTCCGCGCAGATCGAGAGCGCGTTCCTCGCCGAGCAGAGTGTCGGAGGGGACGCGACGACCAACGACGAGTTGCGCAAGTGGCTCCTCATCGCCGCGCTGTCCGCCGATCCTCCAAAGGGCAAGGACCTCCTCGCCCGCGTGCTGCGTGGCAAGGAGTTCGCGGTCAGTCTTCGACTGCGCCGCTTCGCCGCGAGCGAGTTGCTGCTGGCCGACAAGAAGATCGCCGGCGAGATCCTGCACGAGCTGCTCGCCGAAAAACACACCAACCCGAGTCAGCGTGCCGGAAGCCAGACTCCGGGGCTACACCCCAAGCAACTGTTCAACTACATCGACGACTACGTGGCGACGGGTCATCCCGAGGTGGAGAGGACCCTCCTGCGGATGCTGACAAGAACCGAGTACTACGAGACGATCACGGTGCAACGGTGCGTTGAAGCGCTGGGCAGGATGAAGTCCGTCATGTCCGCCAACCGCATCAAGGAGCTGTTCTGGCAGCAAGCGCCCGTTCCAGGCCAGGTGCCCAATCCCCTCTTCCGTCGCAAGTGCATGGTAGCCGTCGTCGAAGCCCTCGGTCAGGATGCCGTGCCGTTCCTGAAGGAGGTCGACATGAAGGAAGTCGACGCGGGGATCCGAGCGAAGCTCAACGACTACAAGAAGCAGTTCGACTTCGCCGATAAGTAGCGGTCGCGCTACATTCGTTCGGTGATCTTCGACACCCACTGTCACCTGGGTCTGCGCACCGACGGCGAGGTCGACGACCCGACTGCCGCGGTGACCCGCGCCGCCGCGGATGGCATCACCACGATGCTGACTGTCGGTATCGACCTGGCATCGAGTCGGAACGCCCAGGGATTCAGCCGCGGCCTGTCCGCCTCCTCAGCGTGTTCGGTGCTCTATTCCGCAGGCCTCCACCCCAACAGCGCCTACCGGTTCGACGAGGAGTTCGCTGCGCTCACCGCGATCTGCTCGGAGGACGATTGCACCGCCATCGGCGAGACTGGTCTCGACTACTACTGGGACCGGACGACCCCCGAGGAGCAGCGACGATCACTCGAGGCGCACCTTCAACTCGCGAAGGATCGCGACAAGCCCGTGATCATCCACTCGCGCGACGCCCACGACGACACCTACTCGGTGCTCGCCGGGCACGATGGAGTCCGCGGCGTGATCCACTGTTTCTCAGGCGGCGTCGCCGAAGCGAGGAGAGCCCTCGACCTCGGCTACTACTTGTCGTTCGCCGGCCCGCTGACGTATCCCAAGGCCACGGATCTGAGGGCTGCCGCCGCGTTCGCATCGGAGGATCGGATCCTCGTGGAGACCGACGCGCCGTTCCTCACCCCTCAACCGCGGCGGAGCGAATCGAACGAGCCCGCGTTCCTGGTACACACATTGGCCGCGTTGGCCGAGGTTCGCGGGATCGCGTTCGACGACGCCGCCGCGTTGACGATGGAGAACGGACGCCGACTATTCACCTAACGCGGCGTCGCACCGCGTCCGTCGAGTTCCTCCAACGCGCGGAGTACCCGCGGATTGAACGGTTCGTTGCCACGCGCGCGGTGGAGATCGGCCCGAGCCTCCCGGATCCTCCCGCGACGGATCAACAGCGCGCTTCGGTCAAGCAACACCGAGGAGTGATGGAGCCCGCGGTCGACACTCCTGTCCAGCAGGGCGATCGCCGCATCGAGATCGCCTTGCAACCGACGCGCGCTCGCAGCCGTCCGATACACGAGACCCTTCGGCTCCTTGATCTTCAGACAGTGCAGGGCGGCGTCGACCGCGGCGTCGAAGTACGAATCCTCGTGACGCAAGACGCCGACCGCGGCCAGGACGCGGCTCCGCAGCAACCAGTAGAACGCATTTCGCTCCCACGTCTCGATGAGAAACTGCGTGTGCGGGACCGATGCCTCCGGATCGCCGGTGTGCAACATGACCTCCACGAGATTCATCCTCGCGTCGCGGCGCAGAGGGTAGGCCTGCACGAGTTGCTCGAGATAGGGCCGCGCCTCGGCGTAGCGATGCTGCTGCATGCGAACCACCGCGATGCCCGCCATCGCGACCCGTGAGTCCGGATTGCGGGACAGCTCCAGGGTCCAGAGCTTCTCTTCGCTCGTGAACTCCAGCGATCGCGCTCCCGAGATGATCACGAACAGCAGCACGGGGATCGCGAACGCGCCGCGCCACGACATCCGCGCGAGATGAGACTCTGCGCCCCGCAAGGCCACGGCCGCGACCAACGCCAGGCCAGCGAGGGTTCCGTAGAAACGGTGCTCCAGGAAGGGCAGGTTCAGTGGCTTCAGGACCCAGGGCGCCGCCGTGCCCCATGCGAGGCAGGTGCCGAGAAAGACCCCGGGACGTCGGCGCGGCGCCCAGAGCCCCGCCGCCGTGAGCACCGCGAGGAACAACACGCCGCCGAGGACCACCGGCGAGCTCCATTCGTTCGTGAAGGCGATGACTGGATCCATCGTCATGCCGTGCGGGGCGACGACTTTGAGCAACGACTGTGGCAACAAGACGGCCATCGTCGCGAGTTGGGTCGCGAGTCCCCGCCCGTGCCCACTACTGACGTCCGTGCCTGCCCACGCCCCGACCCCGAGCGACGCCACGCCGAGGAAGTGTGAGCGAACACATAGATAGAGGACGACCACCACCACGGTCGGCAAGACCCGCAACGCGGCGGCGCGGTAGTCCCGCGGACCATCGGAGACGCGGAGTGCCTCCAGAATGACGAGCAAGACTGGCAGGATCATCCCCGGCTCCTTGCAGCCCATCGCGACGAGGCCGAGAAGCGTCGTGCCGAGGACGGCGTATCGCCGTCCTTCCATCGCGGAGAGATGACAACGCACCGCACCGAGCAGCGCGACGACCATCATCAAGTTGCTGCGACCGGAGATCGTGTTCACCGCCTCGGACACCATCGGGTGCGCGCCGAAGAGACACGCCGCGAGCACCGCGCCGTTGCGACGCGCGCCGACCCGGCGGGCAATCCCGAACAAGAGGAACGCGGCCACGAGATGCAGTAGCAGATTCGAGAGCTTGAACGCCCATGGACGCATGTCGCCGATGAACCCATCGATGGCGAAGCTCGTCAAGAGCACGGGCCGGTACAGCCGGCAGTCGACGGAGCTGAAGGTGGACACGTCCACGAAGAAACCAGGCACGTTCGCGAGAGAGCTCACGGCCTTGTTGTCACGAACCGAGTGCACGTCGTCGTAGACGAAGTCTCCGCCGAGGCAGAGGAAGTACGCGAGCAAAGTGGCCACGGCGATGACCCACATCCCGCGGTGATCGCGCTTCCGATCGTCGCTCACGTCATCTCCACGAGTTCCACGGTCTCCGCGCGGGAGGAGGAACGATCGACGCACGCGCGGCATGCACCGCGCAGAGCCCCGCCGGTGACGTCGAGCGAGAACCGGCGCTCGTAGACGGTGCGCGCCCCCGCGGCCAGCTCCACCAATCGCTCGGGTTGTTCGGCCAGACTCGAAAGGACCGCCGCCAAGGCGGTCGCATTTCCGGGCGGGACGAGCACGGCGTCGATGCCTTCACGAAGCACGGAGCTCGTGGCGCGCGTTCGCGCGGTGATGACCGGTCGACCCACCGAAAGTGCTTGCATGACCTTGAACGGGATCACGCGGTCTGCCTTTTGCGAGGTTCCGAAGACACCCGCGACCAGGTGCGACCGGGCGAGGTAATCCCGCAAGACCTCAGGATCCACGAACTCGCCGACGACGCGCACTCGACTCGAAGGTATCGCTTGCGCCCGCACGCGGTCAGCAGCCGCGCCGCAGATGAGCGTGAGGTGGACCCGATCACACTGTTCGACGGCGTCGAGGAGGTGGCTGAGTCCGTGCAACGGCACACCGGTGCCGAAGAACAAGAGCTCGATCGTCCCGTCGACTTCGGGGGGACGATACGGAAGCCCTTCCCCCGCCTCCATCGGATCCGACACGGGGATAGCGACGAATCGCTCAGGCGGCAGCCCGACCAGTTCCGAGGTGAAGACGGCGTTTGCGGGAGTGTCGACGAGCACGCAGTCGGCAGCCTCGCACGCACGCTGGTCCGTGCGCCGCATGAACCGGGCCAGCGGAGATCCCGGCTTGCACATCTGACGATCGATGACCACCGTGTCGTACGCGGACAGGAAGAGATCCAACACGATCGGTCCCCCAAACGCCTCGCGCACCCATCGGACGACGAGATGCCCGGGATACGGCACGAGGACCACGTCGGGACGATGTGCTTCGACGGCCGCGGTGAGGGCCCGGATCGCCTGCTGCTTCGCCTTCCGGAGCGACCACCAGTAGCCGGGCCACAACCAGGGCGAAGTCAACAGACGACGCTTCTCTGTTCCAGCGAACGGCAACTCGAACCGACACTCGTCCACGAGGCAGCCGCTGCTTCGCAGACCGAGAAGCAGGGCGTCGGCGCGCGGGTAGCCGGCGCCGGTATCCCAGGCCCCGAAAGCGAGGACCCGCAATTCGCTCACGACCGGAAGTCTCCGTCGGATCGTTGGAAGCGGAGCGCTGCGACCTGCTCGGAGACGAGGCCGAGTCCGAAGATGACGGATGCCTGCGTGAACAGCAGAACGCCCATGTTCGTGAACCGGCCACCGGTAAAGTAGGTGATCGCGTACCAGATCAAACCCATCGCGAACATCACGGCAGACAGCGGCATGAACACGCGCAGCGGCGCGAAGAACGTCGCGATGCGGAGGATGATGATCAGAAAGCGAGTGCCGTCGCGAATGACGCGGATGTGACTCTTCCCCTGCCGCTCTCGCACCTCGATGGGAGCGAAACCTACGGAGTAACCCGCTCTCATCATGGCGAGCGTGATCGTCGTCGGATAGCTGAACGTATTGGGTAGCAGGTAGCAGAATCCCTTGACCACGTCGGCGCGAATCAACCGGTACCCGCTCGTGAGATCAGGGATGGGTCGATTGGTCACGTAGCTCGCGAGACCGTTGTAGATGCGGTTCGCGAGATTGCGGTGCACGGAGCCGCCGCTGCCGCCACGCGACCCCACGACCATGTCGTAGCGGCTCTCAGCCAGCCGGATCAGCTCGGGCAACTGGTCGGGCGGGTGCTGGCCATCGCCATCCAACAGCACCACCCAGTCCATTTGCGCCTCACGAATCCCGCGTTTGACCGCTGCGCCGTTGCCCAGGGATTCGGGATGAGTGATCACCCGAGCTCCGGCAGCCAGACCGATCTCCGCTGTCTCGTCCGTCGAACCGTCGTCGATGAGCAGGATCTCGTAGCGCAGGCCTTCGCGCTGGGCGAGCACCCCGTTCAACTCTTCGAGAAGACCGGGGAGGCCAGCGGCTTCGTTCTTCGCGGGGATGACCAGGCTGAGGCTTTTGATGGTGCGGCGCGTGATCGGGACCTGACGCCGGTCTCGTTTCTCCGGTACCTCCCCCGTCATCAACCCGGGCAGGTCGTACCCGCGGACTGGATTAGAAATGCTCATGCCATCGGGGCTATCGGCACGATCACCAAAAGGGTTGAGGAATAGGCTGTACGATCCTCCCACACCGCGCCGGATAACCGCCTTGCCACCAGGGTTCGGGCCGCACCGGGCGGGTCAACCGCGGGGGCCCCGGGATACTGGCAAGGAGGGCCGGAACCCCTCTTCACGGGTACAAGCAAAGAGGGTCCCGGACTTTCGTCCAAGACCCTCTTCATGAATTGAATCGCGGTCTTAGTTGACGACGACCCAGACCTGGTCGTCATTGCCCGAGGTGTTGGCGGCGACGGTCGAACCCATCTCGTTGCCAGCGCCCTTCAGGAATGCGGCGGTGCAACCGGGAACCTTCGCGGCGCCGTTGTAGCGCTGCGCGAGGTTCTTGGTGCTCAGAACGTCACCGGACTGGTTGATGAAGAAGGTGCGCTTGCCGCTGTTACCAAATGAGCTCGGCCAAGCGTAGCAGCACCAGAGAACCTCAGCCTGCGCGGCGTCCGGAGCGGTCGAGCCAACGCCACCGGTGGTCTGTTCGTTCAGTCCGAGCATGTCACTGGCCGGGAGGTAAACCTGGAAGATGTAGCCGGAACGCGTGACGGCGCCACCGGTGATGCCGGACTGCGTGGCGACGTTCGCGAACGCACCGGAGAGGACCGGGGGAGCCAAGTGGTCGGTGCTGGCGGAGCCAGCACTGTCGCGGACGCCAACGCCACCGGCGAGCTCGCCGAAGTAGCCGTATTCACCAGCGCCGTTGTTGTTGGTATCGATAGCGCCGGAAGCCTGGCACTGGGCCTGTGCGGAAGAGATGTTCTTCAGCGTGGCGATCGCGGCCGACTCGTTGGCGTTCAAGCGCGCGCTCAACAGGTTCGGAATAGCGATGGATGCGATGATAGCGATGATCGCGACAACGATCATCAGCTCGATGAGCGTGAAGCCCTTTTGCCGATTGTTCATTATGAATTTTTCCTAAACAGCCATGTGACGGAGCACACGCTCCGCGTGTCGTGGGACACACGCCCCACTCCCCAAACAACTCAGCGACCAGGATTGGCCGGTTTACTCGCAGAGGTGAATAGATCCTTGAAACGCGCGTCCCCTTCAATGGACTTCCAGGTCGTCGAATCACGCTTGAGCATGGCTCGAATCCGGCGACCATCGGCAGCAACCGCTCGCTTCAATAGATCCAATCCCGTATCGAACTCCTCTTCGTAGATCTTGAGCTTCGCCAAGTAGTAGTTCGCCCACGGCGCCCTCTCCGCAGCGGCACTGAACGCTGCCTCGGCGATCTCCATCTCATTTTGAGACTCGAGCAGCAACCCGACGTTTACCAGGACGACGGGATCCGTGCACGAGTAGGCGAGACGTGTCGCGATATCCACCGCTTCGTCGGCGCGGTCAAGCTCGACCAACAAGTGCGCCCGTTGATTCTGCGACATCGTCGCGTGCGTCACCAGGAACTCCGAGAGCTGATCCAGGACCGCCAACGCCTTCTCCGGTTTCTCCGCCGCACGCCACATCCCGGCCTCGTTGAGCCTGTCGATGACACTGCTCTCCGGCGTGGATTCCTTGCTCCCCTGCGCCTCCTTGAACAGGCCAGCGGCCGTCTTGTAGTCGCCGTTCATGTACGACAGGTGCGCCTCGAGCTCAATGCCTGCGTGCAGGTTCGGATTCTGCTTGCGCGCCCTCGCGACGAACTCACTCGCATCTCTCAGGATCTTGATCCGCGCCTCGTTCGGCTTGCCTTCCCTGTCCAATTCCGGGAACGCGGCAGCCAGGCTGATCTGGACGTTCGCGGAGCCGAGGAGGGTCATGGGATCCGCGTCCGTCTCGCGGATGAAGCTCACGTAGATCAATCCTGCGACCACGATCGCGGCCGCTCCGTAACCACCGATTCGTTTGCCAGTGTCGTTCATCTCTCACTCCTTCGTCTGCATGCGCTCCGAAACCGGATCGTCGCACCTCAAGGAGACGCGACGGCTAGGGCCGATGCCCGGAGCTGGGGTTCGTACAGGATCGCTATCCTCCGGATAGCTTCTCCTGCAGCTTGAAGATTGGCAGGAAGACCGCCAGGACGATGCCGCCCACGACGAAGCCCATCACGGCGATCATGATCGGCTCGATCAGGGACGTGAGTGCCTTGACCTCCGTCTCAACTTGCTGGTCGTAGAACTCGGCGATCTTCTCCAGCAGCTGGTCGAGGGCACCGGACCGTTCGCCAATACCGATCATCTTCGTCACCATCGCCGGGAAGACCTTCGATTTGGAGAACGGCTCCATCAGCGTGTCGCCCTGCTTGACGCTCTCACGCGCTTCGTCGACGACACTGGAGATCACCTTGTTGCCCGCGGTCTCCGAGACGATCTCCATCGCGCCTAGAATCGGCACACCGCTCTTCACGAGCGTCGAGAACGTGCGGGCGAACCGTGAGAGGGCTACCTTCTTGAACAGCGGTCCAAAGACCGGGATGCGTAGCGTGATCGTGTCGTAGACGAGCTTTCCATGCTCCGTCTTGATATACGCGCGAAGCACAACGACCAGTGCGATGATGCCACCGAGGATCAGATACCAGTTGTCGCGCATGAAGAACGCGATATCCATGGTGAACAACGTCAGGCCGGGAAGCTCGACTTCGAGCGACTGGAACACGGGCTTGAAACTCGGCACGATGCCGATCATCAGGAAGCTCGCGATACCGATGACCAGGAACAACGAAACGACCGGGTAGGTCATCGCCGACTTGATCTCGGACCGCAGGTGAGCAGCCGCCTCGAGGTACTCGGCGAGTCGCGTCAGGATGACATCGATTTGACCAGAGACCTCGCCGGCGCGGATCATGCTGACGTAGATGTCGCTGAAGACCCTCGGATGGCCACCGAGGGCTTTCGAGAGGTCAGCGCCACCGCGAATCTCCTCGACCACGCACTCAAGGCAATACGTAAACCCGGGACTCTCGGCCTGATCGGCCAGGATCTCGAGGGCCTCGAGCATCGGGATACCCGCGCTGAGCATCGTCGAAAGCTGACGCGTGAAGACCTCGACCTCGCCCTTCCTCGAAGACGACTTGGACCTGCCCTTCTTCTTTCCAGAGGAGAACAGTCCGCCACCTGTTTCCTCGATGTCGACTGGAGTCAACCGGCGGCGGCGAAGATCGGTGAGAACGTCGTTCTGAGAATCGGCCTTCATGGAGCCGGTGACCGTCCGACCCGATGCATCCTTCGCCGCGTACTTGAATGTAGTAGCCATCTAGTGCTTACCCCTTCGTCTCAATCTTCCATGGTGACGCGCATCACTTCCTCGACGCTCGTCCTCCCTCTTCCCGCATTCGCCATCCCGGCCTTGCGGAGCGTGACCATCCCTTCGCTGAGGGCCAGACTCTTGATGTCTTGGATGTGTGCCCGCTCGACCACCATGCGGCGAATCCCCTCCGACATGCGCATCGTCTCCGTGATGGCGAACCGGCCCTTGTAGCCGCTCGTGCAACGCCCGCATCCGACGGGCTGGTACACACCGAAGTCCTCTTCCGCCATCTGCTCTTCCGTGAAACCAACTCCGAGGAGTGCCTCCTTCGAGAGTTCTGTCTCTTTCTTGCAGTGCGTGCACAACACGCGCCCCAGTCGTTGGGCACAGATCACGAGCGTCGAGCTCGCGACCATGAAGGGGTCCATGCCCATGTCGACCATGCGTGTAATCGTGGACGGCGCGTCGTTCGTGTGAAGCGTGCTCAGCACGAGATGTCCCGTGAGGGCAGCCTTCACCGCGATCTCGAGTGTCTCCTTGTCGCGAATCTCGCCGAGAAGGACGACGTCGGGGTCCTGACGCAGAATGGACCGAAGAGCGCCCGCGAACGTCATCCCCCGCTTCGGATTCACCGGCACCTGGTTGATGCCGTCGAGGGTGTACTCCACCGGATCCTCAACCGTCACGAGGTTGATCTCCGGATTAGCGATGTGGCGCACACCCGAGTAGAGAGTCGTCGACTTGCCGGAGCCCGTCGGACCTGTGACGAGGATCATCCCGTACGGCGCACTACACGCCCAGAGAAAGTCCTCCATGCACTTCTCCTCGAAACCGAGCGTCGTGAGATCGGCGGCGAGGTTTGACGAATCGAGAATACGAAGCACGGTCTTCTCGCCCCAGACGACCGGGAGGATCGAGACGCGGAAGTCGATCGCCTTGTTGCCCAACTTCATCTGG
This sequence comes from uncultured candidatus Brocadiaceae bacterium, assembly GCA_964469555.1. Taxonomy (GTDB): domain Bacteria; phylum Planctomycetota; class UBA1135; order UBA1135; family UBA2386; genus CAYYAQ01. Next base: position 24,955 of record CAYYAQ010000003.1, on the reverse strand, counting down.
AACTTGCCGTCTTGCGGACGGTGCTTCTCGGCGATGTCGAGCTTCGACATGATCTTGAGGCGCGAGGAGATGTTGTTCTGCATGCGCTTCGGCAGTTGCATCACCTCGATCATCCGACCGTCCTTGCGGTAGCGGACGACCACCCTCTTTTCGAACGGCTCGATGTGGATATCGCTCACGCCTCCCTGAACCGCGTCGACGATGAGCTTGTTGACCATCTTGACGACCGGCGATGCCTCGTCGTTGATGGCCGTCAGGTCCATGCCGTCGCTGTCGTCTTCGACCTCGGCGAGTTCAACGTCCGAGTCCTCGAACGAATCGAGGATGTCCCCAACCGACGCCTCTTCGGACTTGTAGCCGGCCTCGATCGCTTGAGTGATCGATTCGACGGTGCTGATCACGGGCCTCAGCTGGCACTGCGTAATGATGCGAATGTCGTCGAGCTTCAGCACGTCGAAAGGATCCGCGATCGCGATCGTCAAGATGTTGCCGATGCGCTCGATCGGGTAGATGAGGTAGTCCATCGCGACCTCGACCGTGATCCCATCCAGGATCTCGCGATTGACACTCAGCTTGGAGAGATCGATCGGAGGAAAGTTCGCCGCCCTGCTCATGCTCGCGAGCAACTCTCCCTCGGAGAGCACGTCCTTCTTGATGAGCAGTTCGGTGAGAGACTGCTTGGACTTCAGCGCCTGCTCGAGCAGCGAAGCGGTCTGATCCTTGTCGAGCTTCCCGTCCTTGACGAGAATGCGGCAGACTTTCTTGGCGAACTGGATCATCTACGCCTGCCTGCTCCCGCCCCGCTGGTCGCGCCTGTCCGTTGAAGGAGTCTGTGGAACTCTGCCTGGTCAGTGCAGTTCGTCAGCGCATCGTCGAACGAGATCGAGCCGGCGCGGTAGAGGTCGTAGACCGACTGGTTCATCGTGCGCATCCCCGTGCTACCACTCGTCTGGATGATGGAAGCGATCTGGTGCGTCTTGTTGTCGCGGACAAGTGCGCGAATCGCCGGCGTCGAGAGCATCACTTCCGCCGCGAGACCGCGGCCCTTCCCCTGACTCAGCGGCAGGAGTTGTTGGCACAGCACGGCTTGCAGTGTGAACGAGAGCATCGTGCGGATCTGCTGCTGCTGGTGCGACGGGAACACGTCGACGATCCGGTTGATCGTCTGAGCAGTATCCGAGGTGTGCAGGGTTGCAAACGTGAGATGGCCCGTCTCGGCGAGCGTGAGCGCCGCCTCGATCGTCTCGAGATCGCGCATCTCACCGACGAGCACTACGTCGGGGTCCTGCCGCAACACGGACCGCAACGCGCCGGAAAAGCCCGCGGTATCCGCACCGACTTCGCGCTGGTTGACGAGACAGTTCTTGTTCTTGTGCAGGAACTCGATCGGATCTTCGATCGTGACAATGTGGCCTTGGCGCTTCTCGTTGATGCAGTCGACCAGCGAGGCGAGCGTCGTGGACTTGCCGGACCCGGTGGAGCCAGTGCACAGCACGAGCCCCTTGCGAAGCTCGCAAATCGACTCGCAGACATCGACGGGCAGTCCCAGTTCGGCGAAGCCGTGCACTTCGAACGGGATCACGCGAAGCACGGCCGCGACCGTGCCGCGCTGCACGAACGCGTTCGTCCGGAACCTGCCGAGGTTCGCGACGCCGAAGGAGAAGTCCAGTTCCTTGATCTTCTCGAACTTCGCGTTCTGGTCCGCGGTGAGAACCGAGTAGATGAGTTTCTTGGTGACCTCGGGTCGGAGCACGTCGTGCTCCGTGTCGTACAACTTCCCGTCGATGCGGATCTTTGGCGGAGAGCCCGCGGAGATATGAAGATCCGACCCACCTCGCTGGACCATGATGGTCAGCAACTCTTCCATCGAAACCATGTAGGTGCTTCCTCTCGTTCGTCGATTCCGGGCCAGCTACCCCCAACGACGGGGGTGTACGCACCCGGGCTATCGACCAGCACGACCGGCGAGATTGAGCACCCCGGGGGATTTGGTGCCGAGGCACCGGGTTCCCACGAAGCGAGAAAGCCCGCGAGCGCGGCTCGCGAGCTTTTTGAGCCGTGACCTTGCGAGGAAACAGCGTTGGGGCCGGGGAATCAGCCCCGACTAGGAGCTCTCTTGCGCCTTCTGGAAGGCCTTCACGATCTCCGACTGCAGGTTGCCCGGCACTGGCTCATAGTGCGACATCTCCATGTGGAACGTTCCCTCACCGGCGGTGATCGAACGCAGCTGTGTCGAATAATCCTGCATCTCCTTCAGTGGCACCTGCGCGGAGATGTGCTGGAGCCCGTCCTTGGACTCCATGCCGGACAGACGACCGCGCTGACTCGAGAGGTTGCCGGCGACGTCACCGGTGAATCGATCCGGAACCGTGATCACGACGTCCATGATCGGCTCGAGCAAGACCGGCTTGGCCTTCTGGAAGCCGTCGAGGAAGCCACGCTCGCCTGCGAGTTGGAAGGACAGCTGGTCCGAGTCCACCGCGTGGAACTTGCCGTCGTACAGCTCGGCGCTGACGTCGACCACGGGGAATCCGGCGATCCCGCCCTTCTCCAGGAAGCGTCTGACGCCTTTCTGGATCTCGGGGATGAAGTTTCGCGGGATGGAACCACCGACGACCGAGTCGATGAACTCGAAACCCGAGCCGCGCTCGCAGGCGGCAACGCGCATGTAGACCTCGGCGAACTGGCCGCGACCGCCAGACTGCTTCTTGTGCCGATGATGACCGTCGGCCTTGCCGGTGATCGTCTCCCGATACGGAATCTTCGGCATCGCGCTCACGGTCCCGACGCCGAAGCGTCGCAACAGGCGGGCGAGCTGGAGATCGAGGTGCAGCGGGCTCAGCCCGGACACCAGCAGCTCGGCGGTCTCCAGGTGGCGTTGGGTCTGGAAGGTCGGGTCCTCGGTGGACAGCCTTTCGAGCGCATCCGAGATCTTCTGCTCGTCACCTCGGGACGCCGGCGTGACCGCGTAGGAGAACGTAGATGCCGGGTACTGGGGCAACGGCATCTGGAGCGGTGCGCTATCCGCCGTCACCGTGTCCCAGAGTCCGAGGCTATCGAGCTTCGTGACTGCGAAAATATCTCCGGCGACGACTTCGGTCACCGACTCGGTCTTCTCGCCCTTCAAGCCGAGCAAGCCACCGACCCTTTCGTGCTTGCCGGTCTTCACGTTGAGGAACCCTTCCTCCGCGTTGAGCTTCCCGCGGAAGCAGCGCATGAACACGATCTTGCCGACGTGCTTGTCGACGACGACCTTGAATGCCTGACCCAAGAACGGACCGGACTCGTCGGGTTCGACCAGCTCGCCGTATTCCTCGGTCTCGGGCTTCGCCGCGCCTCGTGGTCCGTAGGAGACCGGCGACGGCAGGTCCTCCTTCATCAGGTGGAGCAGTTTGTTGAGGCCCTTGGTCTTTGGTGGGCAAACCGTGAACAGCGGGACCAGCGTTCCCTTGGCGATCGCCTTCGGGAAGTTCTCGGCCATCTGCGCTTGGGTCAGCTCGCCGCTCTCGAAGTACGCTTCCAGGAGCGCGTCGTCCGACTCCGCGACACGCTCTTCCAACTGCTCTTTGTATGTCGCGGCTTCCGGCCCATCCCCGCTGAGGACGTCGTAGATCTCGCTGAAGTCCAGTCCCGCCTGGTCCGGGTAGGTCATCGGCACGACGACGTTGCCCAACACTTCCTGCAACTCGGCGAGGATCTTCTCGAAGTCCGCGTTCTCCCCGTCGGGATGTGTGACGACGACGGCGCGCCCGAGGTTCGCCTCCCCGGCAGCCTTCCAGAGCGCCCGGGCGTGGAACGAGACGCCACCGTTGGCGCTGACACAGAGAATGCCGGTCTCCACGACGTGAAGCGAGGAAATCGCGTCGGCCATGAAGTCCGCGTGACCCGGAGTGTCGATCAGATTCACCGTCACGCCCTCGACCGGGAACGCGAAGAGGTGTGACATCAGGGTTTGCTTCTTGTCCTTCTCCTCCGGCTCGGTGTCGCTGATGCTCGTGCCGTCGGCGGAGTCGCCGTGGCGGTTGCTCACCTTGGTTGTCAGGGCGAGAGCGTCGATCAGTGCGGTCTTGCCGCTACCACCGTGGCCGAACAGCGCTACGTTTCGAAGATCGCTGACATGGTGAGACATAAGGCTATCCAATGGGAGGGGTTACGGTGGCCACATGGTTGAGAGGGGCTCAGCCACCCGAGCAGGCAAGATTGCGTCTCGGAGTTTATAGGAAGACTGGTTCCCACTCCAACAATCCCCTGGCTTCCCCCTCGTCGGCGACGGCATCGCCGCCGAGGGGGCACGAGTCACCCACCGAGCGGTCTATTCGACCGCCGACGCATGACCAACCCCCGGCTCCGAGGCTCGCTCGGATCGGGGAGAGAGGCTCTCAGAGCGATTCCGCGACGACGATCTCGACCCGGCGGTTCCGCGCCTTCGCCGACTTGCCGCTGCTCAGGGGCTGGAACTGTCCGTACCCCGCCACGACGACATTGGAATCGCGGACCCCGCAGCGTCCAATCAGGTAGTTGGCCACCGCGTCCGCGCGCTCGAGTGACAGATGCCGGTTGTTGCGGAACTTGTTCTTCGTCTTGCGGATCGGATCCACGTCCGTGTGGCCCTCGATGATGATCCGACGACCCGGGAAGTCGCGCTGGAGCACGCGGGCGACGTCCTTGAGGACGCTGCCAGCGGTCGTCTTGAGTGACGAGCTCCCAGAGCCGAACGTCACCGTGTTGTTGATGCCGAGGGTGAGTCGGTTTCCAGAGACCCGGACGTCGACACCCGGCAGTTCGCTCCTGAGCTTGTCGAGATCGGACGGGCCGTTCTCCACTCGGGCGGCCAGCCTTTCCTCGAGGGTCTGAACCCGCGCGCGCGCGCCGCGCTCCCGCGAGTCGAGATCCTGGTTCGTGGCGGTGAGCTCCGCGACCTGCGTGTAGAGGTCCCTGATCTTGTCGTCCTTCTCCTGGAGCATCTGCTGATACTTGGCGGTGCAACTCGGCAACAGGGTGAGGCCCGCGAGAACCACGGCGGTTCGAATCCAAATCGATTTCATGTTTTCCTCCTTGAGGTGTGTCTATCTACGTCCACGTCGAATGATGAAGAAAAGAAGCGCGGCGGCGACCAGAGCGATGCCCCCCATGACCCAGGGAGATCCCGCGTTGGCTGCTTGCCAGTTCGGCCACGTCTGGGTGACGAACGTGACGATGTCGCGTTTGAAGAAGAGAGTGATCACGGCGCCCACTGCCAGGAACGGACCGAAGAAGATCTGACCTTCCTTCGTGATCAGTTGGTGCAGGCCGCCGTACAGCGCACCGAGCAGGCTCCCGATGAAGAAGGTCGACAGCGTCCCGTCCCAGCCGACGAACACGCCGATCGCCCCCATGAACTTGACGTCCCCCAACCCCATCGCCTCGCGGCGGAAGACCTTCGAGGCCCCCACGCGGATGCCCTGGGTCAGCGCCAGTCCGCAGACCAAACCCACGACGCTGTAGGCCACGCGTTCGAACGCGTCGGGCACGCCCTGCTTCGCAAACCCCTCCCCTACGAATCCCGGCACCAGCACGGCCCCGACAACGCCGACTACCATTGTCGGCTTCGTGAGCACGTCGGGCAGGATCCGGTGATCGAAGTCGATGAACGTGCACGCGATCAGGATCGAGAGGAACCACGCGTGGAACACGAACTTGCCCCAGTGTTCCCAACCTGGCGAGATCCATCCCAGCTCGAGTGTCTGTGGAAGCCGGTGGCCCACCGTCACGTAGAACACCCAGAGAAGCACCCCGGCGGTCAACGCCTCCACGAACGGGTACCGAGGGCTGATCGGATTGCCGCAGCAACGTCCCTTCCCGCGGAGGATCAGCCAACTCACGATCGGGATGTTGTCGATCCACTTGATCTGCACGCCGCACTTCGGGCAGTGGCTCCGCTTTCCACCGGAGAGGAAGGTGCGCGCGGGCACGCGGTAGATGACGACGTTCAGGAACGAGCCGACACACGCGCCCAGCAGTGCAACCGCCACTAGGACCAGCGTCTGAAACATCCTCGCCCACCACCGCGTCGATCAACCTGGGACGCTCTAGAGCCTCCCGACAAAACCAAACTCGGGCCTTCGTCCAGATCTGCAGATCTCTCGAAAGACCACCGCCTACGCAATTCGAAACGTGGTGCTGACCGGCACCACGACGAGACGGATCTTAGCCCGACGCGGCGGGATTATCCACCGAGTACGACGAGCACCTTGACGGAGGGCAGCGGTGTGCGGCCACCGATCACCTTCGCGCGCAACTTGAACCGGATGTGCACGCGACCCGAAACCTTGATGGGCTCTCTCAGAGGGAGCTTCTGCGGCGCGGACAATCCAGCTGGATCGTCGTAGGGTTGCGACGGATCGATCGAGTCCGCGGCGGCGATCTGCAGCAGGACGTCCAGGTTGTCGCCTTCGATCCCGTCGTACCTCGCGCTGATGTGACTCCCGGAGAAGTCGACGGGGAGTCGAACCCAGGGAGTCCACGCCTCTGCGGTCGTCCGATGGCCCTCGGGATAACCCTGGGGCATGTCCAGAGCCAACGGGAAACCGGTCTGCACCGCCCCCCCGACGATCCGACCTGGCTCCTCCCCGCGGATGGTCCGCGACGGGAACGGACCGCGCAGCGACAGCGACTTGGCCCACAAGACCAGCGGAGGACGGTAGTCCTCCTCGTTCATGCGCCCATGGCGGATCGCGCCCCGGAGCGTGATGTCCTCGGCTGCCATCACCCGGCACCCGAACTTCGTCTCGAGCACGCGGCGGAGATACGCGTCACTGGTCCCACTCTCGAAATCGCCCTTCTCGGCGGCGTGGACGGTGTCCAGGATCAGCTCGCCGTCGATCTGAATCCGACCCGTCGACAGCAGCTCGATCGGTTGGGATGACCGCAGCGTGACCGTTACGTTCTTGGGAATGTAGATGTCCGAGAACTCGAACCGTGGACCGCTGACCCGGATATTGCGGAGGCCGACGCCAAAAGGGATCCGGGGGGAAAGCGTCATCGACTGCCGGGGGTGGAACGCCCCGAGCGTGCCGCGACCGACGTCTCGCCGCGCCAGGACCTGCATGCGGTCGTCGCGGCCCTCGAAGTTGAGTTTCTGACCCACGCGCTCGAACTCCAGAGACGCGGTGGTGCCTTTGAGCTTCAGCACGTTTCCCTCGACGTGGAAACGGACAAGCTCCACCTTCGCCCCGCCTGAGATGAACCCGGAGACCATGCTCTGCTTCTGGGTCACGTGTCGCCCACGGTAATCCCGAACCCAGTCGCTCTCCCGCCCCCGTGGCCTCAGATCGACGCCGAACAGCCCACCCGACTTGAGTTCGACTCCCTCGGCCAGCCTGATCTCCACGGTACTGCTCGGGAACTCCGACCGACCGTAGATCGCGCCGCGCGAGTTCAGGACCCGGGTCGACTCGATGCGGATCGCGTCCGAGTGCATGAACACGAAGCTACGCGGCGAGACCGTTCGCGGATCGACCGGCAGCGAGAAGTGCAAGAGAACGGTCCGCATATCCGCGGCCATGCGCAGCTGTGGCACAGTGAGCACGAACGGAGCGGTCGGCAGCCCGACGGGGAGCAGCGGCCCGGGGTCCGTGACATCCACGTCGACGGTGCGGTAGTACCTGACAAACTGGTCCCCCACCGGCAGGCCGCTCGTGGACTCGACGGTGTTCGTCAGGGGAAAGCCGGCGACCCCGAGCTTGTAGAACTGATTGGGTTGAAAGCTACCGTCGTTCAAGTCCGCGGACAGCGGCCACTCGGGCTCCAATGTGACGGAGCGGGTTCCGATGCGGCGGCGGGCCATCTTGACCTTCTCGGGACCGGTTGGGGTCATCTTCACGATCCGCACCGTGTCCGCCGTGACCGACAGCGGATCGACGTCTTCCGAAAACGAGACCGTGACCTTCGCGGTCAAATACAACTTATCCGGATGGGCCTTGGTTCCCAGGTGCTGCTCGCCCGACGCAGAGTTCGCCGAGACAACCTGCATCGGGCGTGACGGCGGGCGGCCCTGCCCACACGACGAGGCGATGAGACCGACGGCAAGGCAAGCGTAACCGAGTTTACGAACCATTCGGATGTTCCAGACGATCGGGCGACTTGTGGACTCCGTGCATCGCGGATTATAGGTCGACACGGACACGGTCGGACCCGTTGCCCAAAGCGAAACTTCTCGCTGGTACCCCCTTGCGACACCGGATCGGGGACAAACGCTCTCGTGGGCACAGGGGTCGCGCGGGTGTGAGACCCCTCTGGTATGCACAGAGCGGACGTGCCGGCTTGCCCGCCGCCACGTCCGCTCTGCAGAACTCAGCCTGAGGCCTAGTACCTGTAAGGCAGGACCAATCGCCGAATCTCCGGACGAGGCGTGTCCGGGTTCAGCGAACTCGTGTTCGGGAACGCCGGATCCCACTCGTACTGGGTGTTGAACAAGATGTCATACATCACGTACTTGTAGCCGCCCTTGCGGATTGTCTCGAGCTTCGTCGAGTTCGACCAGTCGCTGAAGTACTGGAGCGGCTTGCCAGCCTGAACCGGCGGATACCGGAGCGATGACGTGCTCTTCGGGTTCTGGTGGAACGCGAACCGGATCCGGACGTTGGCGCGCGGGATGCGCACGCTCGAGTACTTCGAGCCACTGCGACCGACGAAGGTCTGAGGGAAGCCCTCGACCATGTTGGTGAAGATGCTGAAGAACTTCTCGACGACGGCGAGCTTGATCGAACGGTTCGTGCCGTTGATGTTCGCCAGGCTGCCGGATTCGGTGCTCAGGTAGAGCGTCACGCCGGTGTGCCCGAGAATCCGGAACTCACCGAGCGACGAGGCGCCTTCGGTGAGCACGGCCGAGTAGTGTGAGTAGCGGTTGTGCTCTGCACCCAGGATCGAGTTGCCCGACGCAGGCAGCGTTACCTCGTAGACCTCCTGACCTCGATAGGACACGTTCGTCTTGACCGCGTTGACGGTCTGGCCCTTCAAGATGGTCTGGAAGTCGATCTTGACGCCACCAACGTTGTCGTCGATGACTCGCACGTAGCCAGACTGCGCATCCGTGGACGCCCCGGTCTCGACCCCTTCGAACTCGGGGAGAGGACCGAAGTCGTCGCCGATGTTCAACTTGGGCTGCACGACGACACCACGCGGGTTGCCGTCGCCGCCAGCGACCGTCATGCGACGGGCGACTGAACCGAGATCGATCCACTTCGAGCGGACACGCGAACGGGTTCCGAACGGTGCCGGCAGCAACATCGGCGAAGGCCTCATGTCACCCTCGGCGTCGCCGAGCTTCACCGCGTTGCCGCCATCGTCCCGGAAGATGCCGCTGGCATCTGGCATACCGCGCCACGCGATGAAGCGCTGCTTCTCGGCGCCGGTTTTGATGTTCCCGGAATCGCGGATGATGATGTTGTCGTCCAGGACCGTGTTCGTCCCGTCCGGCGTGGAGTTGGGGCCAGGAGGCGCCATCAACTGGATGATGCCGAGGCCACCCATCCCACCCGAGGGCCGCGCGTTCATGTTGCCTGCCGTGGTCGGCGGGTACTTGCCGCGGACGTTGCCGCCGCCACCGTACGTGTCCATCAGGCCGATGCCGCCGTCGGCGGTGATCGCGAAATCGTAGTTGCCCCTGGCGTAGGTCTCGCCGTGGACATCGATGTCGATGTTCTGGCCGGCCATGATGATGACCATGCCGCCAGAACCCGCCCCACCACCGGCGGCGCGGTTGGAACTGCCAGCCCAGGCGCCGCCACCACCGTCGCCACCGTTGGCGCTGATGTGGCCACTCTTCTTGACGATGACCTTGCCGAGGGCCTTGATGATCAGGACGCCACCACCGGCAGCGCCGCCACCGGCCTTCTCGTCATTGAAGAAGTTCGGATCCCTGCTGGCGCAGGATAGGGAGTAGTCACCACCACCGCCGCCACCCTGGCCACCGCGCGGCTTGCGCATTTCACCGGTGATGCGGATACCGCGGTTGAGGTCGACTGCCGAACCCCAGAAGTTGTTGTCGACGAACGGGTCGGTAAAGACCATTGGTCCAGCCTTGCCACCGGGCAACACCGTGGTTCCGCGCCCGACGCAACCGTAGGCGCCCTGGCCACCCGGCTGCACGAACGTCGGGGAGCCCTTGATCTTGTAGTAAGGGTCGCCCTGGGTCACGAACGTGCCGCCGCCACCGCCAGAGCCGATGCCACAGCCATTGTTCGCACAGTTGATGCGACCACCAGCACCGCCACCGTTCGGGACTTCGCCCGCACCGTAGCCGTTCTCGCCGAAGAAGCTCCGGTCGGTCGAGTTGGGCGATCCCTGACCACCACGACCACCGTTGCAGTTCCCGGTGCCGCCGCCGGACGGGAAGTTGGCCGAGTTCAGCGTATCCACACGCTGGCCGGGGCCACCGTCGACCTGCAGATCACCCTCCACGGTGAAGTTGCCGGTCACGAGCCAGACCATCGGATTCGACCCCGTGCCGCGCACCGTGACGCCCCGAGGGATCGTCACGTTGCGGAACGTGAAGATGCCGTTGGAGACGTTGATCGGCTGGCCGTTCTTCGGCGTGATCTGCGTGAAGTCGGTGTCTAGGACCACCTCGCGGGTGTTGGGCTCGTAGTCGAGGTTGATCCGCCCGCCTTCGAAGTCGAAGTTGGCGCGGACGACCCCGGCCTTGATCTCGGCGAGGGGCTCCACGAAGGGCGCCTCGAAGTCGATGTTCTCGGTGTTGAGGAAGTTCTCGACCAGCGCGTCGAACCGCAATTCGTAGCTGGAGTCCGTCTCGAAACTGCCGAAGATCCGGTTGTACGCCGCGTCGTTGACGTTGGACTCACCGGACATGTCCTCCATGGTCGACTCCACGACCACGCGAATCGTGGCGTTGTTCGGGAGCACGCCGAGGGGCCGCAGCACGACGGTCGATCCTTCGAGCGAGTTCACTTCGAGGCTGACGACCGACGGAATCCACGACGCGGCACCCTTGAGGTCATCGTACTCGAGGAAGATCCGACCGCGGTTGTTGATGCTCCGGGTCCGCGGGTCGAGGTCGACGTAGGACGGGACGTTGGAACTGTGCGGGTTGAGCGGCTGGTCGAATTCCAGACGAACCTCGGTCTGGACCTGGCCCAGCTCACTGAGCTCGATTTCGGCCGTGGCCGGGTTGCGCGGGGCGACGTCGAATCCCGATCGCCGCGGACCACCAACCTTGGTGTCCCGGAACAGCTGCGAGGGAGTCGTGCCGTCCGCCGTCTGGAACGAGAACGAGAACGCGCTCTCGAGACCACGTCCGTTCGCGTCGAGCAGACCGACGTTGCGACGATGATCGCCCCTGACCAGGTTCACGATGTATTTGCGTCCCGGAGCGAAGCCACCGTCGGTGAACGTGTCAGTGAGCGGGAACTTCGGCACGAACTCGAGCCGCCGACCCGGTTCCGAGTCACCGGTCGCCGTGCTCACGCGGAACTTGCCTTCCACCGGCTCGGAGAGCTGCTTGCCGTTCAGGTCGAACACGGCAAACGAAACCGAGTTGAAGTCCGCGGAGGTCGGGTCGATCTTGTTCGTGAACTCGAACGCGATGGACTGGTTGAGGAACAGTTGACCGTTGTTGGCAGGGATGCTGCGCAAGACGACGAAACTGCCGGTCGTGCCCGAACTCCCTGCTCCGCCACCGCTGCAACCAGCGACGAGAAGAGCCAGGAGGGCCGCAGAGGTGTTCCTCAGGAAGGGGGTGTGCTTGTACATCGTGGGTTTCTCGAAGTGGGATCGATCAGGTTCGGAAGGACTGAGGTGGAGGGCCCGAGCCTTCCGGGATTCGTAGAGGGACGTCGTTGCGGGAAGATGCGGTCGCGGCTGTCGAAAGCAGAGACCGGCACCTGAGTGCGATTCGATGGCCGGAGCCTACCCGGTGGAAAAGGGGTCTTCCTGGATAGAGGGCCACAGATTGATTGTACAAGTACCTTCCGTACTTTCCGGGCTCCGTTCGCAGAGGATCGTAACCAGCCCCCCGGTGTGAGGAGCGGATTCGCCCGATTCCGGCGGATCCAAGGGGTTTTCGGCACCAGCCAGACATTCCCCCGGAGGTCAGAGATCCGAGTAATCCTCGTCGCCGTGGAGCCCGTGGAGCCAGGGGTGGCTCCCGGGACGACCTGATCCTCGCGTACGCAGCGGCCCCTCTCCGCGTCGGTCTGTCTGCTGTCGTGGAAGGGAATCACTGGGATGCGGTTGGTTTCGGGCAGCGGAACCGCTGCTCGCTACCGAGAGGCCAAGGGTTCACAGCGACGCACCGCCGGAGGCCTGTTCGCAGGTCGACTGGCGGGGGCACGGGGAAGCGTTCACCGCCGCCCTGGAACAATTACCGTGCCAGTCCAGGTCCCCGCCGCGTGGAGATGTAATCCAAGCAATCTATTGCACTTAACGATCTCGCTCCGAGTTGGATCAGCACCGCACCGAGCGACTTACGACGGTCGCCCGTGCGGTCCCGCTCAGTCCGGATTCCTCGGCTGGAAACCTGCGGCCCGTGCCTCGTTCTCCGAGGCAAAGAACTCCCCGACGACGGGACCGAGCCCGCGGCCCCAGATTGAGTCGGCGGGTCCGAAGTGCATGCTCTTCCGGTCTCCAACGACCTCGGGTCGCGCGACCTTGCCGCAATAGGCACAGGACAGGAGAGGCGCATCATCGGACAGGTCGAAGAACTCGTGGGACAGGTGGCGCTTGCCGTCGCCGTTGGTGATGCACCGCTCGTTCCGACAGATGAACCCGCCGTGGCCGGACACGTAGAGATCCCGGGCTCGGGGCAGCGGCGGCTCAGCTTTCAGGTCGATCTTGCCGAGCAAGAAAGCCATCAAGGCCATGCGGATCGGGACGCCCAGCTCCGCCTGGCGGAAGTAGACCGCTCGGGGATCCTTGTCGAGCTCGTGGTCGATCTCGTCGAGCCGCGGCAGCGGGTGCATGACGCGGGTATTCTCGAACATCTTCGCCTGGAGCGACTTGCCGGAGAGCACCGGATAACCCTTCAGCGACTCGCCGGAGTGGCGTTCCCGCTGTGCGCGGGTCATGTAGATCGCGTCGATTCGATCGAGGTGCCGGTCGGTGAGTGCCGGGAACAGAGCCTGCTGGTGTGGCTTGCTCGCGGTCAGGTAGGCCGCGGCGGAGCCGCCCTCGGGATCGGTGATGTCCTGCAGATCCCCGAGGGACGCGTTCGTCGCCTGCACGCCGAAGTTCCGCCGCAGACGTTCGAGGACGTACTTCGGCATCTCGAACCCAGGGTACGGGACGGTGATGATGTTCGCTCGAAACCGCCCGAGCGCGTACGCGAACGAGTGGATCGTGCGTGAGTATCGCAGGTCGCCGCACAGCACCACGTCGAGGCCTTCGAGCCGGCCTCGTTCCCGCCAGAGGGTGTAGAGATCACAGAGTGTCTGGGTCGGGTGTTCGTGAGCGCCATCGCCACCGTTGATGACCGGCACCTCGGCGTAACGGCCGGCGACCCGGGCCGCCCCGTCCTGCGGGTGACGGATCACGATGATGTCCGAGTAGCCGCCACCGACCACCCGGACGGTGTCCGAGAGGGCTTCGCCCTTCGCGCCGCTGCTGCTCGAACCCTCGGGCACCGTGATCACGCCACCGCCGAGACGGAGCATGGCGGACTCGAAGCTGAGCCGCGTCCGGGTGCTCGGCTCGAAGAACAACGCGGCGAGGATCAGTCCGTTGCAGACCTGGGAGAAGCCGTGCAGGTCCTCCCGATAGGTGTCTGCGCGCGCAAAGAGCTCGAGAATCTCTTCGGTCGAGAGATCCTCGATGGAGATCAGATCACGCTTGGTGGGCGCCGGCATCGGACGCACATTAGACCGGAGGCGGCGAATATCCTGTCCCGAATTCACCTCGCGCCACCTCGAGTCGCGAGAGTTCCTCCCCGGAGAGCGCGGCGACACCACCGACCGGACCCGCCGGAGGGAGGTTCCGCAGTCGACGCAACGCCTCCCCGACACCCCGGCGAACAACCGACGCGGAGTCCGGCGCGGTGCAACACACCGTCACGTCGGAGGGGAAATCCTCGGGCCACTTCGCGGCTGGCAGGTCCGACTTGCTGCGCACGACGAGGGTGTGCTGGTTGCGGATGTTCCGGTCACTCGCGGACGGCGGTCGGCTGCCATCGGCGACCAACAACAACAGCCCCTCGCGCCGCTCACGCCGCGCAAGGGAGAGTGCACGCTGGTCGATCTCAGGCGCCTCGCCGCGGTCCACGGGACCTTCACCGGCGGTGTCGACGACCTCGTAGGGGTAGCCGTCGAGCAGGGTGCCCTCGCGGACCGGGTCACGCGTCAACCCCGGAAAGTCCCCGGTGATCACCCGCTCGCGGAACAGCAGCCGGTTCATCAGGGTCGACTTGCCCGCGTTCTGGTCGCCGCAGATCACGAGCCGCCTCGGCACCGCGAGCGCCATGGCGACTCGGGACCGCGCGAGAGCTTCGCCCACAGCCGCACGAGAAGGCGACGCGTCCAGGAAGACACCGATGTCGAGCGCCTGCTGCTCGAGGGCCAACCCCAATTGCTCGCGGCTGTGCGCCTCGCGCAACAACCGATCAGCCCGCCCCACCGGTCGGATCGCGAATCCTCCCGCAGCCCGCTCGAACGCGCGGACCACCGCCGGTGAGCCGTGCAGGTGGATCTCGAGAATCTGCGCCGCGGGACGGTCGACGAGCAACACCTCGTCCACGATTACCCCGTCGCACCGCAACTCTCCCAGCTGGGGGCCGCGCCCCCCTTCCGACGCGGCGACGAACTCCCGGACCCGCGCCCATCGGTCCTCACCCCGCACGCCGACGACTGCGACGCCCCCGTGACCCCGCGGCGTCAGGAGTTCGAATCCTGCCTCCCGGTCAGGCATCCTCGATCAACCACCGAAGGCCCAGATGCAGGAGGTCGGAATGGTGGCGCACGGGGTGTCGTCCATGACGGACGTAGACCGAAGCCGTGCCGCCGGTCAGCACGACGACGGGGTTCGCGAGGTCGGTCGCCGAGACCACGTCATCGACGAGGCGGTCCACCGCTCCGCAAAAGCCGAGCTGTACCCCGGCATCGACGGCAGCCTGCGGACTCGTCGCCGGAACCGACACGTCCGCTCCGAGATCGACTGCGGGCAGGGCCGGGGTCGCGGTCGCGAGGGACCCGGCCATCGTCCCAGCGCCAGGAGCGATGGCCCCGCCCAGAAACACGCCGTCGGCGTCGACGGCGCTGAGGGTCACGGCGGTGCCGCAGTCGATCACGACCGCGGCGCCGTAGAGTCGCCGCGCCGCGAAGGCCCCGACCCACCGGTCGACCCCGAGTCCGGACGGATCGTCGTAGGCGACCCGCAGGGGATTCTCAAGATCGCGACCCGCGACCAGAACCCGACAGCCGTGCTCGGCCAAGATGTCCTCGACCCGGGACAGGCCTGATTCGACCACAGTGAGCGCGGCGACAGCCGCCGGGTCGTTCGCCGACAACAACCGTCGTACGGCGTCCCCGTCCTCAGGGTCGACGCGCTCCCGAGACGGCGGCTCGGTGTGCCACATCCCGTCCAGGGTGGAATTCCCCCGGTCGAGCGTGAGCAGCGTGGTGACCACGCCGCTACTTCTTGAAGCTGTACGTCCGCGTGATGATGCGGCCCTGCCGGAGGACTTGTGCCCTGAAGTTGCGGACGCCCTTGTTGTAGAGGCGGCGACCGACCTTCTTGGCGTTCGCCATGCCCGTTACTTTCTGGTCGTTGATGGAGATCAGCACGTCGCCTTCGTTCACTCCGAACTGCCTGACGCGGCTGCTGAGCTTCTTGAACTGGACACCCCTGATCTTGTACTTACCGCTGCCACCGGAGTAGTCGCGCATGTGGACGTCGTCTGTGAAGACGTCCGTACCGTTCTTCTCGAGGAACTCCTGGTCCTTGCGCGAGACATTGACGCGACCTGACTGGCGGCTGACGGTTGTCGTCGGGGTATCGACCCAGTCCGACCTCTCAACTTTGCGCGGGATCGGCTGGCCCTTGTCGTCGGCCCGCAGAGGAATGCCGGCCCGCATCTTCGCCAGGACTTCGGGGGGAAGGTCCAGCGTGCCCTTGATGACGTCCTGGGTCGGGTACGCGCCCTTCTCGTCCTTCTTGTCGTCGATGCGCAGCTCGAACGTCGCGAACGACGCGTCTGGCGCGACGGATTTCAAGTAGACGAAGTTGTACTTGGGCCACAGCGCCTCGCCGACCTTGACGTGGTGCGGTGGGGACTGGCCGATGGTCTGGGTGGGAGCAGGCTGCGGCGTCGATCGCCGCCGACCCCGCTGACGACCCCTCGGGATCGTGTTCTTCAACGAGGGTGTCGACGGCGTGATGACCTCGCTTTCGGGCACCTCGACGTCGGTCGTGTACTTGATGACCACGCCTGTTTCGTCGCCCGCCCGCGCAATGCAGATGACCTCGACGATGTCCTTGAGCTGGACGATCTCGGGCTTGGGGTCGGTCTCTACCTCCTTCACCAGCTTCTTGGGCTCGTCCTTCTTCTCGATCTTACCGGTCAGGTTGACGTCGGCGAGTTGCTTCCAGAACCTCGTCTTGCGGTAGTCCCACCGCTCGTTGTTCAGGTCCTTCGCGGCGATGCCCTGGTCCTTGAGCTTCTTGTTCTCCCTCTTGATCTTGGCCCGGGCCTTGGCGTCGTAGTCGTTGGTCTTGTCGGAGTACTGGTACACCGCGTGGCCAATGCCACCGAGGGAGACCAGGGAGACCAGGTAGAGCAGCGGGGTGATCGGAAACTTCATGAACGCGTCGGTCCGGGACTCGAAAATGTCAGGCCGGGTGGTCCGTTCAGTCTAGCCAGCCTCCCGCGACAGGTCACGTTGCGGTCTGGCGTCCGGACCCGCGAATCCAGCCATCATTGGGTCGGACGGGGGGTCGCGGGTCTTATTCCCGTGAGATCGTCACCGGGGCAAAAAGACCCGCGCCCCGGACTCT
>CAYYAQ010000003.1:0-7964 GCA_964469555.1 uncultured candidatus Brocadiaceae bacterium | reverse complement strand
AGGTCATCGTCCCGTAGTAGCCGCCCTCCTCGAGCGCCTTCGGGAGGTTCCGGGTGTCACCGCTCGCGAGCAGATCGCGCACCGTCGGCGTGCTGATCAGCAACTCGATCGCGGGCACCATCGACTTGCCCTCCTTGGTCTTCACCAACCGCTGCGAGATCACGCCGGCGAGGTTCAGGGACAACTGAGCGCGCACCAGTTCGTGTTGGTGCGGATCGAAGAACGTGATGATCCGCTCGACAGTCTGGACCGCGTTCACGGTGTGCAGCGTCGAGAAGACGAGGTGGCCGGTCTCCGCAGCAGCGATCGCAGCCGCCACGGTCTCGCGGTCGCGCATCTCGCCGATGAGAATCACATCGGGTGACTGGCGCACCGCGGAACGCATCGCCTCGGCAAAACTCGGGGCGTCGGTACCGATCTCACGCTGGTTGATGATCGAGCACCGGTCTTCGAAGAGGAACTCGATCGGATCCTCGATCGTGATGACGTGCTTGCGGGCGTTCCGGTTGATGTGCTCGATCATCGCGCCGAGGGTGGTCGACTTGCCCGCACCGGCAACACCCGTCGCCAGGACGAGGCCGCGCTTGCGCTGTGCCAGCCGCTTGAGCGGGTCGGCGGGGAGGTTCAGGTCCTTGAACGACGGGATCTCGCTCTTCACGCACCGGAACACCATCCCGACGTCGCCGCACTGATGAAACGCATTGCAGCGGAACCGACCGACGCCCGGGATGGATAGGGCGCGGTCCGTGGCGCCGGCGCGACGAAACTCGTCGAGGCCTCGACGATCCAGGACCTGCTCGAGGTAGGTCACGAGAACCTCATGATTGAGCGGTTGATCCCCCACGAAGCGAATCGCGCCGGCGACGCGCATCCCCGGGCAACCCCCGGCCTTGAGGAAGAGGTCGGATGCCCCCTCCTTCTGCATGATCTGTAGAAGCCCCTTCAGGCTCGGTTCGTTGATTACCTCGGCCATATCGTTGGATCTATCGGCACGATCGAGGTGCCAGGTGCAACGAACCCGCGGTCGAAGACCGGTCAGCCCCGCACGAAGGGGGTCACGGCATCGATCATCTGTGGTAATCCTCGACGGGTCGCTGCGGATATCGGCACTACTCGTTGGCCGATCGCCTCCTGCAGCTGGCGACCACGTTCCAGGCTGGCGTCATCCTCGACCTTCGTCGCCACGACGAGGGAAGGGCGAGACGCGAGATCATCGCTGTAACCCGCTAGCTCGGCCCGAATCACGCGATAAGCGGTCTCGGGCTCTTCGCTCGCGCCAGAGCAGCAGTCGACGAGGTGGAGGAGCACCCGCGTACGCTCGACGTGGCGGAGGAACTTGTCGCCGAGCCCCTTCCCCTGGTGAGCGCCCTCGATCAGGCCGGGGATGTCGGCCATGACGAACGAGTCGGAGTCGCGACCGGGCACGATGCCCAGGCACGGTTCGAGGGTCGTGAACGGATAGTCCGCGATCTTGGGACGTGCCTTCGACAGCGTCGACATCAGCGTCGACTTGCCCGCGTTGGGTAGTCCGATGAGCCCGACGTCGGCGATCAGCTTCAAGCTCAGCCGCACGCTGCGTTCCTCCCCGAGCAGGCCCTGCTCGAACGTCCGCGGCACGCGATTCGTGGCGGTCTTGAACTTCGCGTTGCCGCGGCCACCCTTGCCACCTCGCGAGACGACGAAACTCTCGCCGGCCTGATCGAGGTCTTTCAGGAGGTTGCCGCGCTCCGCGTCGTAGATCACGGTCCCCACCGGGATCTCGAGCACGAGGTCCGCACCCTTGCGGCCGCTGCAGTCTGCGCTGGTGCCTTGTCGGCCCTTTTCCGCCTCGTGTTGCCGCGCGCCGCCCAAGTGGTAGAGCGTGTTGCGGTGGATGGTCGGCATGAAGACAACATCACCACCACGACCACCATCGCCACCGTCGGGCCCGCCGCGAGGTGCGTACTTCTCACGTCGAAACGAACAGCAACCATCGCCGCCCTTCCCCCCGACCGCCTTGAGTTCGTACTCGTCGAGAAACATGGCTGCGGTGCCGGAGGGCCGGCGGGGAGAACGCTAGTTGTTCGCGTTCTCTGGGGTCAGGTCGATGTGAACCTTGCGGTTGCTCGTGAACCGAACCTTCCCGGGGTGCAGGGCGAATAGGGTGTCGTCGTTCGCGCGCTTGACGTTCTTGCCAGCCTTGAACCAGGTGCCACACTGGCGAACCAGGATGGTACCCGCGGTGACGCTCTCACCACCGAAGCGCTTCACGCCACGGAACTGCGGGTTCGAGTCGCTCCCGTTTCTGGTCGAGCCCTGTCCTTTTTTGTGTGCCATTTGGATTGCCTCCTAGACGCCGTCGATGCTCTCGATCCGGACTTCGGTGAAACAGGCGCGGAAGCCGGTCCGACGCCGACTGTTCTTGCGGCGCCGAATCTTCTGGATGACGAGTTTCGGGCCCTTGACGGCGCCGATCACCTTGGCGGTGACGGTGACGCCATCGCAGTACGGCGAGCCGATCTGCGGCTTGTCGCCGGTGACAAGGCAGATCTTGTCGAACGTGATGCTCGTACCCGGTTCGAGGGTCTCGTTGTGGGCGAGCTGTACTCGTTTGCCGGGTTCGGCGCGGAACTGATTGTTGCGGTCGTCGACGACGGCGTACATGCCTGAAAACCTTGTCTTTGAGCCTCGGGAAGGCGCCGAATGCTAGCCCGACGGGCAGCGAAATCAATACCCAGCCCGGACCCTTCGGTGAGGCAAACCGCGGCCTCTATTTCTTGACCCCAAGTCCAGCTGGAATCACGACCTTCGCCTCCTGGCCATCCGCCGTGAGGAACCGGTAGTGGACCACATCGACGGGGTAGCTCGGCTCGCTGCGCACAATGATGCTCTTGCCGACATCCTCCTCGAGATCGAGGATCGTCCGGCGCTTGGAATTGACGAGGAAGTCGTTCACGGGGGGCGCCACGAACACCTGCAGGACCGAGAAGCCCTTGAGATGGAGGATCGCGCGGACGTCGCGCATCACCGACAGGGCCTTGCTCTGGGCTGTCCGGGACATGCCCGCGCCGTCGCAGTGGGTGCAGGTGTTGAACACGGTTCGCTTGAGACCCGGGCCAACCCGCTGGCGGGTCAGCTCCATCATGCCGAACGGCGAGATTCGACCGATCTTGATGCGGGCCTTGTCGCCCTTCATGCACTCGACCAGCTTGCGCTCTACCGCGCGCTTGTGCTTCTCGAGGCTCATGTCGATGAAGTCGATGATGATGACGCCGCCCAGGTCGCGCAGCCGCAGCTGCCGGGTGATCTCAGGAACCGCCTCGATGTTGGTGAGGTAGGCCGTCTCCTCGAGGTTCGTCCCCGGCTTGAACTTGCCGGAGTTCACGTCGATCGCGACGAGGGCCTCGGTCTGGTCGACGACGATGGAGACGCCGCTCTTCAGCTCGACCCTCGGCTGGTAGAGAGTCTGCACTTCGACCTCGATGCCGAACGCGTGGAAGACCGGGGTCGTCGACTCGTGGCGTTTGATGCGCTCCGCCATCCGTGGCATCAGCTTCTCGGTGAAGTCCTTGATGCGGAGGAACACGCCCTTCGAATCGGCGACGACCTCCTCGATGTCAGGCGCGAACAGGTCGCGCATCGCCTTCAACACGAGGTCGGACTCCTGGTAGAGAAGCGCCGGAGCACGGGTGACCCGGAGCCGCTGGGCGACGAGTTCCCAGATCTTCTTGAGGTAGTCCCGGTCGCGTTCGAGTTCGTCCTTCGTCTTGAGTACGCCCGCGGTGCGCACGATGAAGCCGAGACCGCCGTGGCCCGTTTCGTCGAGGGCGCGGACGATCTTCTTCAACCGTCGCCGCTCCTTGTCGCTCGCGATTTTGCGGGACACCCCGCACTTCGGGAGGCTCGGCATCAGCACGAGGCAGCGACCGGGCAAGGACACGTAGGTCGTCAGCGTCGGGCCCTTGGCGCCAATGCCCTCCTTCGTGACCTGGACGACGACCTCCTGACCCTTCTTGAGTACTTGGTCGATCGGCATCCGGGGCATGAACTCCCGCGAGCTGGCTCGGCGGTGGCTCTTGTCGTTCCGCCGGTCTCGCCCCCCACCACCGCGCTTGACCCGCTCCACGGACGCGGTCTCCCCGTCGGTGTCCTTGGTGGACCCCCGACCGGCAGCCATGAAGAGCACCGGATCTTCGCCGCCGCCTCCCGATCCTTCCTTGTCCTCAGCCTTCTCATCCGCCGGACCGTCCGCGGAAGCCGCAGGGCCGTCGGCGACCGTCGCTTCGGACGCCACGGGCTTGCGGCCCCCTCGCCGGGAACGCTTCTTCCGCGTCGGCGAGGGCTTGCCCGCGTTGGCTTCTTCGCGATCGGCGGCAGGCTCTGCCTGATCCGGATCCTGCTCGGAGGCGTCTTCGTCCGAGGCACCCTCGTCGGACGGATCGTCGACGTCGTCGAAGTCGACGTCATCATCCGAGCCGCCGTCGTCGTCGGTCAGGACCGAGCGCACCGCATCGGGTCCCTCCTCTCCGGACACCCGGGCACGGCCCTCGATGATGTCTTCGAGGGAAAACTCATCGCCTCCGTACGCGGGCAGCACGTCCGACACGTGGAGGAACCCATTGGAGCGCCCGCCAAAGTTGACGAATGCGGCCCCGATGCTGGGCTCGATGTTGACGACCCGGCCCTTATAGATGTTGCCGAGATACGCCTCTCGGTTGGCAATCTCCACGTGGAGTTCCTGGAGAACTCCGTCTTCCACCACCGCGATCCGACTTTCCTCGGAATCGATGGCGTTGATCAGCATTCGCTTCACGGTTTGTATCCTTCGTCGATAGCGCGCCGACGGCGTCGGCGCGGCACAAGGAAGCTGTCCTCGCGAACCGCGCTGCATCGATCATCGAGCCACCCTGCACCCTCGGCGCGGGCCCGGATCGGACCATCTCCGCGCGACATCGCGCGGCAGCTGGCACATCGCCCCCAGCCCGTCGTGCGGGCATCGAGGACGCGAATGAGCGGATCTGGTCGACCGCGATCGGTCGACTCATCGCGAGAAGTCGGAACGCTTGACGCCCCGTCACTTCCGGAAAAACCCAAAGGCGTCTCGTGTGACGCCTCGGACAACGTCGAACCCATCCGGTCGCCCCGCCACAGCGCGACGGGAGCATGCCGCAGCGCCACCGGAGGGCGGAGTGCGGGAGGTTTCGGCCATCTTGGCCTGGGATGGGGGTCGACATGACTGTTCTCGAGCCTCGACCGGGGGTGCGAGGCGACGGGGACTCCATGATGTCTCCGCGGCTTCGGGACGCGACAAGGCGTCGACGAGTGCGCCCTCGGACAGGGCCAGCCCTGTCGAAACAGGGCGTGTTCACATCATACGGAAAGGGCGGACCGCACACAACTTCGGAGTAGACCGTCCCTCCCGGGCGGCGGCTGGGGCCTGCCAGGGCCGGATCCAGGGGGGATTTGGCGGGTTGGCACGCCGAGGATGACGGCGGCTGGGGCGGCTCGCCGGACCGCGACCGCCGGGGACTTCGCCCTGGCGACCGCTTCGTGATGAGCCTATGCGTTCTCAAGCAAGAGATGTCTCCAGCGAGGTCGCTGCCACAGGTGCTCCGTATAGGAGACGGTGGACGGCTACTTGCCGCCTCCGAAGATCGCGCGGCGTTCCGCTTCGACCATCTCTTCGCGTTCGCGCATCATGCGGCGAATGTTCTCGTCGACCTCTTCCGGGCTGCGAATCAGCTGCGGCGTGACGAAGACGATCAGACTCGTGCGGGTCTTGTTCGTGTTCTTGTGCTTGAACAACCAACCGAGCAACGGGATGTCGCCGAGGAGCGGGAGCTGGGTCACGGTGTCCGAGACCGTGTCGGTCATCAAGCCGCCGAGCACGGCGGTCTGCCCCGAACGAAGGAGGACCTGGGTCGCGATGGTGCTCGAGGAGACGCGGGGCAGGGCGATCTGCCCGTCACCGCTTCCCGAACCCACCGTGAACACATCGAAGCCCGCCGGAGCCAGAGCGCTCGAACCGGTGCCCGAGAGAGCATCCGACTGCGGGATGACATCCATGATGATCTTGTCCGTGCCCGGCACGATGTGCGGCACGACGAGGAGCTGGAAGCCGACGCTGACCGGTGAGTTCGGCGCTTCCTCGACGACGAGCTGCAGGCCACCGGCCTGGCCCTGCTCGGCGCGAGCCTGCGCGTAGCGGACGGTCTCACCCACGAAGATCGTGGCTTCCTGGTGATCGAGGGCGACGAGCTTCGGCGCCTGAATGATCTCGGAGTGCACGTCCTGCTTGAGCAACCGGAGCGCCGCGGTGACTTCCTGGAAGTTCAGCGCACCGAAGATGACGTTCGGAATCGTCGTCGCGCCAGGGTTGCCAGCCTGGGCAAATGGACCCGATCGAGTGTCGTCCGCGATGATGCTGTCCTCGAACCCGCCTTTGCCGAGGTTGAACGGCAAGCGAACGGGAATCGCACTACCGTTGACGTGCGCCGCCCAGCCCGCGTCTCCGATGTCGATGCCGTATTCCAGGATGTCCCGATTCGCCGTCGTCACGAAGCGAACATCGATGAAGATCTGCGCCGGCTCGGTATCGATCTGGTTGATGATGGCCTCGATCTCATCGATGACCGGCTTGATGTCCTTCACGACGATCAGGTTCCTGCCCTCGAAGTACTCCAGCGTGCCCAGATCCGGAGTGAGGACGCGGCGCAAGGCGCCGACGAGTTGGAATTCGCCGCCGACGGCGGCTTGCGCGTTGTTCCGAACGTACGGAGAGTTGATGACCGGCTGGTAGGTCGACTTCGGTCGAACGAAGCGCAGCTGGAAACTCTTCGTGACGAGATCCTCACGCAGGTTGCTGCGCGGGACAACGCGAAGGATACCCCGGTTCTCCTCGACAACCGCGTAGCCGAGCGTCTTCGCTGTCGCATCGAGTGCGTCGCGCCAGGGGATGTTCCGCAGGCGCAAGCTGATGACGCCCTGGACCTCTGGAGCCACGACGATGTTCGCACCGGAGATCTTCGCGATCGTGTCGATGACCTGCTGAATCGGTGCGTTCTGGAACGAGAAATAGACACGCGGCGGTTTCTCGACCTTTAGGAGGCTGCCCCCCTTGTCGAGCAGCACGCACCCCGCCTTCTCCACTACCAGGCTCAACGCCGTGCGCCAGTGAACATCCTCGAGGTCGATGCTGACGGTCTCGTCAATTCCATCGTCCATGATGATGTTGACCCCCACCTTCTTGCGGATCGTCTCGACAACATCCTTCAAGAGGCGGTCCTTCAGCCTCAGCGTGAGGAGGGTATTCCGGTCACCGGGCGCCAGAGTCCGCACGTCGTTCGGGTCTAGCTTTGGTTTTTCTTCCTGGGCCGGAAGATAGGAGAGTGCGCTCGCGCCAAAAAGGGCTGCGAGAACGAGCGTAGGAATTCGTGCCTGCATCATTGGGCTTTCCCTTACCGGGGGAACAATCTGAGGGGCGCGGAAACACAAGCGTGCCCGCGCTTGACGGTCACTCCTTCTTCGTCGCGGGATGCCGAGGAGCTGAAGTTGGATTCAGCCAGCTTCCCTCAGTAACAGGGGACGTTAACGAACCTTCAAGGCGACAAGATCGACGAGATACTCGTCACCTGGCCACGAATTCGGCACACGAAGGGAGTCATTGTCGAACGATCGTTCATTCGAGGGCGGAATCGAGACGCGCCCTGCCCTGGGAGAGGACGCGACGACGCGGAGTCAAGCCGCGCTGCTACAGCGTCTTCACGAGCGTGAAGCCCTTGTATACGAACTCGATCTCCTCTTGCCGCACGGCCTTCACGAACAGGCCGGAGTCGATGTACTCACCCTCCTCGAAGACTTCACCGTTGAGGATTACACCGGACTTGCCAATCGCGTTGACGAGCACACCAGAGATTTTCAGCGTGATTCCGCTGAACTCCTTCGCGATCTTCGCCTGGATGATCAGGCTCTCGACCTTGATCCGG
>CAYYAQ010000002.1:66587-100409 GCA_964469555.1 uncultured candidatus Brocadiaceae bacterium | reverse complement strand
GGGTAGACGTTCGCCCGCAGACCCGCACGCGGAAATCGTCCAACCCGGCGTAGGGCTGGGAATTGGCGTAGATCGATCCGCCGGGTTATCGAATTTGCCTGATCGGGCTCGTGCTCCACTTCTGTCTCCCTGGCGTCAGCGAGGTCGTCCCCGGCGGATAGGGGGTCATCGACGGCCTCTCCAGAGGGCAAGTCCGCTCGCCGAAGGGGCTTGCGTCAGATCGCGAGAAAGATTGAAGCCAGTTTTGACTTAAGTCGAAGTCATCGTAAGATACTTTCAACTTAATGCGGAGGTGGTGATGCGCGCGAATCCAGGTGGCGAGATCGATCCGGCTGATGTCCTCGGTCGCGATCAGTTGATCGCGAGTATCTGGCGGGTCCTCTCCCGGCAGAGTCTCGAACTGACAGCCGAGCGCAGGATCGGCAAGAGCAGCGTGATCAAGAAGATGACGGCGGAGCCCGTCCCCGGGTTTGGTGCGGTCTACCAGGACCTCGAGGGGATCCGAACCCGGCTGCAGTTCGTGCAGTCGGTCTACCGCCAAACCGAAGCGTTCCTCAGTCGACGCAAGAAGACGGCGGATCGACTCAGCCGTCTCGTTCGCACGATCAGCGGGACCGAGATCCGCGGACTCAAGCTCCCGAAGGTCGCCGCCCCGGACTGGAAGCGGTTGCTCGTGGCGATTTGCGAGGACTTGCAGGAGCACCTCGATGTCGTGTTGGTGTTCTTCTGGGACGAGATGCCGTTCATGCTTCAGAACATCCGCGCGAGCGAGGGGAGCACCGCGGCGCGCGAAGTGCTCGACGTGCTGCGCTCCATCCGCCAGTCGATCACGGGAATCCGAATGGTCTACACCGGATCGATCGGACTGCACCACGTCCTCGCCGAGCTTCGCGGTGGTGGAGAGGTGTCGCACGCACCGATGAACGACATGGACCGGTTGGACGTTCCGCCGCTCGAACGCGCGGATGCGATCGACCTCGCCCAGCGCATCATCGCCGGAGAGAGCTTGCCCGTCGATGCGCCAGTCGAAACCGCGGATGCGCTGGCGAAGGAAGTCAACGGGATCGCGTACTACGTCCATCTCGTGCTCGATGGCCTCGTCAAGGAGGGGTGGGACGCGACACCAGACACCGTGCGCAGCCTGGTGCGGCGCAAGATCCATGATCCGACTGACCCATGGAATCTCGCGCACTTCTTCTCGCGCACCTCGTCGTACTACGGCAAGGAACGAGGGCTCGCGCTCGCGCTTCTCGACGCGTTGGCGGGAACGGATGCGATGTCTCGCTCCCACTTGATCCGCGTCGCCCAGGCGATGGCCGATGTCCGCGACCCTCACGAAGTGATCGCGATGTTGGCGCGGTTGACGAATGATCACTACGTCGCGCCCGATGCCGAGGGAGATTACCGATTCTGCTATACCGTTGTGCAGAGATGGTGGCGACACCACCGGGCCGATGCCGTCGAGGGCGACTCCCGAGAAGGTGAGGCGTGAAAGCGAGCGACCACGTCTGGCAGAGCAGCCCGCGTCGCACGGCGCCGGACATCCTCGTGAAGACATTCGTCGGGGACGTCAAGCTCGTGGACCGGCTCGTCGACCAGATCGTGCAGAGCGTGCAGACGCCGAACAAACACTACAATGTGATCGCGGGAGGCTCGGGGATCGGCAAGAGCCACACTCTCGCGATGGTCGTGGGCCGCGTTCGCAAGGCCGTCGCGGACACCGATCTCGCGGTCGCGTGGTTGCCGGACGACCCCTCCGGCCTCGGGTCGGAACTGCACCTGTTCGAGGCGATTCTCAACGCGCTCGGTGACGGAGAGCGAGTCTCCCCGGGTGGGGCACGGGAAGGGGATCGCGAAGTGGCGGCGACTGCGGCGCGCTCGCGCGTGTTGGAGGTCCTCGGTGGGCGCACGCTTCTCTTGTGTGTCGAGGAACTCGACCAGGTGCTGGAAGCGTTCGGGGAGGCGGGTCAGCGGGGCTTGCGCGCGTTTCTGCAGGAGGAGCGCTGCTGCGCGGTTCTCGGCACCGTCGCGGAGCTGACGCCGGACTTCACGGACCAGTCCCGTCCGTTCTTCGGGTTCTTCGGCGTGCACCGGCTCGAGGAAGTGGACGCCAAGGCGACGATCCGTCTGCTCGCGGCGCACGCCCGCGCCCGTGGGGACTCGGAACTCGCGGCAGCGGTCAAGAGCGCGGGCCATCGGTCCGTCCTCTCGGCACTGCACCACGTGCTGGGAGGGTTGCCTGGACGATGGGTCGATCTCGTGCGCGGCGTGGACGACCTCTCGGAACCCGACCGGATCCTCCTGCGGGCGCTCGACGTGCATGAGCGATGGACGCGTGCCGCCCTCGAGCGTTGCTCCACGCAGCAGCGTCTGATCCTCCACTGGTTGTCGGGACAGCGAGGCGCGATGCAGGTCAAGCACGTGGCCCGCGCCTGTTCGATCTCCGAGCAGACCGTGTCGCCGCAGCTGCGCTACCTGCGCGACGCCGGATGGGTGTCCGCCACGCGTGTCGGCCGCGAGACTTGGTACGAGATGCGCGATCCGCTGCACGCGCTCGACTGCGACTACGCTCTCGAGTTGTTCCGCTACTCGCGCCTGTGGTTCATCGACCGCGATGCGGCTTTGACCGAAGCGTCGCCGATCGCCGCGCGCATCGCCGCAGCGGCGGAGCACCACGCCGAAGATCCGCGCCATGCACTCGCGCTACCCTTGTTGGAGCGCCGGCTCATGGCGGCCTGGACGCGGCAAGCACTCGAGCGCTAGCGCGGGGTAGCCACAGAAACGCTCAGTTCGGAGGCCCGAACAAGTAGGTCGACGGGTCGACGTCGTCACCGGGGGCTCTCGCCGCCGGAGCTATTTGTCGCCCTCCGCGAGCGCCTTGATGCGTCGGCGAATCGCCCGAGCATCAAGCGCGAACATGCCCCGCCCGTGCGTGGAGATCACGAGGATGTCGTCCCGAGGGTGGATGATCAGGTCGCTTACGAACGTGCTCGGCAGTTTTCGTCCCAGCACGTGCCACTTCTTTCCGCCGTCGATACTGACGTAGACGCTGATGTCGGTGCCGACGTAGAGCACCTTCGGGTTCTTCGGGTCCTCACGGACGACGTTGATCGGCCCGATCGGAATGTTGCCGACGATGCTCTGCCACGTCTTGCCGTAGTCGCTCGACTTCCAGAGGTACGGAGTGAAGTCGTCGTGACGCTTGCCGTTCTGCGCCATGTAGACGGTTCCCTTCGTGAATCGAGAAGCCTCGATTCGCGAGACCCAGCGGTGCGGCGCGAGGCCGTCCATGATCTCGCGCCACTTACCGCCGTCGTTCAGCGTCAGGTGCGCCCTGCCGTCGTCCGTGCCGACGAAGAGGACTCCCTTCTCCAGTGGTGACTCGGAGATCGCCGTGATCGTGTGGAACGGGATGTCGCCGATGGTCTCCTCGTCGTTGTAGGTCAGGTCCGGGCTGATGATCTCGATGTCCTTCCCCTGGTTCTTCGACCGGAACAGGTAGTTCATGCCGTGGTAGAGGACATCCGGGTTGTGCGGCGAGAGGATGAAGTGCGCGAGCCATTGCCCCCGCAACTTCCCGGCGCCTTCGGGCGCCTCGAGATTGATCTTGGATCTCCCCGCGCGGCCCTTCGAGAGGTCCGTCCGACTGATGCCGCCGTAGAACCCGCACGAGTACACGATGTCCGCGTTGCGCGGGTCGATGAAGTGGTGTGAACCTTCACCACCCGGCGCTCGCTCCCAATCCTGTGCCTTGATGCGTCGCCGGCTCTGCGCGAAGTCGACGACTCCGCGGCGGCTGCCGTGATCCTGGATCGAACCGTAGACCCGGAACGGCTCGGCCATGTCGTAGTTGACGTTGAAGAACTGCACCAGCGGCAGCTCCGTCGTGAACCTCCGCCAGGACTTGCCCCCGTCGTAGGAGGTGTAGACGCCGCCGTCGTTGCCGTTGACCAGGTAGTTCGGGTTGTCGGGGTCGATCCACAGGGCATGGTGGTCGCCGTGGACACCGCGACCGATGCTCTGGAGGGTCTTGCCGGAGTCGCGAGAGACGTTCAGCCCGAGCCCCATTGTGTAGACGACATCGGGATTGACCGGATCGGCGCGTACCTGTCCGAATACCCAACCGTACGTGCCCGAGTGTCGCGCCATGGTCCGGTCGGACTTGCTCGTCTTGCGCCACTGCTTGCCGCCGTCGTCGCTGCGGTAGATTTCGGCGCCTTTGATCGTGCCGGAACTCGGGCGACCGTACGCGTCGTTTCCGGATGCCCGCTCCTGCTCCTTCACCTTCTCGTAGTTGTCGACGAACGCGTACATCACGTCGGGCTTGCTGCGGCAGATGTCGATCCCGATGCGGCCGCGCCAATCTGCCTTCGGCAGACCCTTGTTCATTGGCTTCCAATTCGCGCCGCCGTCCGTGGTCTTGAAGATGCCGCTGCCGCCGGCGCCGTTTTCGTTGCGCGGGTCGTTCCAGCGCTTCCGGATGCGCTGCCACGTAGCCGCGTACAGCGTGTTCGGGTTGTCAGGGTGCATGACCAGGTCGATCGCGCCGGTCTGTTCGTTGATGTAGAGGATCTTGTCCCAGTTCTTGCCGCCGTCGGTCGACTTGTAGACGCCGCGTTCCGGGTTGTCCGTCCACTCGTGGCCGGACGCGGCGACGTACACGATATTGGGGTTCTTCGGGTGGATGACGATGCGCGGGATCGTGTGGGTGCCCGCAAGCCCCATGTGCTTCCAGGTCTTCCCGGCGTCCACGGACTTGAACACGCCGCACCCCGCCATCGAACTGCGGAAGATGTTGGCCTCACCCGTGCCGATCCAGACGATGTCCTGATTGGACGGGGCGAGCGTGACGTCGCCGATCGACGTCGAGGGCCCTTCCTGGAAGACTGGCTTCCATGACAAGCCGTCGTTGTCGGTCTTCCAGACGCCACCGGACGCCGCGGCCACGTAGGTCACGTACGTCTTGCCGCGTGGAGTGGCGACCGCGACGTCGGTGACTCGTCCGCTCGTGTTCTTCGGGCCCAGGAACTGCCAGCGGATGCCCCCGAACTCCGTCGTCTTGGTCATGGCCACGTGTTTGTGGTACCAGGCCATGCGCGTGGCAGGGTCGGTGTAATCGCGTTGCGTCTGCGCGACGGCAGACGTCACGCAAGCGAGAGAAACGGACATCCCGATGATGAGACGAACTGTCGATTGAGAGCGCAAGGTGGCCTCCTACAGGCAAGTGGGTCAGTCGTGTCATCATGTGCCCAGCGCGACTGATTGACAACGATCAAGGCACTTGTCGAGGACACTCAGGACCGCTCCAATCGTCGGCGTCATGATTTCATTCGCCCTCGGCACCATCGTTCTCACCGCAGTTGGCTTCTCTGCGGCTGGCGGTTGCCCGCAATCCCAATCGGACGAAGTGCAGACCTGGCGCAAGCACCTCGGGGACCCGAAGACCGTGCTCGAGGCCTACTTCGCTAAGGAGTGCGCCGCGGTCAACAAGCCCAGCCGCGTTCGAAACGATTCCGCGAAGGAATGGAAGGGCAAGCGCGAGGAGCGAAGGAGACAGTTTCGCGAGATGCTCGGGCTGGACCCACTGCCGGCGCGCACGCCTCTCCAAGCGAAGGTGACTGGAACGCTGCGCGACGAGAAGCTCGGCATCACGGTCGACAACTTGCACTTCCAATCGATGCCGGGCCTCTACGTCACGGCCAACCTCTATCGCCCGTCGGTGATCCCGAAAGGCGCAAAGCTCCCCGCGATCCTGTACCTGTGTGGTCATGGGAAGGTCAAGGTCGACGGCTATTCCTACGGCAACAAGACGTACTACATGCACCACCCGACGTGGTTCGCGCGCAATGGGTACGTGTGCCTCGTCATCGACACATTGCAGCTCGGCGAGATCGAAGGTGCCCACCACGGTACGTTTCGACTCGGGCAGTGGTGGTGGGTGCGCCGAGGCTACACGCCGGCCGGTGTCGAGGCGTGGAACGCGTCGCGCTCCATCGACTACCTCTGTTCGCTGCCCGAAGTAGACGCGAAGCGCATCGGCGTCACGGGTCGAAGTGGTGGTGGCGTCGGGACGTGGCATCTCGCGGCGATCGATGAACGACCCGCGGCGCTCGTGCCGGTCGCCGGACTCACTGACGTGGCGAACCATGTCCAGAACGGTTGCATCGAGAATCACTGCGACTGCAACTACTTCATCAACTACTACCGCTGGGATTTCGGGAGGATCGCCGCGTTGTCGGCCCCGCGTCCGTTGCTGCTCGCGAATAGCGACAACGACGGGATCTTTCCACTCGATGGCGTGATGCGCTTGCACGCGGAGCTGGAGGACGCGTACGACTTCTACGGAGCGAAGGGCAAGCTCGGCCTTTTGATCACACCCGGACGGCACGGAGACACGCCGGAACTTCGCGTGCCTGCGTTTTGTTGGATGGGGCGGTTCCTGAAGGGAGAGAAGGACACGGTCGTCGAGCCTGCGGCGAAGCACTTTGAGGTGAAGCGGCTCCGAGTCTTCGACAAGTTTCCGAAGGACGAGCGGAACAGGGCGATCCAGTACAGCTTCGTGCCTTACGGAGATGCGCGCCCGACGGCGGCGAACGGCGCCGCGGTCTCGCAGTGGCGTAGAGGAGTGATGGCGCGGCTGATGGCGACGACCTTCCGCGCCGCGAGGGTGCCCGAAGACGCGCGATTGCGTCTTGTGCGTTTGGGCAAGATCGATGGCGTTCTGTGTCGGCAGTTCGTCTTGGACACCGGGGACGTCTTCAAGTTGCCACTCGTCCTCTACACGATGGATGACACCACCGCGCCGGTCGAACTGGTCATCCAGGTGGCGACGGAGCTACCCGGCAAGGCGATCCAATCGGTTCGCGACGGGCGCACGGCGGTCGCCGTCGTCGTGCCTCGTGGACTGGGTTTGACGCGATGGCCCGGCAATGCGCGCAAGCGGAACCACCTCCGCCGCCGCTTCCTCGTTCTTGGTCGAACCCTCAGCCAGACGAGGATTCACGACGCGAGGTCGGCGAGGCACGCGTTGCGACGCTTTCCGCAAACCCGTGCGAGCTCGGTCGTTCTCCGCGGGGCGGATTCCACGGCGGAGATCGCGCTGTTCGCGACGATCCTCGAACCTGGCGTCGCCGCCGTCCACGTGAGCGGTCTGCCGAAGGAACGCAGGAAGCGTCTCGCCTTGCTCGGGTTGAACCGCGTTATTCGTGACGAGGACATCCCAGCCCTCGTCCATCCGCGCCGCGTCCGGATCGAATAGCCCTGATCCAAGAATTCCCATCTCCCGATGTCTCAGTTCGGTTGGCTTCGCCGTAAACTCCCGCAATGAAATCCCAACTCGTTGCCGCCCTGCTGGCCACCACCGCACTTCTCCCCGCTCAGACGGGGGAGAAGAAGACGACCCAGGACACCGTCAAGAAAGTCGCCGCCAAGAAGACTGTCAAGAAGGTCAAGAACCCGAAGGTCCTGATCAAGACGTCGATGGGTGAGATCACCCTCGAGCTCTTCGCGAACGAAGCGCCGAAGACCGTCGCGAACTTCCTCGGCCTCGCCGAGGGCACGAAGGAGTTCACGGACTCGAAGACCAGGAAGAAGACAAAGAGGAACTACTTCGATGGTTTGATCTTCCACCGCGTGATCGCCGACTTCATGGCGCAGGGTGGTTGTCCTGACGGCAACGGTCGCGGTGGCCCTGGCTTCAGCTTTGAAGACGAGATCAACGCCAAGGCTCTCGGACTCGACAAGAAGATGGCCTGGGTGGACACCGGTAGAGGCAAGGGACCCAATCAGCTGCTCGGCATTCGGAGTCGGCAGAAGTTCCAGTCGGCGATCATGGATCCGGTCATCAAGAAGCTTGGAATCAAAAGTCAGAAGGACTTCGAGGAAAAGAAGAAGGAAGTGGACGCGGAGCTGAACAAGCTGACCGTCTTGGATGTCCTCGTGAACATGGGCTACAAGTACAACGACACGCGGCCTTCGCACGGGATGCTTCGCGGCACCATCGCGATGGCGAACTCGGGCCCGAACACCAACGGCTCGCAGTTCTTCCTCAATATGAAGGACAACACGTACCTCAACGGCAAGCACACGGTGTTTGGCAAGGTTCTGACCGGCATGGACATCATCGACAAGATGCAGAAGGTCAAAATGAAGGCGCCGAGCAAGCCGGAGAAGGACATCAAGATCATCTCCATTCGGAAGATCGCCAAACCCGCGAAGGACAAGTAGCAGGTCTCGGTCGCGCATGAGCGTCGTTGGCTAGATCGTCGACCGCCTCTTCAATCTGTTCGGTCGGGTGCGACCGCCGGAGTTGCGCGACCCCGAACGGTTCACCAGCCACGGCCTATCGTTCGACTATCCACGCAACTGGAAGATCGACGAGGAAGACGCCAGCGGAGGGGTGCTTCTCGGTGCACCTGGAGACCGCCATGGGCAGCGTCTGTTGCGTCACCGTCATGGTGCCGAACGTCGGGATGGAGCTAGCTGAGTACGTCGAGGCCGCGGTCGGTGGGTTTCACGATGGTCTCGACGAGGTTTTCCGGCTGGGCCCGATCCGCCCATTGGGTTGCGACGGTTGGATCGTCGATCCGGTCACGCACCGGATAGCCGGGAAGGACCGCAAGGGGGTGCGCCTCGATGTCAAAGCTCGCGGGCTCGGAAAGAGTCGGTTCGAGATCTGGCACGTCGACGAGCCGGACCACTGCGTGTTTGTGCTGACGAGCTCCACCGAGGTCGACCGGTGGGATGTCGAGCAACCGGGGTACGAGGTCGTTCTGCACTCCTTGGCGGTCGCCGCGAGCGTGGCACGTGGAGCGAATTGAGTCCATGGGGTAGGACGCGCGGGCTTCAGAGGAGTGCATCAATCAAGCCGATCCATCTCGTTCTCAAAAGCCTCGCTGTCTCGATCTCGATCCTCAGCCAATCGACATCGGCCCAACAGAGCATCCGTATCGCGACTACAGAGACTACGTGCGGCGCAACCTCCGGGGCGGCGGATACCACTACAGCCAGGAGGACTCCGGGACTGTCAAGAAGGCGAGCGTGGACAAGTTCGAGAAGCTCGCGAACGACAAGATGCGTTACATCGGTTGCGTCTACAAGGGTCAGGGCGTCGACTTCGCCGTGGAGTTCGAGGTGCTCGAGTCGCAGTACAAGAAGCTGCGCCCGCAGATCATGGCCAAGCTCGGGTCTTTCAAGTTCCTCGTCGCCACTGGCGGGCGGTCCACGAAGAGTGGAGAAGAGTGGAAGAAACTCGAGAAGGCCTACGCCATCTACCACAACAAGAAGAGCCGCTGAGGCCGATTTCCTTCTGCCGTGAGGGTTCGGGCCCTAAATGAGTGAGGAATCCCCTGGCTTGTGCTACGGGCGAAGGGAATTCATCCCCGGCACCTGTCGGGCTGTCGTCGGTTTCGTCGGCGGTCCGTGGGTGATCGCGCTCAGCGAATCCGCTCAGGCGGCGGGTTCTTCGCTCAGCTCTCCGAGGGTCTGACCCATGCCGAAGAAGAGCTTCTGTCGGGCCAGGAAGATCAGCTTCTTGATGTCGTCAATCGACACCCTCATCACGCCGGCCGCTTCCGCGTAGCTCGACTTCTGGACCTCGATAAGGCGCAATGCGTCATCTTCCGGCTGTGTCAATACCCGGTGGTAGACGCGGTACAGATTCAGATATTCGAGCTGACCTGAGTCGGCTCGTGGGCCGCGTTCCGCGCCGGTGCGCGTCGTGACGGCACGGTCTGTTGTCTGTGAGGAATCCACGATTCAAGAACGGATCGTGCTTAGTGGTTTGCAAGAACCTCGCCAAATGACGGAGGTTTTGTAATGAGTCTAATCTGATTGAAAGTTGCGAGTGGTGACGAATCGCCTTCCCGCTGGCGTGGGACGAGCCGCGCCCGGGGGGGATCCATGGTTTGAGACGAGCCGGAAGCATAGCAAATCGGGATCTGCGCGTAGCTAGAAATCTAGTTGCAGGAAGACCTTGCCGCGATTGCAAGGGTGCGCGAAACCGTATTGTAGACTCGCTCGGCAGGTTTCGACGCACGCGGTCCATTGGCATGGGGGGTGCAATGACGGCGGGCAGTGTGGAAAGTAAGCTCGCACCCTCCAAGGTGGATCCGTCTGAGCGCATGAACGATCGAATCCCACTCGAGATCGCGACGCGGGTCTTCGGCACCGCCACCTCCTAGCCCTTGGCGAAGAGGGCCGCGCTCACTTCGGCTCTGAGTGTTGGGCGGCTTCGAAGATCAGCATCAGGGCGCGTTGCGCCAGGATGCGGCTGGCCTTCTTGTTCGCGATCGAGCTGGCGAGCGCCTGCTTCATCTTGCCGATCTGCGTGAACTTCCGCTCGGGGAGTTGGATCTCGGTCTGGTGTTGGAGGAGTTCTTCGAGGATCCGGTGTAGTTGAACGAGGTCGAGCACTCCGGGCTTGGGACGTTTGATGAAGTCGATTTCGCACGCGTTGCACGCGATCTCCAACAACAGGTCGAGCGCGAACGTGGCGATCTCCTCGCTCTGTTGGAAGTCGACCCGGTCGATGCTGTCCTGGGCCATGTGGTAGTACCACGGCGTGCCCGTGCTGAAGAACACGTAGGGGATTTCGGCCTTGCGATACGCGCGATAATCGCTCCGCGCCAGCAGTGGTCCCGCGGGCTCGAGCACGTAGGTTCCCAGCAACTCGATGGGTGTGGCTCGATTCAAGCGGAGCCTCTCGACGGTCGAACGGATGTAGTTGCTGTGCTCGGTTCCCATGGCGATCCCGGTCTTCTGTTGCCACGGGAAGAACTTGCCGCCGATCATGTCGAACACGATTGTGAACCTCGTGTCCTCGCTCGGAATGATCTCGTCGAGCACGAACCGCGTTGACCCCACGAGGCCGACCTCTTCGGCATCGAAGGCCACGAATACGACGTTGCGACGCAGTGTGCTCCGCATCGCGACGACTGCCCGTGCGATCTCGATGAGCGCCGCCACGCCTGACGCGTTGTCGTCGGCCGCCGGTCTGTGCACGTCGCCGACGTCGCCGACGCCGTCGAGGTGCGCAGCGACCACGACGAATTCCGCGACCTTGCCACTGCCGCCGACTCCTGTCGCTTCGACGATGCCCGCCACGTTTCGTCCCTTGCGCCGACCGTAGGGGAACTCGTGGAAGAATGACCCCTCCACCGCCGGTGACAAACCCAGGTCAGAGAACTGCCTTGCGATCCACTCGGCGGCGCGCGCGTTCTCGGGCGATCCGACCCGTCGACCGCGCATCTCCTTCGTGGCCAGGAAGCTGACCGTCTGCTGCATGTGTTTCGCCGAGATCGTTGGCCTGATCAGCGGGGAGACGGACGTGACGCAGCCAGTGGACAATGTCGCGATGGCGGCGAACGCCAACAGTCCGCGCGAGCACGCGGCGGTCATCGATGCGTGTGTCATCAGGAGAATAGGTCTCGAATCAGCGTCGACGAACGGTGCGTTGCTCGCCGATCGGCGGTTGACCATTCCACAACCGGTCGAGCCGGCCCTTGAACTTCTGGATGAACACTTCGTTGTTGTTCCGATTGCCGAACAACTTGCGACGGACTTTCGCGAAGTCGTCGAACAGGACCTGGTACATCTGCGGGTCCTTTCGATGCTCGGCCCAAGCCATCAGGTTGATCAGCGCGCGATTTGTGATTCCGATCATCGGCCACTCCCCACCGAGTTTCTCTTTCGCCGACAGCATCGATAGCACGGCGCTCTTGTGCTCTGCAGAGCCAATCTTGGCACTCATGCACTTGTGCTGGCCCGCTGTCAACTCCGCGATGATCAGCGCTTCCTCGATCTGCTTGCGTTGTTTTTCGTTCAGGGACTTGCGGACCTTGATGTAGGCCGCGCGGTCTTTCGCGGGGTCCGTCAACGCGCCCATCTTGAACTTCCGCAGCAGTTCCATCGCGCCGGCCGCGCCGTCGCTGTTCGCGTTTCCGGACTTCGATGGCTTGGCCTCTCCTTCGAGCTCCGCGGCTTCGTTCATCGCATTCGCGAACGCCTCGAGGCTGCGTTGCCGCGGCTTCGCCATCACTTCGCCGGTCGAGCTCATCGCTACGAAAGTCGGGAAGCCTCTTGTGTTCGGTCCGCCGACCTTGCGGAGCATGCCGTCGTTCTTGCGGCCTGGAATGCGTGTCGTGATGTGCAGGAACATCACGTGGTTCTTGCTGAACTTCGCGAACCCTTCCGTCGAGAACAGACCGTTCTCGATCGCCTTGCACGGAGGTCAAGGAGCGTAGGAACGAGTGAAATAGCCGAAGATCTGCTTTCCACGTCGCTTCGCCTCCGCCTTCGCCTTGTCGAAGTCCGTGATCCACTCGGCGTTCGAGACCCACTCTTGATCGAGTTTGTGTTCGAGCTGCTGTGTCAACTCCTTGGTGCCGCGCTGGGCGATGCCCGCGGGGCTCAGGATCGCTGCAGCGACCCCCGTCCACAGGATGGAATAGCAGGTGGTTTGAAGGGGTCTCATGGCGGCGCACTGTCCCTTAAGATTGTCCCCCCTGCAACAGGCGCCGCCAATACAGCCTGGATCGGCTACGGCGCCCTCGCACTGAGCTCCTACTGTCGAATACCATCCCCAGCACGCGACCGCCGTGACCCCATGAATCGAGGCCTTCTCCTCAGTCTGCTCCTACTAGCTCTCGTCGGCGGCGCATTCGTGTTCATCCGCTCTGACGACACGACGGTGACTCCTGGCGTGAACGAGGGGAACGGAGGGACTGAGACCACCAATCCGGAGGACTTGCGAACGGGCCGAGCTGGTCCTGGCGGTACGAATCCGGAGCGCGTCCGCGTGGACGATTCGGTCGAGGGCGGAATCGGCGAACCCATGGCGTATCGCCGTGCTCTGAGCGGTCTGCGTGGCCGCCTGATCTGGGCCGGCAGTCGCGAACCCATCGCCGGCATCGAGGTGAAGCTCATCGAGGCCTGGCTCGACGCCGTGGTCCCGACGCTGAGCGATCTTGTCGGTGCCGAGAAGATGCGATCGCCCGTCGTCTTCCGCGGCAAGACGCGGACGGATGAGGACGGCGTTTTCGAGCTGCATGGAGTCCATGGACGTTCGATGATGCTCCTCGCGATCGGTCTCAAGACCGAAACCGCCGCGGTCCGCCCGGTCCCGCAGGCGCCCGCTCCCGGCGAGCTCGTCGACCTCGGTGACCTCGAGATCCTCGAGCGGGGAATCGTCTCGGGGAGGGTCGTGGACGAGAGCGGCAAGGCCGTCGCCGGCGCGCGCGTGCGTATCGCCGACGTGCCCAAGATCGCGTTCCAATTCGGAGTCGAGCGGTTCGACCCGGAGGGGATGGGGCTGATCGTCCAGGGTCCGTATCGCGTCGTCTTGCAGCTGCCGCCCTGGCTGAAGGACTACGACGAGTTCCTGCCGTTTGGCGATGGCCACAGCGATCACGACGGTCACTTCGAGATTCGCGGCGTGCGTCCGGGGACGCCGAGCATCATCGTGACCAGGTTCGGGATGACGCCCTACGTGAAGAACGTCTCGGTCGCGGCGGAACAGGTCAACGATGTCGGCAACATCTCGATTGGCGAGGGCGAGTTTCTCTCCGGTAGCTTCCGCGACGGTGATGGCAAGCCGCTGCCGGGCATACGTGTCAGTGCGGGCAGCGTGATACCGTTGCTTCCCGGGGGTCTTCTGCAGAAGCCCATCAAGGTCGATGCCAAGGGCAAGTTCGAGATCTCTGGTCTTCCGCGTGGACCGCTCTATCTCTGTTACCAGCGCAAGCGCGGAGAACCCTGGGAGGTCACCGGCCCGCACCGGGGAGACGAGGATCTCAAGTTGACGCTCGGCGCGTTGCGGTCAGGCACCGTGATGATCAAACCGAAGACCCCCGGCGAGGTGCGCGACGTGCAGTTCGACCTGTTCATCGCCGACGTGTCGTCCTACCTTCCGGGGTTCGAGACGCACATCTCCGGCAAGAAGCACTTCTCCCGGGACAAGGATCGTCCGAACCTCTGGCATGTCCGCGAGTTGCCTTCGGGAATCTACAAAGTCATCGCCAAGGCCAAG
This sequence comes from uncultured candidatus Brocadiaceae bacterium, assembly GCA_964469555.1. GTDB lineage: Bacteria > Planctomycetota > UBA1135 > UBA1135 > UBA2386 > CAYYAQ01. The sequence goes on along the minus strand of CAYYAQ010000002.1, from coordinate 86,383 downwards.
GGCTTCGCCTTCGGTACGGGCGTGCTCGATTTGTCCAAGAAGACGCCGGAAGAGCGCACCGAAGAGATCGAGTTGTACCCGGCGCCTGAACAGAGATTCGAGGCTCGGGACGAGAAGGGTCGGCCTGTGCACGCCGCGCGCATCTACTGGAACGCTTCCGCAGGTCGAAAGATCGAGAAGTCGGCGCGGCGGAGCCTGACGAAGTTGCCCGTTCTTCTCGGCAAGACCGACGCGAACGGCGAACTGGTCGTCGATTCCCTCGAGGTCGGAGCCACGCGCTTCTATTGTCGTCACCCCGCCTTCGCCTTGGACGTGGCGGATGAGGCCGTGCAACCCGGGACGACGATCCGCTTCGTGCTCGGCAAGACCGGTCGCCTCGTCGGCGAAGTCGCGGAGAACGGGCGCAGACCGACGGAGGTGCGCACCGTCATCGCCGAGCCCACGAGCAAGCTTCGCCGCAAGTTCGCCCGCGTGTTGACGCCGCGCTTGACGACCACGATGCCCGACGGGTCATTCTCGTTCCCGAGTATCCAGCCTGGCGACTGGCGCCTGCGCGCCGTCAAGGACATCTCGAAGCTTCGCGGTCCCGGGGACTGGCGCAGGATGCGGGATACCCGTGGCGGTGCGGTCGAAGTGAAGGTCTCCCCGCAACTCGAGAGTTTCGTGCTGCTGGAGATACGCGAGGACGATCCCGCGGTCAGCGGAGGCAGCCTCGTAGGTTCCGTGCGCATCGGCGGCAAGCCCGCCGAAGGTGTGAGGGTGCAGACCTGGGCCGGTCGCAACCGCACCGAGGTGGCTGAGAACGGGACCTTCGAGCTCATCGGGCTGAAGGACGGTGACTTGTGGATCGGCGTCGAGCGCCCAGGCCACGAAGGTCTCCTGCCGAATCGATTGTGGGAGGGTCGTGTCCTCATCGAGGGCGGCGCGCAGGCGGTCCTGCATCTCGACTTGCAGGTCGCTGACGTCACTATCGACGTCGTCGACGAACGGGGTGAGGCGGTCGCCGGCTTGCCGATCGAGCTCCTCGGCGAGTCCAAGCAATCGGGTGGGCACACCGGGCGGGTTCGCATGGCCGTGGCCACGAACGGTTCCGGCCAGGCGTTGTTCACCGCGGTTCCCGCGGGCGAGTTCCGAGTGCGCAGCGTGATGCAGCGCAATCCCGTTCTCACGGTGCCCGAGGTTGCGCTGAAGGTATGGGGCGGTCGTCCCGTTCAAAAGCGTCTCGTCGCGTCGGCGCCGGCCATCGCGAGCGGCACGGTGCAGTGGGACGAGAGTGAACTGCTCGACGATCTGGAGCGTGAATACGCCAGGAAGCTGCGCCCGACGTATCTCGTGTTCGCCAGCGAGGGTCGCTACACGTGGGGTCCGGTGACGAAGAGTGAACAGACGTTCGTTTTCAAGACGCTCAAGTCCGCTCCTGGAACGTACCGACTCGACAGCCGCGGCAAGCTGCGGTGGACGTCGACGCCGCTGGTGATTCCTGTCGGAGGCGTGAGCAATGCGACGATTCGGCTGCGTCCGGACGCCGCACAGGTGCGCGCAGCGGTCGAACCGCTGCGACCGAAGAAGAAGCCGGACGACAAGAAATCCGAACAAGAGGACCCTGAAAAGAAGACCGGCGGGCAATCCAGGAAATCCGGAGAGAAGAAGAAGTGATGCGACCGCCAGCCGAGAGGCTCCGGATCATCGTGCTCGGGTACCTCGTCCGTCGACCTCTGGGCGGCGGCGCCTGGTCGACCTTGCAGTACGCGCTCGGACTGCACCGCATGGGTCACGACGTCTGGTTCTTCGAGGACAGCGAGGACTACCCCGCTTGCTACGACCCGACGCGGCACGTCACCGACGCGGACCCCACGTTCGGATTGGCCTTCACAGCCGAGGTGTTGGAGTCGGTAGGTCTCGGCGACCGCTGGACTTACTACGATGCTCATACCGAGCGATGGATCGGCCCTTGCGCGGATCACTCTCTGTCCATCTGCGCGGACGCGGACCTGGTGATCACGGCGTCGGGGAGACTGCGACCGTGGACGATGGAGGTCCAAAAGCGCGCCTTCGTGGACAAGGATCCATTGTTCGTGCAGATTCGGCACATCCAAGACGCGGAGCGACGGGCGGTGACCGCGCAGCACACGTCGTTCTTCACCTACGGATGGAACATCGGGCAGGGCACGAGCCACGTTCCCGACGACGGCCTGGCGTGGGAATCCCATCGGCAGCCGGTTGTCCTCGACGAATGGTCCGTGGCGGATCCGACGTTCGATGCAGGGAGCAAGTTCACCACCATCATGCAATGGGACGCGTACGACCCGGTCGAATACGAGGGTGCCCAGTACGGCATGAAGTCCGCGTCGTTCGAACCCTACGAGTCCCTGCCGCAACGCGTCGGCAACATCCTCGAGCTCGGAGTCGGCGGCAACGCTGTGCCGAAGTCGCGACTGCGGGAGCTGGGATGGAGCATCGTCAATCCTCTCGAGCCCACGCGTACGCCGTGGACCTACCAGGACTATCTGCGATCGTCGCGCGGAGAATTCACCGTCGCCAAACACGGCTACGTCACGAGTCGATGCGGCTGGTTCAGTGAACGAGCCGCCAACTACATGGCGAGTGGACGACCGGTGATCACACAGGAGACCGGTTTCTCGGACTGGTTGCCCACTGGCGAGGGTCTGCTCTCGTTCACGACGCCGGACGAGGCTGCTGCCGCCATCGAGTGCGTGTGCTCTGACTACGAGAGGCACTGCCGCGCTGCGCGGGAGTTGGTCGAGGAGTACTTCGACTCCGCGAAGGTGATGGGTCGGCTGGTCGACATCGCGATGCGATGACCGACGACTACCTTCTGATCACGTCGCGATAGGTGTCGTGGTGGGACTCGTGCTGGTACAACTCTTCGCCGCCGACCGTCTCACGGACGAGGTCGTAGCGGATCGCGCGGAACGGGTTGTCTACTCCGAGCCGACTGGGTAGATCCGCGAACTTGAGCGCGACCCGGTGCACGACACCGGTGTCTTCGTCGACGACCAGCCGCATCGCGTCAGGGATCGTAATGTCCGCTTGTGGACGACGATACGCGATGATCTCGACGTGTCCTTCCGGCAGCGATGACAGTCCCGTGACGGGCACCATCTCGACGTTGTAGTTCGCAGTGAGATCGGTGAGCAACCCGAACACGGTCATCGCACTTTCGAAGTGGAGCAACGGTTTCGCGAACTCCTGGCTCAGTCCCAGCTCGCCGGACTTCCAGCTTCTGTTCAGGCTCTTGTCGCTGACGATGACAGGAAGCTGAATGGCCTCCATCCTTGGTGGGACGATCCAGTAATCTCTGCCATCGAAGCCCATCCACGTCGAGAAGACCTGGCGACCAAAGAGGTCGAACTCCACTTCGGCGACGTATTGATCTCTCCCTCGCACGTAGAGCGTCAACGACATGCTCTGCGCGAAGATCTCCGCACCGAGACTCGATGTCTCGGCCTTGCCGCGGTACTCGTGTTCCAGATCGTCGAGGACGAAGACCCGGATACGTTCGAGTAGCGGGTCGATGCTCGGTGGCTCCGAGAAGTAGACGAGTGTCGTGATGATCACCGCGGCGGCAGCGGCGACGGTCGTGAATACTCGGTTGCGCCGGTGTCGGCTGGGCTGCTCGTGGGCGTTGACCGCGACCATGTTTTGCCGGACCTTGTCTTCGGTCGCGGTCGCGGTCGCGGATTCGGCGAGCAGATGGCTCGTCACGCCAGCGACGACCAGGTGCCTCGCGAACTCTTCTTTGGAGATGCCGCTGAGGTCGACGTCGTCTGGCGAGTCGCCGTCCAGGAATTCGTTCAGTGCGTCGAGGTTGGTCATGTCGCGCTCCTCGGTTTTATCCATTTGCTCTCCATGCACTCGTACAGGATCTTTCGTCCACGCTGGAGGCGCTTCTTGACGTTGTCCCACGAGGTTTCGAGCAGGTCGGCCAATCGCTTGCCGCGGACCTCATTCTGGTAGCGCAGCTTGATCGCCTGTTGGTACGTCACGGGTAGTGAATCGACGCATTTCCTGAGTCGGGCCAGTCTCTGGTCGAGGTAGTCGTTGCTCATCAGCTGAATCGATTCGCAGTGGTCATCGATCAGTGAGATGAGGTCGGAATCCGCGAGCAGGATGTCACGAGCCGCCTTCCTGCGTTGCGAGAGGATCAGGTTGCGGGCGATGCCGCGGATCCACTTGCCGAAAGAGCGGTTTTGATCGAATCGATCGATGGTCCGCCACGCGACGATCATGGTCTCCTGGAACAGGTCGTCCACGAGGGACGGGTTCCGGGCGACGCTGTGCAGGAAGACCCGTAGGGAGTGGGCGTTTTCCTGCATCAGGGCCTCGAAGAGCTTGCGTGAGTCAGCCATGCGTCTGGAGTTGGCCTAAATGTGGCCAGGGGAGACACGAAAGATCGGTGATACGATAAGCCGTTGTCCCCCCCCGGGTCTCTTCGATTCAAGTAGTGGCGTCGCCGCGCTACGGTGGCGCGCTGCCTCACACTCGCAATGTTCTCCCACCGCCCGAAAGCCCAGTGCGCAGATGCCCTGTACCACGGGCAGTTCCTCGTCGGAAAAGCAGCCGCTTGGTGATGGGTTTCTCGACTTCACCGCTCAAGAGAAAGACCCCGCCCGCAGTCATGGAGTCGGTAGGCAAGCTCGTGAGTCCCCGTCCGAGGCTGGCTCCGGACATCCGCATACGAGCGGAGGGCAAGTTCCTCTACGCTGGCGACGAGAAGTTCGACGTCCAGGGGGTCACCTACGGGCCATTTCGCCCGAGCGAAGACGGCAGTGAGTACCACGACCTGGCCAGCGTCAACCGGGACTTCCGGGACATCGCCGCCGCGGGCTTCAACGCGGTTCGCATCTACACCGTTCCGCCGACCTGGCTGCTCGATTCCGCCCAGCTCCACGGCCTCCGGGTGATGGTGGGGCTGCCCTGGGAGCAGCACGTCACGTTCCTCGACGAGCGCAAGGTCGTGCGTCGCATCATCAAGTCGGTGCGCGAGGGCGTCCGTGCGTGCGCTGGTCATCCGGCGTTGCTGTGCTTCGCGGTCGGCAACGAGATCCCGTCCTCGATCGTCCGGTGGCTCGGACCGGAGGCAGTCGAGAGGTTCATCAAGCGGCTCTACCAGGCTGCCAGATCCGAGGACCCGAACACGCTGATCACCTACGTCAGCTACCCGACCACCGAGTATCTGCGGCTGCCCTTCCTCGACTTCATCACCTTCAACGTCTACCTGGAGAACCAGGAGAAGACCGCGAACTACATCGCCCGCCTGCAGAACATCTCCGGGGAGCTTCCGCTCGTCATGGCGGAGATCGGCCTCGACAGCATCCGCAACGGTGAGCATGAGCAGGCCGAGACGATCGCGTGGCAGATGCGGACGACGTTCCAGGGCGGATGTGCCGGGACGTTCGTGTTCTCATGGACCGACGAGTGGTTCCGGGGGGGTCACGATATCGACGACTGGGCGTTTGGGTTGGTCACCCGTGATCGGAAGCCGAAGCCCGCTCTCGCCGCAGTCCAGGAGGCGGTGAAGGAACCGCTCCTTCCGGGCGGAAGCGTGTGGCCGGAGATCTCCATCGTCGTCTGCTCGTACAACGGCAAGGCGACGATTCGCGAGACCTTCGATGCGATCCTCAAGCTCGACTATTCGAACTTCGAAGTGATCGTCGTGGACGATGGATCCACGGACGGCACCTCGGACATCGCCCGCGAGTACGATTTTCGACTGATCAGCGTCCCTAACGGGGGCCTGAGCAGCGCCCGCAATGTCGGCATGCGCGCCGCGAAGGGCGAGATCGTCGCCTACATCGACGATGATGCGTATCCGGATCAGCACTGGTTGTCGTTCCTCGCGATCGGCTTCCTCACGCGCGATCACGTCGGGATAGGTGGACCGAACCTGGCGCCGGTCAACGACGGGCACGTCGCGGATTGTGTCGCGAATTCACCCGGCGGTCCGAGTCACGTGCTCTTCACGGACTTGCTCGCCGAGCACCTACCAGGCTGCAACATGGCGTTTCGGCGCGAAGCGATCATGGCCATCGATGGCTTCGACGCGCGCTTTCGGATCGCCGGAGATGATGTCGACCTGTGCTGGCGCCTGATCGAGCAAGGGGGAACGCTCGGGTTCCACGCTGGCGCGGTCGTTTGGCACCATCGTCGCGGCACGGTTTCAGACTACCTCAGCCAACAGCGGAACTACGGTCGCGCCGAAGCGATGCTCGAGCAAAAGTGGCCGGAGAAGTACAACCGCGTCGGCCACCTACGATGGGCCGGCAAACTCTACGGCAAGGGCCACACGCGAACCCTGCACCGGGGGCAGATCGATCACGGCGTTTGGGGCAGTCGGCTGTTTCAGTCGATGTACACCGGCGACTTCGATTCAGCCTGGTACATCACGCTGATGCCTGAGTGGTATCTCGTCACCATGGCCATCGGCGGGGTGGCGCTGCTAGGGTTCTCATGGTCGCCGCTCGTCTGGGTGTGGCCGCTCCTGGTTCTGGCCTTCGTCGTTCCGCTCGTGCAGGTCTTCTTCAGCGCGTCGAATGCGCAATTCACCTCCGCGATCGACAAGTCCAAGGCACTCGCAATCAAGCTCTACAGCATCACTGTGGCGTTGCATGTCATGCAGCCCATGGTCCGACTCGTCGGTCGACTGAGCTATCGCCTGACTCCTTGGCGTGCACACGGAGTGTCTGGATTCGAGGTTCCGCGGACCTTCGGTTGCTCGTATTGGAGTGAGAAGTGGTTCTCGCATAACCACTGGCTCACGGTTCTAGAACGTGCTTTGCAGGCCCACCGCGTCCTGGTTCGCCGAGGCGGTGACCATGACAGGTGGGACTTGCAAGCCGCTTGCGGTTTATTCGGTGGCGCACGCCTGATTTCTACGGTAGAGGAACACGGCTCCGGCAGGCAGTTGGTCCGTGTACGAGTGTGGCCGAGGATTTCAGGCGTCGCCGCCATCTTTATTCCCCTCTTTGTAGCGCTGGCCGTGATGGCCGGAATCGATCAGGCGTGGACGGCGGCAACGATTCTGGGCGGATTCGGGCTCCTGGGCTTGTATCGTTGCGTGCTCGAATGTAGCAACGCGCTTCACACAGTTCGGACGTCCGTCGACAATTGGCTGCCCCAAACAGATGACTGACCATCCCTCAGAAGAACAGATTCTAGCGATCGTGATCGAGAAGGTCGCGGAACAAAAGAGCATCGACGCCAGCGAGATATCCATCGACAGCAAGTTCGAGGATCTCGAAGTGGACTCACTCGATGCCATGGAGATCCTCTTCGAAGTCGAAGAGGAACTCGATGTCGATATCCCGGACACGGCGGCTCGTTCCATGCGAACGATGTCGGACGTCGTCGAGGGATTGGGCAAACTCGTGCGCGGCGAAGAGATCGTGCTGCCCGACCCGCCGCCAGTCGCGGACGAGGTCGTTGGGGACCCCGCCGGGGTCGAAGAGGACGAGTCGAGTTCGGGCGCGAGTCCAGGGGCTGCGGCCGGAGGATAGCTGTGTCCGAGCGACGAGTCGTCATCACCGGACTGGGAGTGGTCTCTGCTCTCGGGCAGGATCGGCATGGATTCTGGCCCGCTCTCACGGAGGGGCGATCGGGTATCCAAACGATCGAATCTGTGGATACCGAGACCGTCACGTTCAAGAACGGGGCGGAGATCAAGGGCTACACGCCAGCGGATCATCTCAGCAAGGCGGACCAGATGCTGGACCGCAACGCGCAGCTGGGTTTGATCGCGGCGCGCGAGGCGGTGCAGGACTCCGGGCTTGAGTTCACCGACGAGCTTCGTCAGACCGGCGCCGTCGTCACGGGCTGCGCGTGCGGGGGGAAGACGACGGAGGACGAGCAGTACTACAAGCTCTACGCGCTGAAGAAGAAGCGCAGCCATCCGATGATGGTGCCGAAGGTCATGGGCAACGCCGGCGCTAGCAGGATCTCGCTCGAGTTCGGATTGCAGGGACCGGTGTTCAACCTCAGCACGGCCTGCTCGTCGTCGAACCATGCCATGGGCCAGGCGTACTGGTTGGTGCGCAACGGGATGTCCGACGTTGCGCTGACCGGTGGCCACGAAGCGTTCTTCTGCCTCGGCAACCTCAAGGCCTGGGACGCTCTGCGGGTCGTCTCTCCCGATACCTGCCGACCGTTCAGCCGTGACCGCTTGGGCATGATCCTGGGCGAGGGAAGCGGGATGCTGGTTCTCGAGACGCTCGAGCATGCACAGGATCGCGGGGCAGAGATCTACGCGGAGTTCAGCGGTTTCGGGATGACTGCCGACGCGCATCATCTGACGTTGCCTTCGGTCGATGGCCCGGCTCGCGCGATGTCGTCCGCCCTCAACGACGCGGGCGTGGATCCGTCGGCGGTCAGCTACATCAATGCACATGGCACCGGCACGCCGGCCAACGACCCGAACGAGACCCAAGCGATCCACCACGTCTTCGGCGAACACGCCGCGAAGCTCGCCGTGAGTTCGACCAAGTCGGCCCACGGTCACGCTCTAGGCGCGGCGGGTGCCCTCGAAGGTGTCGCGACTGTGCTGGCCATCAAGAACGGTGTTCTGCCACCGACCATCAATTTTACCGAGCCCGATCCGGGGTGTGATCTCGACTACGTGCCAAACGAAGCGCGCGATGCCCAGATTGACGTCGCACTCTCCAGTTCCTACGCCTTCGGCGGACTCAACGCTGTGCTGGCGTTTCGCCGTTTCGAATAGACGAAATGACCACCGAGTCTCTACCACCACTAGAAAGCCGACCACTCGATCCGATGCAGGACCACTTTGGTCTCATCGAACTCTTCGAGACCGTGTTTGGGCACACGATTACCCCGTCGATCTGGTACTGGAAATACGTGCCGAAGTGGACGCAGCGACACTACTGCTACGTCGGACGTGTAGAAGGCAAGGTCATCGGCTACTTCGGCGCGGTGCCGCTACGCGGATATATCGATGGAGAGGAGACGGCGTTTTTTCAGCTCGCGGACTTCATGGTGCACCCGGACTATCGGCTGAAGTACGACTACTTCAACCTCGGCTCTACGCACATCCTGGGCGACATCAAGGAGACGTACTCGAAGCACCTTGTCTACGGATTCTCGGGGCACGCCGCGTTCCGCTACTTCGTGCGCCGCAAGTTGGGCGGTTTCATCGAGAAGGCCCAGACGCGCTACAAGAGGCTCGCTGATGCGCCGCGTACGACCCAATTCGAATTCGTCGATTGGAAGTGGACCGCGCCGGAAGTGGACGCCTTGTGGGATCGTTTCAAGTCCGGGATTCGCGCTGGGTTGATTCGGGATACGGACTACCTGACGTGGCGCTACGCCTCGCACCCGGTCAACAACTACCGGCTCGTCGGTGTCCGGCGAGGCGGTGAAGACGTTGGCTACGTGGTCTTCGGCAACGATCGGCCCGGTGAACGTGACCGCGCCAAGGAGGTCCCCATCGTCGACGCCCTGCTGCTCAGCGACATGGCTGCGGACGTCGTGCAGGAACTCGCCGGGTTCCTCGAAAACGACGTGATGATCTGGTTGCCTGATCGTCGATCGGCTGGTTTCTCCGAGCAGGCTGACTCGGGCACCCACGGCTACCACTTCATCAAGGACTCCGCTGTGGACACGGACTTCCTGCGCGAGCACCTCTACTACACGATGGGAGACGTCGACTGGTGGTAGAGTTCGACATGGATGCGAGACCGACTCAGTCGGGTTGGAGCGTGTTCCGCAAGATTCTGCGGGAGATGCAGGGTCACCGATGGCGGCTGACCATGATCACGGCCCTCGGCGCGATCATGGCGCCGCTCGGCTTGCTGCAACCGCTGGCGATGATGGTCGCGCTGGACAGCTACATCGGCGACAGCGAGTTACCGGCGGCGCTCGACTTCTTCGTCCCCGACGCGCTCCTCAACCTCGACGACCGATTCGGCTACCTGCTCGTCTCCGCGATCATGGTCGTCTTTGTCGCGGTGCTCAACCAGTCCCTGTCGTTCGTGAAGCGACTCCTGCGCGTCATCACCAAGGAGCGATTGGTTCTCAATTTCCGAACCCGGCTGTTCGGACACGTCGAGCGACTCTCGCTGACGTACCACGACGAGAAGGGCCCGTCGGAGTCGACGTTCCGGATCATGATGGACACAGCGGTGATCCCAACGCTGTTGCTCGACGGGCTCATCCCGTCGCTGCAGTCGTTGATCCTGCTCCTCGCGATCTCTGGAATCATCCTGACGATTAGTCCATCGCTCGCGCTCGTTGCGGTCGCGGTGGGGCCGATCATGCTCCTCGTGTCGTGGCCTTTCGGCAGAAGCCTTCGCACGCAATGGCACAATATCAAGGAACTCGATACGAGCATCCTCGGTCGGCTTCAGGAAGTGTTCGCCGCCGTGCGGGTGATCAAGGCGTTCGGTCGCGAAGAAGGCGAGACCGATCGTCTGATGAAGATGGCGGAGAAGGGTGTCGATGCGCGTTATCGCGTGGCAAAGACCCAGGGCTGGTTCAGCACGATCACCGCGTTGATGACAGCGACCGGCACGGCGTTGTTCATCGTGATCGGCGGTCAGATGGTCAAGAACGGCGCGATGACGCTCGGTCAGCTGGTCCTGATCGCCGCGCTGATGGTGCAGTTCTACTCGCCGCTGCAGATGATCGTCGGACAGGTCGCATCGATGCAGTCGGCGCTCGCGAGTGCGGAGCGGGTTCTCGGGCTTCTCGATCACATGCCCGAGGTCGTCGAGCGGCCAGACGCCCGCGAACTCGACCGTGCGAAGGGTTTGCTCGAGTTTCGTGAGGTCTCGTTCCAGTACGAAGAGGATGCATTCGCGATCGACAAGATGAGTTTCGAGGCCCTGGCCGGTCAGAGGATCGGTATCGCGGGCCACACGGGTGCCGGCAAGACCACACTCGTCAACTTGATGACGCGTTTGTACGACCCCACGAGGGGCGCCATTCTTCTCGATGGCGACGATCTTCGGGACATCAAGATCGCCGATCTCCGCAAGCAGTTCTCGATCGTGTTGCAGGATCCGGTGCTGTTCAAGAAGAGCATCGCTGAGAACATCCGCTACGCCGCTCCCGATGCCGAGATGTCCAACGTGATCGAGGCGGCCAAGCTCGCGAACGCGCACGATTTCATCACCTCCATGCCCCGAGGGTACGACACGGTAGTCGGAGATCGCGGTCAACGACTCTCCGGTGGCGAGCGCCAGCGAATCTCTCTCGCCCGCGCCTTCCTCAAGGATGCTCCGATGCTGGTCCTCGACGAGCCGACCAGCTCCGTCGACATGCGGACCGAGTCAGCGATCATGGATGCTCTCGATCGTCTGATGAAGGACCGGACGACGTTCATCATCGCTCACCGGCCGAGCACCCTCGCCAGGTGCGACCTCGTGCTCGTGATCGAGAAGGGTCGAGTCGTCAAGTTTGCCAGTCCGGACTCTGTGGGTTCCCTGGACGAGTTGATGCTCGCGACCTCCGAGCGGCGTCCCGAAAACGCGAGCGAGAACGGGAAGAGAGACGGAGTGGTGTGATGCAGGTCTGCCTCTCGACCAACCACCTGTTGTGGAACACGACTCTCGGGGGGCATGCCTGGGTGTTCCTGAACTGGGCGCTCGGTCTGAAGGCTGCCGGCGCGAAGGTCGTGCTGCTCGAGAAGATGCGCTGGGCGGACGATCCTCAACGGTTGTTCACGCACCTGCGCCAGTTCTACAACCGGCTCGGCGCGCTGGGTCTCGAGGCCGAAGTTACGCTCATCGAGACTGAGGAACAAACGGCTCAACTCGCGTCCGTTCGTTCCGATCTGGAGACGCTGGCGGCCCCGCTCGAGCGTGTGTTCGCCGAGGCTGATCTCTTCCTCAACTTCAAGTACGCGGTTCCGCAGGAGATCGTCGATCGGTTCAAGCGCTCCGCACTCGTCGATATCGATCCCGGCTTGCTGCAGTCCTGGATCGTCGGTGGCACGGTCAGTCCGGCCCGCCACGACATGAACTTCACGATCGGTGAGACGGTCGGACAGCCGGGCTCGAAGTTCCCGGACTGCGGGATGAAGTGGCACTACACCCCGCCACCGGTTCATCTGCCTTCATGGCCCGTCACCGAGACTCCCGCCGACGCTTGCTTCACGACGGTGACAAACTGGTGGGGTGAGTACGAATTGCTCGGCGGCGAGAGCATCAACAACGAGAAGCGCACGAATTTCATCGCCAACCTCAACCTCCCGTCGCTCACCCGCGCGAAGCTCGAGCTCGCGATCTACCACGAGGACGGCAATTCATCGGACATGCCGCTTCTGACCAAGAACGGTTGGCAGGCGCGGCCCGCCTACGAGGTATCTGCGACGGTCGACGACTATCGGAACTACATCCGCGGTTCGCGCGGCGAGTTTAGTTGCGCAAAGGAATCCTGCATGGTTCTCCAGAACGCTTGGATCAGCGATCGCACGATCTGCTATCTGGCGAGTGGGAAGCCCGCGGTCGTTCAGCATACCGGACCGAGCCGTTTCTTGCCGGACAAGGGTGGGTTGTGGCGGTTCACGACCATGCAGCAGGCGGCGCGCTTCCTCGATCACATCGCGAACGAAGAGAACTACGAGGCCGAGACATTGGCCGCCCGCGCGATTGCCGAGGAGAACTTCGACGCCGAGACGGTGATGACCAATCTCCTCGCCACCGCGATGTCGCAAAAGACAAAGGGGCACCGTGTCCACTAGTGCCGTCGTTCGAACCACCGCGGTCTTGTCGTTCCACAAGATCGGTGTGCCGCCCGCAGGCGGTTGGGACACGTGGAACTACATCTCCGAAGATGTCTTCACGCGTTTCCTCGAACAGTTGCGCGACGAGTGCTACCACGTCGTCGACCTGCACTCGTTCCTCAACGGGGTGAAGGATCCCAGGCATCTCCCTGAACGAAGCGCGCTGCTGACTTTCGACGACGGCTATCAGTCGATGCTTACGACCACGCAGCCGCTACTCAATAAGTTCGGCTACCCGTCTGTCGTCTTCGTTCCCACTGACTACATCGGTGGTTTCAACACCTGGGACTACGGCAACGAGCCCGAGGAACCGATTTGCTCGTGGGAAGAGCTCATCGAACTGCAGCATCGTGGAGTCTCGATTCAGTCCCATGGCGTGTCGCACCGCAGCTTTTCCGAACTCGATATCGCGGCGCAGGAATACGAGATCAAGGTTTCCAAAGAGCGTTTGGAGGAGAGGCTCGGTTCGGCCGTCGAATCGCTCGCGTTCCCGTACGGCGACAACGGCAAAGATGTCGAGGCGACGGAAGGCGCGATGAAGCGCGCGGGGTATCAGTTGTCGTTCCTCTACAAAGGTGGCGTGTTCGATGTGCCGACCGACACGCCGTACCGCGTGACCCGCGTCCCGATGGGCTCGGATACGAACCTCTCGAAGTGGTTGGGAGGAGACGCTTGAGCCTTCGGATCATCGTCACGGGTTTGATCGCTCAGTACCCCCTCGGTGGCGTGACCTGGGACTACTTCCAATACGTGCTCGGTCTGCACCAACTCGGCCATGATGTCTACTACATCGAGGACACAGGGCAGTGGCCGTACACGCCAGCGGAGGACGGGCTGGTCAAGGACTGCAACTTCAACGTCGATTACCTCGCGACGCTCTTCGAGCGCTACGGGATGAAAGAACGCTGGGCGTATTGCTTCGCGTGGCAGAAACAATGGCATGGCTTGTCCGATGCGAAGCGCCATGAAGTCATCGAGACAGCTGACCTCCTGATCAACGTCTCCGGCACGCTCGAGGATCCTGCGCTCTATCGCGGTCGCGGTCGGTTGGTCTACATCGATTCGGACCCGACGTTCACGCAGGTCAAGCTCGCGAAGGGCTACGACTACTTCCGCAAGCTCATCGATCTGCACGATGTGACGTTCAGTTTTGGAGAGATGCTAGCATCGCGAACGCCGGAGACCCCGGACACCGGTCATGACTGGAGACCGACGCGTCAACCGATGGTGATGTCGGAGTGGCCGGTTGGGACGGATCACCGCGGTGTCTACACGACGGTCATGAACTGGAGCGCCTACAAGCCGGTCCAATTCGATGGACGTTTGTTCGGCCAGAAGGACATCGAGTTCCGCAACTTCTTCGACTTGCCGTCGCGAATCGGACCGACCCGGCTCGAGCTCGCCGCGAACGCGGGCAGGGGACACAAGCTGCCGCGCGAGCTCCTCGTACACAAGGGGTGGAGCCTCGTCGACCCATCCGTCGTCTGTCCAGACATGGATTCGTACCGCGACTTCATCACGACGTCGAAGGGCGAGTGGAGCGTGGCGAAGAACGGATACGTCGTTGGGCAGTCCGGTTGGTTCAGTTGTCGCTCGACCTGCTATCTGGCCGCGGGTCGTCCCGTCATCATCCAGGACACGGGGTTCAGCAAGGTCCTCCCTGTGGGCAAGGGCCTGCTCCCGTTCCGAAACGTTGACGAGGCGGTCGAAGCCATCGCGGAGGTCGAATCGGACTACGCGTCCCATTCAGAAGCCGCCCGCGCGCTCGCGGAGGACTGCTTCGACTCCGGTCGCGTTCTCACGGATCTGATCGAGAACGCGTTGAACGTCGATCACGGCTCGCGAGGGGTCGGCACCGGTGGTTGAGTCGCAGGGTCGATTGCGCGTCCTCGTTCTCGGCTACGTGGTGCGTCGTCCCCTGGGTGGAGGTGTTTGGCCCACGCTGCAATACGCGCTCGGTCTCCTTCGACTCGGTCACGACGTCTACTTGCTGGAGGACAGCGAAGATTGGGGTGCGTGCTACGACCCAAAGCGCCACGTCACCGATGAAGACCCGACCTACGGTTTGGAGTTCGCAGCGAAGGCGTTCGGACGCAATGAACTGGGGGAACGATGGGCCTACTACGACGCGCACACGGCGACGTGGTTCGGGCCGTGCGCGGACCGCATCGACGACATTTGCGCGACCGCGGACGTATTGATCAACAACTCGGGCATCAACCCCATCCGACCCTGGCTCGCGAACGTGCCCCACCGCGTCTACATCGATACCGATCCTGCGTTCGAACAGATTCGCCAGCTCACCGACGACTTTCGGATCAAGCGGCGCGAGCAACACAACGTGTTCTTGACGCTGGGCGAGAACATCCCCGGTGGGGACTGCGACGTGCCCGACGACGGGATCCCGTGGCAGAGTACGCGGCAGCCCGTCGTCCTCGATCGCTGGAACCCCACGCCGGGGCCGGTGGACGGCAAGTTCACCACCGTGATGCTGTGGGACAGCTACGCGCCGCAGGAACGCGGTGACCACCGATTCGGCATGAAGTCCGAGTCGTTCGAACCCTACTTCGATCTTCCCGATCGAACAGGCCTGACAGGTCAGCTCGAGTTGGCTGTCGGGGGGCCGAACGTGCCGAAGTCAAAGCTCCGTGAGAATGGTTGGTTGGTGATCGACCCGCTCGGACCGACCGAAGATCCGTGGACCTACCAGCGCTACCTGCAGCAATCCAAGGCCGAGTTCACCGTCGCCAAGCACGGTTACGTCGTCAGTCGCTGTGGGTGGTTCAGCGAGCGCAGCGCCCACTACCTGGCCAGCGGTCGTCCGGTGATTACGCAGGACACGGGCTTCGGCACGTGGCTGCCCACCGGCGAGGGTCTCATCGCGTTCACCACGCCTGCGGAAGCGGCTGACGCGATCGCAGAGGTGGATCGCAACTACGAGCGACACTGCCGCGCGGCCCGCGCGCTGGCCGAAGAACACTTCGACTCGGGCAAGGTGCTGACGCGGCTTCTCGAGCTCGCGATGCAGCCTGGATCTCGGGGTTGAGCGCTACTTCTTCGGGTTCGAGGTTCCGAAGGACGAACCCGAACTCGACAAGCGACAAGCGGAGATCTGGACGAAGGTCTGGGCGCTTCCTGGTTCGCAGCCCGCCGAGGAATCGAAACGCAAGAAAGAGGACGACCAGAAACCGGGTCGCGGCAAGCGCGGTCGCGCCCGCAAGGACGAGCGCAAACGCAAGAAAAGGTGAGCTGGTTGTTCCGGGGAGGACTCGTTCCGCAGGGCAACCGTTCGGTTCAGCAGGGCGATGGAGTGATGACCAGGTGGGAGTCGCTATCCGTTGCCCGTTGTCTTCTCTTGCTCGACGGTCGTAAGCAGATCGAGGGCTCGAGACCGTCTCGCTGGCGAAGAAACCCCGCCGCGAACTTCGAACCACCCATGCCGAGAAGGTCGGCGTATTTCTTGAGCAGAGCCTCCGCTTCGACCCGGCCCGCCTCGATGGTGGTCAACTCGTCGCCAGTGGCCAGACCCTTGCCGTAGACCGCGTCGGGCGTCCCCGTCTCGGGATTCCACATCACCGACCAGGAGCCGCGACCGTTCTCCGTGAGAAACTCCTCCTATTCCATTCTGGGGTCGGGTCGTTGCGCGACAGCGATCGCGGGGAGAATCGCGAGGAGAGCGAGATTCGACATTCGTTTCATCGTCTGATTCACAGCGGAGAGTGTGCGGATACGGTGGGCAGGGTGGTGGGTGGCTGGCCCCCGTGCGATGGGCATGTGAGAGTTTTTTGACAGGGTCATCTAGCGACCGCAAGATTAGTCGGTGGGGTGATTCTCTTGGGAGGGGAGATCTCCGTAGTTCGCAATCCTCGACTCGTGTCCTCCGAATTCCGCTTTCTTCTCCACCAAGTCCGGTCCTCGCGCGTGAAGGCTTTCGCCCGCGCGTGCCCTTGCTCGACGGTGCCGCCCAAGATCCGTCGCGAGCGAGCGTCATCGCACGCGTGGTTGTGGGAGGGCGGCCCGTGACGGCTTCTCTCGAAGCGTGGCAACGCATCCTGGACGCGGATTACGAGCCGCTTCTCGTCGAAGTGGACTCCGCGGTAGACCTCGGCCTGTCGTTGCTGCAGCGCCTCCGCAAGAAGTACCCGAGAGACATCGTCGAGGTTGCGCTGGATCTCTGCGCGGGTCGTCGCAAGGCCGCGACCAAGTTTTCGGACGCATCACGACTCCTGTGTGATGGAGCCGGTGTCGAGCAGGCGACGGGGTCACGCGTGGCTGCGCACAAGGCGCGGCGATTCGCGGACGCGCCGCGCATCGTCGATCTGTGTTGCGGCATCGGGGGCGACACGATGGCCTTCGCGGGACTGCACCGGCCAGTCCTCGCGATCGATCGCTCGCCGGCTCGAGCCTTCATGGCCGGACACAACGCCCGCGTTGAAACCCAGGCACTCGACATCGAGGGCTACGTCTGCGATGGCGATTCGTGGATTCACGTCGATCCGTCGCGGCGGGAAGAGTCCACGGGCAAGCGGCTCTGGCACTTCGCGGACTATGATCCCGGTCCCGCGGTCCTGTCACCGATCCTCGCGACCGCGCCTGCCGCGGCAGTGAAGCTGGGTCCGGGGGTGGACTGGCGAGAGGTACCGGAGCGCCAAACGCGAGAACTCGAGTTCATCAGCGATGACGGTAGTCTCGTCCAGACCGTGATGTGGTGTGGCGAACTCTGTCGCGCGCCCGGCGCGCACACCGCCACCCGTCTCTCCGCTGATGCTGGCAGCGACCTGACATTCACCGCGAAGCCGGACTTCGCGCTGCCGGTGGATGAGACCGCCGGTCGCTACTTGCTGGTGCCGGATCCCGCGCTCGAACGGGCACAACTCGTCGCCCCTCGCATCGCGCGCACCGGCGCCGCCGAGCTGGCGGCGGGGCTCGGTATCCTCACGTGCCAGACCCCACTGGACGATCCGTGGTTCGAACGTCACGAGATCCTCGCCGAGCTTCCGTGGCGGGAGCAGAAGATCCGCGAGTGGTTGGAAGAACACGACGGCGGAATCGTCACTGTCCGTACCCGTGACCGCGCGGTTTCGACCGACGCCGTGCAGATGGCCTTGCGCGGGACCGGGGCGACGCCTTTTACGCTGTTCGGGCTGCGACTGGGTCGCCGCATCGTGTGTTTCGTCGCTCCTGGATCGGCGGTCTGAGTCCAACGATGAAAGACGGAGAAGGGAAAGAACGACCGGGGAGGGTCGCCCGCTCACTGGCTCTGTGGAGCTGGGCTGGGACGGTCCTGCTCGCTGTCGGGACGGGCCTCGGGTTCGCGGGGCGGTTGGCGTGGTGGTTGGAGCTCGCGTCGCACTTTCGGATGCAGTTTTTTTGGGGTGCCGTCGTCGTGCTCGTGATCTTCGCGCTCCTGCGCAGGCGCAGGGGATTGGCGTGCGCGGCTCTCCTTTGTGCGATCAACGGTGTCGTGATCGCGCCGCTCTACGTTTCGGAATCGTCGAACTCACCTGGCGCTGCCGATCGACCGGTCCTGCGTTTGCTGATCGCGAACGTCCACGCCAGCAACAGGGATCACTCTCGACTACTCGAGTTGGTTTGCCGCGAGAAGCCGCACATCCTCTTGCTGGAGGAGATCGATGGCTCGTGGTTGGCTGCGCTCAACGCTCTCGCGTCCGACTACCCACACCGGGTCTTGCGCGCACGACCGGACAACTTCGGGATCGCGCTGTTGTCGCGCATCCCGCTCGAGCTCGGAGAGATCCGACAGTATGGCACTGCGGGCGTCCCTTCGATCGAAGCGCGGATCACTCATGGTGGCGAACCGTTGCAGATCCTGTTGACGCATCCCGTCCCGCCGGTCGGTCGCGACAACGCGATGCGGCGGGATGAACAGGCGTCGGTGGTATCGAAGGCAGCGCGCGCGCTCGGCAGGCGGACGATCCTCGCGGGGGACTTCAACATGACACCGTGGTCGCCGGTGTTCGCAGACCTTCTCGAGTCGAGTGGGCTCCGCGACAGCGCTCGGGGCTTCGGGCTACAGACGACGTGGCCGATGACGCTCCCCTTGCCGTGCCGTATTCCGATCGACCACTGTCTGCACGCGCCGGATCTCGAGGTCGTCGATCGCAGGGCCGGCCCCGACATCGGTTCCGACCACTTGCCGTTGATCGTCGAGTTGCGTTGAGAGTCTGTTGCCGCGGATCAGATCCAGCCCATCGCCGTCATGAGGACGCTGATCGCCAACGCGGTCCATACGTAAGGTGGAACCACCCTGCGTCGGTGGTCTTGCAGTTCAGGCACCCGTGGTTCTTGCGTCCGGCGGAATCGGCGCACCATACGTTCGTACTGGTCGCCGAGTTTCGCGGCCCGGCGCGCGACGGCTTCGCCGTCTCCCCCAGTGATTTGTGTTGGCGTGCTCCGCATCTCGCTTCTTCTGACGGGAGAAAGCCGACGGACCCCAAGGCTGTATGAGCATTTTTCCCGACATCGACACTCCGCCGTCGGATTCTCGTCGACCGGTGTCCGGACGTTTTGTCAGCAGGTCAGCACAAGAGCGCCTATCAACGGTGAAACGCCCAGAACTGGTCGGGAGTCTGCCCATGAACCGACCGGTGACGCACTCAGTTCTCGAGTCGCAGCGGTACGGAGTTGCTCGCCATGTAGAACCGCCCCTTGGCGTCGTACACGAGGAAGGCGTGGTGCAACGTCACCGAGCCGAAGGTCCAGTACGACCGGTTCGCGTGGGTGTTGCCCGGAGATCCAACAAGCTAGCGGACGCCGCACTTCGCCGCCGCTGCATTCGACAAGATCATCCCGAGCGCATTGGCCGGGGGGTCGATGACGGTTGCCTGACAGTAGAAGGGAAACAGCAAGAGCAGCGGATCGTTCGGGAGCGGAAGGGTGATGGAGCCAGAACCATTCGTGTTCGCGACCGGGAGGTGGAACTCGAGGCTCGTGAACAGAGTGCATCCCGTCGCTCCGATGATGCCCATGTTGAACGGGAGCGGAATCCCTCCCCACGTCGTCTTCGACACGCCGAGCG
>CAYYAQ010000002.1:0-66487 GCA_964469555.1 uncultured candidatus Brocadiaceae bacterium | reverse complement strand
CCGAGCGATCGGCGAGGCTCCGGTTCGTGAACAGGGCGCGACTCTTGGGCACATCTATCGTCCACGGACCGGCACCGGTGAGTTGCTCTACTTTCCACTTGGAGAGATCAACGGTTTGACTTGACGCGGGAAGAGCGAAGAGCAGTGCGACGACGAGGACGAGAGAGCTTCGCATGGCAATCTCCTTGTCCGACGGTGCGGAGGCGACCTCGAACTACTCGAGGTTAACTTCTGTGGCCGCCTTCAGGAAGGGTCTCGTGGGTATTGCTCCGGTGCTACCATCAGATGTACTGATGTCACTGCCAAAACGGTCGGTCGTCACGCAGCGGGTCGCCGGGATTTCGCCATCGGCTACTTGCGCAGCTTGCGAAGGTCCGGGTGCGGCGAGTTCGGTCCGACTTCGAGCGCGTACTCGACGTCGATGTCGGCAGGCGCGCCCAGCTTGATCTGGTCCGGGTCCCGCCGGATCTCCTTCACCGTGTTGTCGCCGAACAACAACAACACCGAGCCGTCGCGGTAGGTGTTGCCACCCTCGTTGTCCGTCGCCATCCAGATCTCCCTGCCGGAGTTCATGTGTCGGCGACCTTCCCTGGCGCGACCGGCGAAGTGCGTGTCCAGGCTGGAGACCGAGTCGAAGTCCTTCCAGATGCCGTCTTCTGATTCGTCCATCAGGTCGATGACGTGTGCGTCGCTGTCGAGGGCCTTCGAGAAGTAGCGGTCGCGGTTGGCCTCGGTGTGCTCCACGGTGCCGCTAATCCACGGCGCGAGGACGAACTTGTGACCGCCTGGTGTCGGCAGCCTCTTGTGACGAAGCTCGTAGGATCGCAGGACGCTGTAGTGCCAGTGCAGATTCGCAGTGTCTGCGGTCTTCTTTGCGGCGAGCAACACGTTGTTGATCGGGCCGATTAGTGAGACTGAGAGCAACGCGATGATCGTGATGACGACCATCAATTCGATGAGAGTAAACCCTTCCGGGGTTGGCTTCTTCAAGGTACCTTCTTGTGCGAGTAAGGGGTGGGGGCCGGCTCAGATAGTCCGCCGACCGGTGCCCGTCACCGCAAAAAGGAGAGGTCGATCCTGCGGAGGATCACCGCCACCCGTAACTCCAGATGCGCGCGGGAGCAACCCGTTCCGAGACTCCGAGCGGTGGAATCGAAGTGCGTCTGTGCGCATCATGGGTTGGTCCATGTCGACGCCGCTGACACCAGGGATCCCCGCATCGAACTCAGAGATTTCGCCCAGTGCGAGACCACGTGAACTCCAGACCTCGATGCCGTACCACCGCGCGGTGCGCGACCACTTCCGGGGTCGGGATCCGGAGCTGTGGCGCTGGTTCGAGACGAGGGAGACGTCCGACGCGCTGCGCGACAACGTGCGCCTCGCGCTCTTGTGAGCTACTGCGTCTTCGCAGCGCGGGCGGCGTTGACGGCAGCTAGGGCGTTGACTGCGCCGGCGCCGAACTTGGTGTCGTGCCCGATCTTCCCGAGGTTCTTGCAGGTGGCCATCATCAGTTCCTTGACCCGCCACGCGGGGAGGTCCGGGTTGGCGGAGAGCATCAGTGCAGCGACGGCACCGGCGTGCGGGCCGGAGAGTGAATTGCCTTGCGGGCCGACGACGAGGCCCACGTTGTCGCCCGCGTCGTGGACCTTTCTCCAACCGCGCATGGCGCGACGAAGGTCGGTCCAAACCGGGTATCCGGTGATGAACGTCGTCACGTCCGGCTTCATCAATGGCTTGTCCTCGGGGAAGTCGTCGTAGAACTTCACTCCGTCCCATGTGCACGGCCCCTTGCTACTGAACGCCGGCATCTTGTTGTTCTGGTCGAGGCCAGAAGCCGCGATGACGCATGGGATGTCCTTCGGCAGTCCGATTTGCCTGCTGCGCGGAGCCCTTCCGGAGTTCCCCGAACCTCCGGCAGACACGACACCGGCAATCGTCATGTGCTCGTGCGCCAGTCGATAGATACCGCGCCAGTTTCCGAGTTGCATGTTCCACATGTAGCTCATCGAGACGATGTCGGCGCCGTTGGCGAGGGCGTATTCGTATGACTTGATCAGTCCCATGCCGCGGATCACCATCAACCGCGACTTCGGCGCGACACCTGTGACCAGGTACTTGCCGTCGACCTCTATCGGTCGCCCCGCGATGATCCCGCCGCACATCGAACCGTGACACCGTCCCGGCTCGCCGATGCTGATTCCAGTGTTCGAGTTGAAGTCGTACCCAAACAGGTCGTCGATGAATCCGTTGCCGTCGTCATCCTTGCCGTTGAGTTCTTCCTTCTCGTTCCGCCACAACGCGCTCGACAACGCCGGTGTCACGACGAGACCTGAATCAATCAAGGCCGCCGTGATTCCCTGACCGAACGCCCCGGTCTTCCACGCGTCCACTGCCTTGATCTGCGTGATATTCCACGTCGGTTGCAGTTTGTCGAACGGCGGGAACTTCGCCTTGGCACCCTCTTCGAGAAGCGCGAGCGCCTTCTTCGCGAGTAGTTTGTTCCCCGCCCCCTGGTTTGGTTGTCTGACCCTCCGTCCGCGCTGCGGTGCGTTGTGCAGGGCGGGGAGGTTGCGGGGTTGCCGGTAGACGAACGACACGTTTGCGTTCTTCGCCAGTTTGTGGCAAGCCTCACCCGTTGCGAGACAAGCGAAACCATTGACGACCCAGTAACGCTGGACGAACTTGATGTCGTCGGCCAACTCGCCCAGGAGTTTCTCGAGACTCTTCCACGACGCGTCGCTCTTCGCCCTCAGCGTCTTGATTACTTCGACGCGGTGTTCGCGCCGCTTGATGTTCTTGTGTTTCGTGCAGTACGCGCCGTAGTCTGCACCGCTCTTCAGGATCTGGTCGGTCATCCGCACGAACACGGCGACGTTTCCATCGCCAGCGGGGATGCCGTCGTCGAGTTTGTCCTGCTGCGCTGAGACGAGGGGGGCGAGAATCGTGAGCACGAGGGGCGTGAGGTTGCACATGTGCGGAACGTACTTGATTATCCACGGATGCGCCTCTGCCCAGGCGGCGCGCGCTGGTCGGATCGGGACGATCCCGATACAGGGCGCGACACCTTGGCCCTACTACCAGAGTTACGCGGGTCGTGAAGGTATAGTCCTCCGCTTCGAACCCGGTGAATCATGAAGCACTACCAACACATTGTCGTCGGCGCCGTCGCTGCCCTCGCGTTCGTCGCCGGAGATCTGCGGCGGGAGAACACCACCAGCCTGCAAACGGCGAAGCCCGTCACTGTCTTCTTCGTGCGCCACGCGGAGACGGGCCCGCGTCCGAAACGACTCCTGGCTCCCGAAGGCGAGAAGCGCGCCAAGGCGCTGCAGCGATTGCTCGGTTCGACCGGAATCACCCACGTGTTTTCGACAGACTACCCGCGCACGCGTGGGACCATCGCTCCGCTCGCGAAGGCTGCGGGACTGAAGGTCGAACTCATCTCTTCGCCGAAGCCTGACAAGCAGGCCGCCGCGATTCGCGCGCTACCGACCGGTTCGGTAGCCGTAGTCGCCGGTCACAGCAACACGCTGCCGCCCCTGATCGCGAAGCTCGGCGGCAAGGTCACCGGCCTCACGCGGCGCGGGTTGATCGTCGACGACGTGCACGACCGGTTGTTCGTCATGACGTTCATGGGCGAGGGGCTCTCGATGGTCGAGCTTCGCTACGGCGAGAGTGCCCGCGGCAAGGCGGCCAAGAAATCGAAGGACAAGGTCAAGCGGTAGGCAAGACCCGAGGGGCCCGTGCGCTTGAATCCAGGGCGGACATACCATGCGATCATGCTGCAGGGAGCTCCCTACGAGCCGTGGCCAAATCATCGTTCCGGAGACCCGCCTCACCACTCGCAGATCGTCTCGATGTGGGCGGCGGAACCGTCGCGCAACCAACCGTCGAGTTGATCCGGGTCTTTCAGTTGCTGGCCGCGCGACCGGGGCACGACGAAGAAGCTGCAGTCGATGTCGGTGATCGCCGACATGTCACCCCACAGCTTCTCGAACTGCGTCACAGGAAAGACGTCTTCCTGTCCGTGGCCCCACCGCTTCTTCACTTCCTTGAGCGTGATGTAGGTCGGCATCTTGGCGCTGGCCTTGCGCACCGCACGATCGACCTTCCAGGTGTCGTCGAGGTCGCCTCGCGTCAGGCCCATGTAGGCCAGGAGTGAATCGATCTCGATCCACGTCGTCAACGAGTTGTAGTACGACAACCGGAATTCGTCCTCTTCCCGCGGCATCGCGAGCCCTTCGAGCAACCGGGGGCGACCGTCGACGCTCGCGAGTCCTCCGCCGCGATCCTCGATGCGCCGCGGAATGACTTCGAAGCTCAAACATGATCCGCGGTTGATGTGCGCCCCGAGCAGCGCCGGATCGAGATCCGCACCGAGCGTGTCGATATTGTGCAGCAGCAGGTACTTTAGCTGCGGTCGCTGCTCGAGCATGCCGAGCATCACGCCGTTGCGCAGGAGGTTCGGTACTTCGAACCAATGGCCGACAGGATGCATGCACTGCAGCGGAAGGTTGTCGGTGTAGTCGCTGGCTTCGCCCTTGTCGTGCGCCCAGCCGATCAGCGCTGTGTGCAGGCTGTCGCGCACCTTCTGCGCCTGCTCGTCGAGCCTCTGCTGCGGCATCTCTTCCCAGGCGAATCGCAGATCGCGTTCCATCGGCACCATCCGGAGTCCGACGGTGCGGCCCGGAGAGAGTCGGAGGTGTTCACGGAATCCGTAGTGGTCTCGGTTTTCGAGATGCTTCGCGATCGGACCGTGCGTGAAGTAGCTCGTCGTGATCACGTGTAGAGGCATCTGGCCGCTCGCGCGACTCGAGCGGCGGCTTTTCGCCAGATGCACCTCGAGGAATGTCCGGTGTTTGCCGGCGAGTCGACAGAACGGGTTCAGCGCCTTGACCACTCCCGCGCCCTGCGTCCAACGGCTTCCGGCACCAGCGGCCAGCGTGACCACGGCGACTTCGCCGGCGGCGAGGGCCGCCTCGCCCTTCTTTCGATCTGACGCCGGCAACCCGCCCAGCGTGTTGATCACCTGCTCACCCTTGGTGTCGCGGATGTCGGTGTTGCTGGGCAGCCGGTTTTGCGCGAGACCGATGCGACCTTCGCGAAGGTCCGTCCGGATCTCTTCGTGCAAGCTCGTGTCGAACCCGCCCTCCTTCAGAAGTTGCGCGAGCGAGGTGTTCTCCTTGTCGCGTCCGCGTAATCGAGGGAACAACCGGTCGAACAGTGCGGGGACCACCCATTGCAGTTCGCTCCGGTTGCGGCACGCGTTGCCGAAGCGGTCGAGCTCCGCGCGCCGTGCCGCGGGCAGCGCGCGTCGACCGACGCGGAGCAGGCCGGGGACTGTGAGCGTGTAGTACTCCGCCGGGAGGAGCGCGTCGCTGCCGCGGAGGATCGAGCACCGGGTCCCGCTGTCGTTGATCTCGAAGTCGTAGACGACCGGATCCATGGCGAACGGCAACCCGCTCTGCAGGTCGTTCTTCGCTGCGATCATGATCTCGAGCAAGTCGTCCTGCGCGGCGAGGCGGACCTCCGGTTTGAACATGAACCCCATGCCGCCGCCGGACATGCCGCCGAGCATGGTGAACCCGAGGTAGTTATCGCCGTGTCGCTCGCGAATCTCGCGAATGATGCGCTCCGTGAACTCGTTGGACGCCCACGGGATGATGCCCTGAATCGGTCCTTCGAAGTTGCGGGTCGTCGCCGCGCCGATCGTCGGCACGTCGCCGGTGCGAAGCGCGTCGAGGATGGACGTCAACACGTCGAGAGCTTCCTGTCGGCTGGACCATTCCTTTTCCGAGCGGAGCAGGTACTTCTCGGTAACCATCTCGAGGACCGGGCCGACGTTCTGCGCCATGCCGCCGTGAACCAGCACCATGCTGTCCTGGAGTTCGCGTCGTACCTCCGCGCTCGCGTCCTTGTCGCCGAGGATGCGGTGGCTCGGCAACAACCGACCGCGGCTGATGTTGAACTCCGGATCGCCTTCTTCCGCGAGTTGGCCGGTGATCAGTTTCATGCCGGGCCACACGCCGCCGGAGTCCTGCCACCCGCCGCCGGAACCGCCGAGCCATTCGCCGAGAATTGCGCGGGCGGCGACGATGCGGCGTTCGTTTTCCTGAAGGACGCCTTCGATGCTCGCGGTCTGTCCCGTCGCGCGCATGCACACCGCGATCAAGGATCCGAGCAGATTGGTGGACACGGCGAGACGCGAGCCTTTCGGGATGGCGTGGACGTGACTGACGAGCTCGATGCCGTGTCCGCGACCAGTCAACCTGGCCAGCAGATCGACGAGGCTTTCGCCGGACCCCTCGACACCTGGGGGGACGATGCCGGCGGCGATCACCGCCGCCTTGAGCAAGCCGAGGTAGTCCTTCGCGTAGTCGAAGACTTCGTCGAGTTCGGTGATGTCGGCGGTGGCGGCGAGGTCGACGCTCGTCAGTCGCAACAGTGGTTCGTCGATGACGCGAAAGAACGTCTCGATCGGCGGCTGCGGCGCGCCGTCGCGCCCGCGAACCGTGAGGTCGACGGAGATGTTCAGGACCTTCGCGGCCTCCGGGTAGTCCATGCCGAGGAAGAAGATGTCGCTCCATCCACTGTGCGTGAGATCCATGCGGACCGGCGTCTGCTCGCGAAGCAGGGGATACGGTGCGTCGTCGTGTTCGCGGGCGCGGAGTTCCCGGCGGATGCGGAGCGGTTGGTCCTTCGGATGGCCGATGCGGAACATCCACTGGTTGCCGCGGGCGGAGCGGACGCTGCGGCGCACCTGGTCGGCGAGGGTTTGAAATCCGAGCTGGTGATAGGCCACGCTGAGTGCGCTCGATATCGCGTCGCTGGGTCCGTGCGAGTCAAGCTGCGTGAGGAACAGGGCGATGGCCTCTTCGAACCGGCGGGACAGGAGTTGGTTGTATCCGTCGAACGGGATCAGACCGCGTCTCTCGAGATCAGGGCAGCGCGGCAGATGGAACCGGTGGATCGCGTAGAGGAAGAACAGAGCGCGGACGCGGTAGTAGAGGTTGTCGCTCGTGTGCCGGAATCGGTCGAGGGCTTTGCACTCTTCGAGGAGCTCGGACACCGTGGCATCCTGACACACGCGTTCGAGGGGCGTGTTGCGGACCGCTGGGTCGGCGGACTCGATGATCGCGATCAGGCGGCTCGTCATCGTGGGCGTCAGTCGGCGTTCGCGGTGATTTCGCGCGTGGCGAGGAGTTCGACGAGTTGTGTGAGAACTTCCATGCGATCGACGCCGCTGAGCGCGAGGGCAAGCTGGGCGTTGAGGAGTCCGTACTTCACGCCGATGTTGTAGCGGCGACCGGGTACTTCGAACGCGAGGTAGCGTTCCTTGTTGGCGAGCCGCGCGAGCGCGCCCGCGAGGTTGACCTGCGAATCACCGGCGGCCTCGACGTCCTCGGCGAGAAGATCCATGACGGTCGGGGTGAGCGAGTGCATTCCGAACAGACACAGGTAGTGGCCCGCGCGCAGTCCCGGCACGAGCAGGTCCTGCTCCGCTTGGGTGGGGGTCGGTTTCTCGACCACGTGTTGGACGGCGTAGATGTCGTTGCGGTTCGGGACGCGTTGGCCGCCGACGGCGCCGTAGTAGGGGAGCATGCTCTCGCGCGTCGCCTGCACGGCGGAGACCGCGGCCGACTCCCTCTCCGCCACGGTGACGAGTTCCTGTGCGCAGGTCTTCTCGCCGTGGCCGACGTAGAGGTGATCACTGACGAAGTGGAGGAACGGGTCGTCACCGACGAACTCCCGGGCGCAGAAGAGCGCGTGTCCGTAGCCGCGCGGCGCGTCCTGTGGGGTGTAGGTGATGCGGAGTGCCGAGGTCGAGAGCGCCGCGGCGTAGGCCTCTTCGTCTCCCGGGTGTACGATGACGCACACGTCCTCGATGTTGGCGCTCTGCGCTTCCTCGAGAATGATCGCGAGTGCGGACTTTTCTGTGCCGTCGCGATCGACGAGGGTCTGCAGGGGAAGCGATCGTTGCGTTGGACCCGCGGCGGTGATGACTGCTTTCTGGATTCTCACAGTGCGCAAAGACTAAGAGATAGCCATCGCATCTCCCCCGGGGGAACCAGTTCCCGCGGAGAAGATGGCGCACTTTCTACCAGTCCTTGTCGGGCATGCCGAGTTGGGAGCGCGCGCCCCGCTCGTCCGGAGGGATGATGACGCGGACCACTCGCCCCAACCTGACGGAGCCCCCGCACACCAACCAGAACATCGCCACCGCGCCACTGCCGTAGACGATGCCGAACGTCCAACCGAGTTTGGCTGGCCCCAACATCGCCATGAGTATCGTCACGAGCAGGACGGGCATGAACACGACCCACTAAACCCTCAACGCGTCGAGATTCACCTCCGGCGAGTCAGGTCCCCCCTGTGCGCTTCATCATCGATGCGTCTACCAGCGATTGAAAGCGGGGTGTCCTTCCTGAACAGCGATGAAGACGCCGCGACACGTGCAGGTCACTGTGCCGTTCGCTTCGATCGTCGCCTCGACGATCGCCATTCGCCTGGACGATTCCGTGACGCGAGCGCGGATCGTGAGCAATTGGTCGAGCGGCGTCGGCGCCATCAGCTTCACGGTGAACTCCGCGGTCACCGTGCACGGCGGCGCGTCGAGCGAGTTCTCTCGCATCAGGTGCCAGGCGGCAGTCCAGTTGCTGTGACAGTCGAGCAGCGCACCGCAGATACCGCCGTTTACCATTCCCGGGAATGCCTGGTGGTGGGGCTTTGCGCGCCATTCGCACACGACCTCGTCGGCGCGGACGAAGCTCCTGATGCGCAACCCCTTTTCGTTCGCTGGGCCGCACCCGAAGCACCCGTTCGTCGGCGCGAACCTGTCCTGGAGAGCCTGGTCTTCCGTCTCGTTCGTCATCGCTGCGCCTATACTATAGGTGCATGAAGCTCGCCCACACGATGATCCGTGTTAAGAACCTCGACGCGACTCTGGCTTTCTATACCGAATTCCTGGGCATGCGAGAAGTGCGCCGGAAGACGATCGGCGACGAGGCGACTCTGGTGTTCCTCACCGATGAATCCGGAAACTACCACATCGAGCTGACCCACAACCACGACGACCGCGACTACGAGCTTGGCAATCAGTTCGGCCACCTCGCCTTCCATGTGGATGACCTCGAGCCGATCGTTGGGCAAGTCGAGGAGCGCGGCTGGTGGTACCGGCGCAGCAAGCCCGAGGCGAGCTCGAACTACATCTTCGTCAGGGATCCCGACGGGTACGACATCGAGATCCTCGAAGCGAAGTAGGCCGCGGCTACGCCTTCTTCAGCACGATGTCGAGCACGCCGGGCTTGTAGGAGCGATCGCTGCCGAGCCGGATTCTCTTCGGGTCGATGATCAGCGAGCCCTTGATGAACCGGTCCGTCTTGTTGAACGGGTCGCCCTTGAAGTACAGCTGTGTGATCAGCGTCTTGTAGCCCTTGGCTTCGACCTAGGTGTGGATGTGTGAAGGCGAGAACGTCTCACGCACCTTGTATCGACCGGGGTGGATCAGGTGCCGCTGACTGGAAAGACGATGCAGTTGGAGACGCTGTTGTGCGAGATGCCGTGTCTCCGATGAATGGATGGTCTTGGTAGATAGCAGGAGGCGGGGCACCCCTTGATTTACCCATCCGCGCTCCGGTCGGGAAGGGGCCCCGCCCGATCGCGCGCACTCTTTCGATGAGATGCGGTAAGGTCACGTCATGTGGAAGTACGTCTGCCTCGCGTTGCTCACGCTGGCATCGACACTGCCCGGCCAGAGTGCGTGCGCGACCTGCAAGGGCACGGGCGCCGTCGCGTGCAAGCGATGCCCGCTGGTCCACGAACGGGCGGATGTGCTGTGCAGCGTGGCTTTCGCGTGCGCACAGTGTCGCGGCGCAAACCGAGTCTCCTGTCCAAGGTGCGACCACGCCAGCTCCGACAAGTCGATCCTCGCGCGGCGATCCCTTGTGCGGAACTGGCTCGAGTCCCGTCGCAATGATCTCCTGAAGGCCGCGGAAAATGAGAAGGGCCGACTCCGGGTGGCCATGCACTGCCGCACCCCGAACCTCGATCTCGTCTTCGCTCCCGCGAAGATCGAATCCGGCCCGTCCAGCGATTCTCATCTCCTGATGCACATCTACGCGAGGCGCATCGGGGACACGCGGCGGAGCTTTGTCGAAACCCTGGGATTGAAGGCGACGGACTTCCCCGCCCTTCCTGTGTATGTGAAGACTGTCGCGTGGCCCGTCGGTCGCGTGTTGCCGTCGCCAAGGCTCTACGTCCTCGTCCAACAACGCGGATCCGACCACCGCCGCGTTTGCCCGAACGCGACCGGCCTCGTCCACCAGGGAGTCGGTATCAAACGTCTCGGCGACGCCATGATCTACGCGATGCACCACGACGTCGCGGATCTTCGCGACGACGCAGCGCTGCACCGAAACCTCGCGCACAACGTCGTGCACCTCCTGCTGTCGAACATCGCGCCCTCTGGATGGATTGGTGAGCGCGGCCACGGCTGGCTCGATGGAGGCCTCGCGCACTACTTCGAGGCGCGCGCCGGCGGCGGCATCTGCACCAACTCCTGCTACCACGAGCGGGCCCAGGCTCCGCTGAGGTTCCGGCGCGGTAAGTGGCTCGATGCCGCGAAGGCCATGGCCAGCGACGGCACGCTTCCCCGAATCCCGACGGTCTTCGGCAAGGATCTGGCTGACCTCACGCCGGAAGAACACGTTGTGTCGTTCGCCCTTGTGTCGTATTGCATCAGCGAGCACAGCGGTCCGCACGTCGGTCGTCTCGCCCGTGAGATCAAGCGCGGAACGGCGGTCACGATCGCACTAAAGAACGTCTTCGGTTTCGGAGTCGTGGAACTCGAGAACAAGCTCCGGACCTGGCTCGTGGGCAAGCCCGTGCAACTCGCCGCCAGGGAGTCCGCGTGCGCCCCGCATGTCGCGCTCTACATCTACACGCGTCCGTTCGTCCGTGCCCGCCATCGCAACGTTATTCAAAAGGCACTTGCCCGCCGAGCCGAAGCGCACACGTCCGGCTGGCGTATCGAGAAGGGCAAGCCTGTGATCGCACTCGGACCCGTGTCCGGGAGTGGCGTGCGGCATTGGCGAAAGGACAAGGTCGTCACGAGTACGGGCAAGGCCTGGCCGTTTGCAGCAGTGCTCGAGTACGAACCCACAGCGGGCAACCAGGCGTTTCTCGACTGGTTCCGGCGCAAGCGAGGTAGCAAGGACGTAGGAGCGTGGTTCCTGGACCCACCGGGCACCTACGTCATGCATATCAACGCCGAAACGGTCTGCGACCAGGACAGCCGCTACTGCTACATGGCCGTCGTGGACACGCCGACCGGAGACGCGATTACGAGCAACGAATTTGCCGTGCGTGGACGTGTTGTCGACGCGAAGGGGAACGCGACGCGTCGCGGGTGGTGGGTGCGATTCGGCGCACCTCGCAGACGATCGTCGCGCGACTGGGCGGCGGAGTTGGTTCCGCTCGTCGACTGGCGGATCGACGGGACGCAACGAGGAGCGCAAGCATGAAGCTGCCGTCACGCGAGCTCGCCGTGTGGGGAACGAAGACCGTGTTCCGCTTCCCATCGATCCCGGGAGGCATCCGACCGTGTACGCCGAGGAAGTAGATGACGAACGTGCCGTCTCAGGTGACATCGGGCATCATGTCCCCGTGCACTTCGACAGGACCCTCGTCTTCGTTCTCTGGATCGTCGCGACGATCGCGCCGCTGAGCGCGCAATCCCGACCGAACATCCTCTTGTTTCTCGTGGATGACATGGGATGGCAGGACACGTCCGTCGCGTTTTGGTCGAAGCGTACGAAGTTCAACGATCACTTCCGAACGCCGGCGATGGAACGGCTGGCCGCGCAGGGAGTGCGGTTCACGAACGCCTACAGTCACTCCGTCTGCAGCCCTACCCGCACATCCATCATGACGGGTCAAAACCCGGTACGGCACCACGTGACCAACTGGACGTTGACGAAGGGCAAGGATCAGTCCGGCAAGTGGGGCCGTGTTGGTCCACCGAAGAACTGGCAGAAGGACGGACTCCAGCCGAGTGACGCCACGCTCGCGGTGCTTCTTCGCAAGGCGGGCTACTTCACGATCCACTGCGGCAAGGCGCACTGGGGCGCGCATGGAACGAAGGGTAGCGATCCTCGAAACCTCGGATTCGATGTCAACATCGCGGGTCACGCTGCCGGCGGGCCGGGGTCGTACCACGGCAAGACGAACTTCGGCAACAAGAAGAAAGGTGGGCGCACGCTGCCCTGGGGGATACCGGGTCTCGAGGCGTACCACGGCAAGGACGTACACTTGACCGACGCGTGTACTACCGAAGCCAAGAAGGCGGTGTCGAGCGCGGTCGGTGCGAAGAAACCGTTCTACCTCTACATGGCACACTATGCCGTGCACGCGCCGATTCGACCGCACGGTAGGTTCATGCAGAACTACCGCGGTCGGAAGTACGACAAGACCGAGATCGACATTCCGGTAGCCGAGCAGCGCTACGCGTCGATGGTCGAAGGCATGGATGCGAGCCTGCAGTCGCTTCTCGATCATTTCGAAATGCTCGGCGTCGCTGAGAACACCTTGGTCATCTTCACGTCGGACAACGGTGGGTTGAGCGCGCACGCCCGCGGCAAGTCTCCACGAAACACCGGGGCCAATTCGCACAACTGGCCGTTGCGCGCGGGCAAGGCGTCGGCGTATGAAGGTGGAACTCGCGTCCCCTTCCTCGTTTGTTGGGCGAAGCCCGATGCGAAGGCAGCAGTTCAAAAACAATTGCCGCTCGAGGCGGGCTCGAGTTCCGACCAGCCGTTGATCTGTGAGGACCTGTTCCCGACGCTGCTGGGAGTCGCCGGCGCCGAGATTCCAAAGGACCGAGCGATCGATGGTCACGACATGCGACCGTACTGGCTGGGCGAGAAGTCAAAACCGAACCGGCGGCTCGTCTTTCACTACCCTCACGTGTGGGGGCCGCGCGGACCAGGATACGAACCGCACAGCGCGATGCGCGAGGGGAGGTGGAAGGTGATCTACTTCTACAACGCACGGCGGTGGGAGCTGTATGACCTGGAGACGGACATCTCGGAGACCCACAACCTGGCCGAATCCGAACCTGCACGACTTTCGAAACTCGCGGGCACTCTTCAGGCGGAGATGTCGCGTCTGGACGCGCAGTGGCCCGTCGACCGCAAGACCGGCGAGCCAGAACCACTGCAGATGCCGCCTGCGAAGTAGGTTCGAAGAGCGCGGAGGCGCGCCGGCAAATGAGGCGCACGAGGGCGACTACGACTCGGCTTCGCTCGTCAGCAGCTTCCGAAGATTGTCCAACCCTGCGCGGGAGTTCTTCTTCACCCAGCCGTGGACGAACGGAGTCATGATCCAGAAACAATCAGTCATCTGCATCGTGTAGTCGTGGGTGAGCTTCGTTCCACCCTCGTCCGATTCGAGCGCGTAACGCACCTGGAATCGCGATGGCCCCTTCGGTCACCTTTCGCATCGAAACAAGATCGGGCACCCATTGTGGAGCGGTCTCCAGGTCGCCGACGAAGGCGAACACGTCTTCGATCGGACGCAGGACGTGGATCACTATGGTTCCTGCGGGCATGGTCCGGCAGTCTATTTCCCGGTCGCACCGTGGCAGACGGAGACCCTGAACTCGTCGCGCCTCCGCGTACTCGCGAACGCCTCATCCAATCGCGTGAGATCGACAGGAGGGCCGACGAGATCCTCGAACGGCAACTTCCCGACGTGGCGCGCGAGGAATTCGACCGCGGCATCGAGGTGGTCCGGCGAGTAGTTGTGAAATCCTCGGAGTGTGAGGCATTTCCGGATCAGCTGTTCCGCGGTAATGCCCAGCGCGGAATCGGGATGGACCAGACCGACCAACCCGTAGAATCCTCCCGGGCGCAGCAACGAGACGCCCTGAGGAATCAGCTCCTTCACACCCGCGACCTCGAACACCGCATCGATCTGTCCGCGAACCGAGTCGAGATCCGAGTCGGCTTGCGAGGCGTCGACTGCCTTGCCGCCGAAGCGCTCGATGATGTCGAAGCGGCGCGTGTCCAGGTCCGTGCAGTACACGTCGGGTACGCCACGTTCGCGGAGCAACGCGCAGCCGTATATACCGAGCAACCCCCCGCCTTGGATCACGACCTTCTTCACATTCTTTGGCGTGCCCGAAATCGCATTGACCATCGTTGCGAGAGCGCAGTTGGCGGGTGCCGCCACCGCGTCCACGACCTCATCGGGTAGACGAACGACGTGGGTTCCGCGGCGCACGACGATGTGCGATGCATAGCTGCCGTTCAACCCCGAACCGTTCGTGAGCGGTGCGTGCCCGTACTTGAACAGACGCTCGCACTTCTCCGGCAATCCGAAGCTCGTGCACGCCGGGCATTCGCCGCAGCTGTCCGCGATCGACCACGTGACCCGGTCGCCGACCGCGACGTCGGTTTGGTCCGCGACGGCGACCACGCGTCCGACCGCCTCGTGACCGAGGACGCACGGCGTGTCCTCGACGCGCTTGCCGTCGAAGGTGTGGAGGTCGGAGCCACACACCGTCGCCAGCGAGATCTCCACGAGCGCTTCGCCTGGCGCGAGATCCTTGGGGTTGAACTCGCGCTCCTCGGCGCGGAATGGTTGCCTGGCGCCGTCGAAGACCTGGAGCTTCGCGACTACCACGGCAACGAGAACGTCTTGACGTTCGTCATGAACTTCATCTCCTCGATGACGCCCTCCTTGATCCCGAGACCGGAGTTCTCGACACCACCAAAGGGCGAACACTCGATCCGGTAGCCCGGTATTTCGTTGACGTTGACCGTGCCCGTGCGCACGCGTTTCACCGCCTCGAGCGCGCGTGAGAGGTCGTTGGTGACGATCCCGCACGACAGCGCGTAGCCTGTGGAGTTCGCGAGGTCGATCGCGTCGTCGAGGTCGTCGATTGCGATGATGGGGGCCAGCGGACCGAACGACTCCGTGCGAACCATCTCGACGTCCCTCGGCACCTCCGCGATCACTGTCGCTTCCATCTGCGCGCCATCGCGACCGCCACCGATCAATACCCGCGCGCCCGCGGCGGTCGCGTCTTGGACCCGCCGTTCGAGGTCGATCGCGGCGGCTTCGTCGATGACCGTCCCGACGCGCGTCTCGGGATCCGCTGGATCACCGGCCCGATATTCCTTCGTCTTCTCGACCATTGCCGAAGTGAACCCGTCGACGATGTCGCGGTGTACGAGGATGCGCTTGACTGCGGTACAGCGTTGACCCGAGTTCCGGTAGCAACCCTCGGCTGCCAGACCGACGGCTTTCTGAAGGTCCGCGTCTTCCAGAACGATCAACGGCGAGTTGCCGCCGAGTTCCAGACAGATCTTCTTGTAGCCGGCGATGTCCGCGATGTGCTTGCCGATCGCGATGCTGCCCGTGAAGCTGACCAATTCGATCCGCTCGTCGCGAATCATCGGTTCAACGACGGTGTCGATCGGTCCGACGAGCACGCTGAGCATCCATCCTGGCAATCCTGCCTCGTAGAAGAGCTCGGCGAGACGAATCGCCGTGAGCGGAGTCTTCTCCGATGGCTTGAGAATCATCGGCGCACCCACTGCGATTGCAGGCGCCAGCTTGTGCGCAACCTGGTTGAGCGGGTGGTTGAACGGCGTGATCGCCGCGATGGATCGCAAGGGCTCGCGCGTCGTGAAGATCTTGCGCGCTTTGCCGTGCGGCGTGACATC
Organism: uncultured candidatus Brocadiaceae bacterium; assembly: GCA_964469555.1. Taxonomy (GTDB): domain Bacteria; phylum Planctomycetota; class UBA1135; order UBA1135; family UBA2386; genus CAYYAQ01. The sequence goes on along the minus strand of CAYYAQ010000002.1, from coordinate 50,762 downwards.
GCAGGAGAAGATCTGCCCGTCGTCCTTCAGCGCTTCCATCGAAGCGAACTGCAGCACGTCCTGGGCGCGTCCCACCTCGTAGCGGGTCTCACGCATGCACAGGCCCGACTCGCTGCGGATCAGGTTGGCGAATTCGTCGGCACGCTCGCCCAGCAACCGGCGTGCGGAGTCGAGGATCTCGAAGCGCTGATGCCGCGTTAGCGGATCGCCGCCGGCCCGCATCGAGGTGATCGCGCGCTCGAGTTCGGGCTGACCGACCATGCACACCTGGCCCACGATCTCTCCCGTGTAGGGGTAGATGACGTCGAGCAATGTCTCACTCGTGACCGCCTTACCCCCGATGTAGCACGGGGTTTTCACTGCGCGGCTCCGTTGCAGACGAAGTCGAAGATGTCGAAGTTGCGGGGGTCCCCTAGCGCCTTCATCCGGTAGTCGGACGATAGCGGTTCGGAGACGATGAGCGGGACCATTTCTTCGTAGCGCCCACCGTGCGAACGCAGGGGGCGATCCAATCCCGACAGGTCGTGGTGCTCGGCGGTGCGACCGAGGACGGCGTCTCGCTCCGCCAGCACGTAGATGTCTCCGATGCGATCCGGCACGAGTTCGAGTTTCTTTGCGGCGAGTTCCCGCGTGAACACTTCGGACACGCGATCGAGTCCGGCGATCCACGCGGCGACCTCGGCGCGGTTTGCTTCGGGGGGCAGGAACACGGTCACGGCACCGCCGAGCGCGCCATGGTGCACGACGTACGGGTCGGTGATCGGGCAGATTACGCGGATGCCGTCTCCGAACTTCGCTGCCAACTCGGACTCGAGGTAGAGAACATTCGGCGCGCCGTCCAGACCGTGCTTCGCGTTCATCCCGTGGTCCGCCGTGATCCCGATCGTGCACCCGAGTTCGAGAAGGAGTCCGATCTCGCGGTCGAGATCCTCGTAGAACTGCAGCGCCTCTTCCTCGTCGGGTGCGTGCTTGTGCTGGATGTAGTCGGTCAACGAGAGATACAGGAAGTCGGCTTTCTCTTGTCGGACCATCGCGACGCCGGCTTGCAAGACGAAAACGCTCGCCGCGGCGCTATAGATGTCGGGCCTGCTCTGGCCGACCATCGCCTCGATGTCCGCGTCCGCTTTCTCGGCTGAGAATGCGATCCCGTTCAGTCCTTCGGACAGGAACTTGCGCAGCTTGTCCTTCGAGGTGACAAACGCGACCTTTCGATCCGCGTCCGCGGCTGCGACGAGGAGGTTGTCGGCGAGGAGATATTTCGCCGAATTCGACATCACCTCTTCGCCGGTATCCGGGTCGAGGAAGTAGTTGCCGCAGATGCCCGTCTTCGATGGTGGCAGTCCGGTGCAGATCGCGGCGTTGTTGACGTTCGTGAACGCCGGGAGAGCCGCGCGGCACATTCCGCGGTAGCCCTGGGCCGCCATCTTCTGGATGTTCGGCAGGCGGTCTCGGCACATCGCGGCGCTCAGATACTCGTCGGCGCAGCCGTCGATGCAGATGACGACAATGGGTCGGGACGGCGGTCGATAGGTTCGACCGTTGACAGTGAATGGTTTGCTATGCACGGGGGGGGCGTACACGTTCCGGCCCGCGGGCCGCACTGTCAAGAGCTCGGTAGATTGCGCGGTCCGCCGCGCTATGCTGCGCGGCCCATGCGTATCAAACGAATCTCCGCGTTCCAGGTCGACCTTCCCCTACACGAGGGGAGCTACAAGTGGTCAGGTGGCAAGTCCGTCGATGTGTTCGACTGCACGATCGTCCGTATCGAGACGGAATCGGGTCTCGTTGGATTCGGCGAAGTCTGCCCCCTCGGGCCGTTCTACCTCCCGGCGTACGGCAGCGGAGCCCGGACGGGCATCGCCGAACTCGCCCCGCACCTCTTCGGCATGGACCCGACGCAGCTCTGGCCGCTCAACCGCATGATGGACGCGGCGCTCAAGGGTCATCCCTACGTGAAGTCGGCGATCGACATGGCGTGCTGGGACATCCTCGGCAAGGTGACCGGTCAACCCGTGGTGACTCTGCTCGGTGGACGATTCGGCGAAGACTTCGTGCTCTACCGCGCGATCTCCCAGGAGGAACCCGAAGCGATGGCGGCCAAGGTCGCGGGCTATCGGGACGAGGGTTACCGGCGGTTCCAGCTCAAGGTGGGCGGTGATCCGGACGTCGACATCGAGAGGATCAAGGCTGTCGGCGCGTTGATGCAGTCCGGTGACGTGCTGATCGCCGACGCGAACACCGGTTGGTTGATGAAGGACGCGATGCGCGTCGTGCGCGGCGTGAAAGACGTCGATGTCTACATCGAACAGCCGTGCGATTCGTACGAGGAATGCCTCAGCATCCGCAGGCACACGGATCATCCGTTTGTCATGGACGAGTCGATCGATGGGCTCGATGTCTTGTTGCGCGGTCACGCCGACGCCGCGATGGACTGCATCAACATCAAGATCAGCAAGTTCGGCGGGCTGACGAAGGCCAAGCAGGCGCGGGACCTGTGTGTTGCGCTCGGCATCGCCATGACGATCGAGGACAGCTGGGGCGGCGACATCGTCACGGCGGCGATCTCGCACCTGGCGCACAGCACGCCGACCGAACTCCTGTTCACGGCGACCGACTTCAACAGCTACGTCACCGTCAGTACCGCCGAGGGTGCACCGCAGCGTGACAATGGGCGGATGCGCGCGTCGACAGAACCCGGTCTCGGCATCGCGCCGCGGATGGACGTGCTCGGCGATCCGGTCGTCGATCTGACGGCGTGACCGAACAACCCGAGCGCTTCGGTTCGCGTTGGGGAATGATGCTCGCCATGCTCGGCATGGCGGTCGGCACCGGGAACATCTGGCGGTTCCCGCGCATCGCCGCGAAGAACGGCGGTGGCGAGTTCTTGATCCCGTGGGTGGTGTTCCTGGTGATCTGGTCGATTCCACTCATCCTGTTGGAGTTCGGGCTCGGGCGGAAGCACCGTCGAGGTCCGATCCGTACGTTGATGAAAGCGATCGGTCCGCGCTGGGCGTGGATGGGTGCGTTCGCGGTGGTCGTGACGTCGGGGATCATGTTCACGTACTCGGTCGTCGCGGGTTGGACGCTGCGCTTCTTCGTCGCCTCCGTGACCGGCGAGATCCCTGGGGAATCTCCGGGGGAGTTCTGGGCGGAGTACAGCACCTCATGGTGGCCGGCTCTCACGCACGGGCTGATGATCGGCGGTGCGGCGTTCGTGGTGGGGCGAGGTGTGCGTTCGATCGAGAAGGTCGGCAAGCTGTTGATGCCATCGCTGATCGTGCTCGTCATCGTGCTGACCGTGCGCGCGTTGACCCTGCCCGGCGCTGGTGAAGGGCTGGACTATCTCTTCAGCGTCGACTGGTCGCGGCTCTCGGAGCCAACGCTGTGGCTGGAAGCCCTGACCCAGAACGCGTGGGATACGGGCGCCGGATTCGGTCTGGTGCTGTGCTACGCGGCGTACCTTCGCGAGAAGGAGGACACGGCGCTCAACGGCGTGATCCTGCCGATTGCGAACAACGCGATCTCCCTGCTCGCGGCGATGATGATCTTGTGCACCGTGTTCTCGGTCGTGCCGGATCTGGTCGCGAATCCGGAGGCACTGAAGGGCTTCCCGAAGCTCGAGGCCGCGATCGAGTCGGGGCAGGCGCTGACACCCGAACTCGTGCAAACGACGATCTTCCAGCAGAACAACGAAGGTTTGACGTTCGTCTGGATGCCGCGGCTATTCGCCACACTGCCGTGGGGCACGTTCTTCATGGTGTTGTTCTTTCTCGCCCTGTCCTTCGCCGCGTTCACGAGTCTCGTGTCGATGGTCGAGCTGGTGACCCGGACGTTTGTTGACGCAGGCGTCGAGCGGCGCAAGGCGATCCGCATCGTGGGTGTTGTCGGCTTTCTGCTCGGCTTGCCGTCGGTGCTTTTCATGGAGGTCTTCCGCAACCAGGACTGGGTGTGGGGGGTCGGCCTGATCCTGGCGGGACTGTTCTTCGCGATTGCCGTGATTTGCTCCGGCGTGCGTCGCTTCCGTGAAGAGCACCTCAACCATGCGGACTCGAACATCCACATCGGTCGGTGGTGGGACGTCATCATCGCCGTCCTGGTGCCCTTGCAGGCCCTCGTGTTGCTCGTCTGGTGGTTGTACGACGCCTCTCAGGGGGCGGACGACTGGTGGCATCCGCTCCGCGAGTTCAACGCCGGCACGGTCCTGTTCCAGTTCGCAATAGTCCTGGCAGCGTTGATCTTCGCCAACCGCTGGCTGGTCGCGCGAAACTCCGGGCCCTGATTCGTCAGTCGGCGGCGGTGCCGAGGATCTCGAATCGGCATCCGCGAAGGAGCGAGCCGGCGCCGATGAAGGCCCGCGTGGGGAAGTTCTTCTCGAAGCGCTTGCGGTAGATGTCGTTGAAGGTCGTGTAGTGGCTCAAGTCCGTGCAGTGCACCTGCACGGCGACGAGGTTGTCCATCGTCATGCCCGCTTTCGCCAAGGAGGCCGCGAAGGCGTCCAGCATCAGGCGCACTTCCTCTGCGACATCTGCGGGCGCGTTGCCGGTCGTCTTGTCGCGGCCGAGATGTCCGGACACGAAGACCAGGTTGCCGACTCGCACCGCGGAACTGAACGGCAGTTTTGACTCACTGTCGCGGAAGTACTGGGGTGCCGATGCACACGAGCACGATAAAACGAGGGACAGGGTGAGAAGGGTCAGGGTCTTCATCTTCATGATTAGCTCCAGGGGCCGGCAAGATAGCGAAGCGCCGGGGGAATCGCCGACTAGAATCTCCGCGCATCGAATCAACATGACCAGACTTCCTTCCATCGTTCTCGTCGCGGCTGCCCTCTGGGTCGTTTCCTCCTGTTCGATCGGCTCCGAACGTCCCGTCAAGCGACCGAACATCCTCTTCATCTTCATCGATGACCTCGGTTGGATGGACGTCGCCTGCCAGGGCAACAAGCTGGTCGAGACTCCCAACATCGACCGGCTTGCCAAACAGGGCATGCGCTTCACCGACGCCTACGCCGCGGCGCCGGTCTGTTCGCCGACGCGTGCCGCCGTGCTCACCGGCCTCGCTCCAGCTCGGCTCGGCATCACCAATCACCTTCCCGATCAGAAACGCTTCACGCCGAAGAACGCGAAACTCGGTCCCGCCGAGTGCATCGATCACCTGGGTCTCGAGTACGTGACCATCGCGGAGCGACTCAAGACCGTCGGCTACCGCACCGCGTTCATGGGCAAGTGGCACATTTGCGGCGACTGGTCGGGCAAGGACGGGGGCAAGGGCGACGCCCGCTACCACCCCGAGCACCAGGGCTTCGACATCAACATCGGCGGCAACGCGCGCGGCGGTCCGTCGACGTTCTTCGATCCCTACAACATCTACGCGCTCCCCGACCGCAAGAAAGGCGAGTACCTCCCCTATCGACTCGCCGACGAAGCGATCGCGTTCCTCGAGCAGTCGAAACGAGACGGCAAGCCCTTCTACCTGAATCTTTCGCACTACACCGTGCACTGGCCGATGGAGGCGCCCGACGAACTTCTGAAGAAGTACAAGACGCGAACGGGACCAGGGCTCAACGACACGAGGTACGGCGCGATGATCGAGGCCATGGACAAGGCCGTCGGTCGCGTTCTCACGCGCCTTGACGAGCTCGGTCTTGCGGACAACACGCTCGTCGTCTTCACCTCGGACAACGGCGGGTACTCTGGCGTTGCCGACAACCGACCACTGCGCAAGGGCAAGGGATTCCTCTACGAGGGGGGGACGCGCGTTCCACTCATCGTGCGTTGGCCCGGGGTCACGTCGCCGGCCACGATGAGTGCCGAGCCGGTGATCAGCATGGACTTCTTTCCCACGTTTCTCACCGCGGTCGGACTGCGGCCTGATCCAGCCAGTCCTTTGGATGGCTGCGACCTCACGCCCATTCTCCGGAGGTCCGGCGATCTCGGTCGCGAAGCGATCTACTTCCACTACCCGAACTACGCGTTCCACGGCAAGAACCGTCTGGGTGGGGCGATTCGAGCGGGGCGCCACAAGCTCATCCTTCACTACGGCGACGACTCGACCGAACTCTACGACCTGTCCGCGGACATCTCTGAGACTCGCGACCTCTCTGCGGTGCTGCCCGCGAAGACGGCAGAACTCAAAGGGAAACTCAAAGCCTGGCTTCGCGACACCGGCGCCAAGATGCCGAGGCGACTGGGGGCCGCGAAGTGACAGAGCGTCGAGTGTTGCTCGATAGTGCCGCGTTCCTCGACTCGTCTCACGCGGTCACGATCGACGCAGCCAAGACCGAGGACATCCGCGCCGTCGTCCAGCGGTTCCTTACCGCGTGCTATGTCGACGCTGGCAAGGCACCGCGCCTGCTGGATGGCGAGGAGTTGTCCGCCGTCCTGACGGAGATTCTGCCGCGGCACTTTGGGGTGAAGGATCCACTCGCAACCGCGACCGAGAATGTGATCGCCGCCTACCTCGCGCATCTCGACGAGACCGAAGTCGTCGTCGCGGCGTTCGAACAGCGCCGCGCACTCGAGGAGCACGCCGCCGCGTTTCGCGAAGCCGTCGCGTCGGGAATCGCCCACCGGGACGGCATCGCCGTGACCGGGAAGACCAAGACGATCGTGCACCGGGCTCAGAAAACCGGTCGCAATGACCCGTGTCCGTGCGGCAGTGGCAAGAAGTTCAAGAAGTGCTGCATGCAGCTCGGCGACAAGTAGCGCTTGCTCAGCGACCGCCGTTGATCACCGAATCGAACTGCTTCTTTCGCTCGCGCGCAGCGTTCTTGTTCTTGTCCATGTCGTGGATCAACCGTCGCCGCGCCGCCATCGGCGCGGTAATCGGGAGCGTGAGGATGTTGCCCGGCTGTTTGTCATCAGCCTTGGCCCCTTCAGCCTTTTCCTTGTCCTTTGAACCGCACGCCGTCAGTGACAGCACGGCCAGCATCACCACAAATCGACCCAATCTCATGGCGTGTTTATCGGCATTCCCTGCCGACGCGATCCTCGCTGGCGCGGAGAGCGCGGTAGCAGTGCGATCACGAGTGTCTCCGGCTCGGCTCAGTCCATGTGGTGCGCTTCCCACATCGCCTCCAGGCGAGGCGTCAACGCCAGCGGGTCGAATGGCTTGGCGATGACTCCCAGCGCGCCCATCGCGTCGTAGCGCCGGCGATCTTCTGCCTGCACCTTGGCGGTCATTAACACGACGGGGATATCAGCTGTCTCGGGGATGTTGCGCAACTCCTCCATCGTGGTCGGACCGTCCATGTTCGGCATCATCAAGTCCATGAGGATCAGGTCCGGAACAAACTTCGGCGCGGAGAGAACGGCTTCCATGCCGTCGTCGCATACCTTCACCGTGTAGCCACCGATGGATACGAGTGAGATCAGGGCCACTTCCTGGATGTCCGTATCGTCCTCGACGAGGAGGATCTTCTCGAGTGGTCTTGCGGTCATGACTGCCCCTGAGTTCGCGGTTCCACTGCGCCAATCGGCTTGTGCGCGAGAGAGGTGATCGTGTCCGCGAGCATCTGCGTGCTCGTCTTCGACTTGACCAGGGCGGCTGACACCTGGTCAGTGACCCCGCGCCTGGGATCGTGCGCCGAGAACAGAACGAACGGAATATCCTGGTTGTGGCGGTTCAGTGTTTGAATCAAGTTCAGTCCCGGAACACTTCGGCAGTTCGTGTGTCGAGTGCTTCTGTCGATTCTGGCGGCGCTTCGTCGTGCCTCCATGTTGGGTCCTCGCTGAAGAGGTCAGAAACTCTTCGTCCGTCGCCTGCTGGATGCTGAGTGGAACGCTTGCTGTTGCGCCAAGTCCTATACCGCGTTCCAGTTCGTACGACCTCGTCGTACCGCCGCCGGGTTGCGCGCGACAGGTCCCGCGAGTCGCCGATCTCTCGGCACGATCGACCAACAGGTTTTCGCCGATGGCGCAGGCGACATCGGGAGTCAACCGCTGTGGAGTGGTCTCCGAGATGCTGGGTTGGAGCCGTGCATCGACGAGCTCGAGGTCTACTCAACCGGCGAGACGTCTGCCAACATCGCCTTCGCGATCGTGGGTGCCAAGGCGACGTCATCCGGCGACTATCCGAGCAACGTGCGCCACAAACTCTCGCACATCAACGATGGTCGGTACGGCAACGAACGCAGTTGGATCTCGAACCAGAGCGGTCGCGGCTGGGTGCAGATCGAGCTCGCCAAGCCCACGAAGATCGATCGCGTCGTCTGGGGTCGCGACCACAACCCCGACGGCATCCAGCGCCGACTCACCGACGTCGAAGGCCGCGTCGTCACCGAGATCCTGGCGTAACGCCGGTCGCGGAGCCGGGTATTGCGGATGCCGTTCCCATGAACGCGCGAGTCCTCTTCCGGCTCTGGGAGTCCGAGCTGGGCGATCCTGCTGGATGTCGATGGTCGCGAGTTTTCTCCCAAAGATGAGGGTGATTGGATCATTCGTCTCACGGGTCGGTGCCGCTACGATTCCAGCCCCTTGTGTCACCGAGAGTTCCGCCATGACCGCCGATCGTTCGTTCCATATCCCAGAAGACCGTCACTACCAGAGGGAGCACCACCTCTGGGCGAAGCCTGACGCCGACACCGGTAACGTGCGCGTCGGCATCGACGCGATCGGTCTCGAGTCGCTGGGCGAGCTCGCCTACGTGGCGCTGAAGGACGTGGGTACGCAGGTTGCGCGAGGCGAGTCGATCGGGACGCTCGAGGCCGCAAAGATGACGACGAACATCGTCGCGCCGATCTCGGGCACGATCACGGGACGAAATGACGCAGTGCTCGCAGATCCGCTTATCGTGAACACGGATTCCTACGACCGCGGCTGGCTCGTCGAGATCGCGGCGACGGATTGGGATGCTGATGCCGCGACGCTCGTGTCCGGCGCCGCGATCCCCAAGTGGGTCGCTGCCGCCGCGGCCCGTTTCGAATCGGAACCGGGAGCTGATTGATGGCGTGGCGGTTCCTCGCTGCGGCGGGCGTCTCCGCCCACCAGGGTCTCGCGGGTGACGAGGTCCTTGTCCGCGAGGTAGGAGTTGGCCGGTCGCCGCCCACGCTCAAGCTCTACACATACCGTCCGCACTGCGCGCTCGTCGGTCGTTTCCAGGATGTCGACAACGAGATCCGACTCTCGTTTTGCGATGAACACGATGTGCAAGTGTCACGGCGTCCCACCGGCGGCGGCGCGATTCTGATGGGGCCCGATCAACTCGGCGTCGCGCTCGCACTCAGAGGCAGGGGCGACCGGCACGGTCGACCTCGAGAGCTGATGGCCCGGTTCTCGGACGGCCTGTCGCGGGCGCTGCGTCACTTCGGAATCGACGCGGCCTTCCGCGGAAAGAACGACCTCGAGGTTGCCGGTCGCAAGATCGCAGGGTTGGGGATCTACCGGGATCCGTCGGGCGGATTGCTTTTCCACGCGTCGTTGCTCGTGGATCTGGATGTCGAGTTGATGACGAATGTGTTGCGGTCTCCGTTCGAACAGAACACCGAGCGCGAGCTGCGCGTCGTGGCGCGACGCACGACCACGGTGCGCGAGTGGTGTCGCGGGGTGGTGATGGCGGATGTCCAGGCGAAGGTTGCGGAGAGCTTCGCGAGTTCCTTTGGCGTCGCTATCGAACCGTCGCGACTCAGCTCGGACGAGGAGAACTCGATCGAGACACTCGCTACTGAGAAGTACCGGTCCGACGAATGGGTGTCTTGTCGCGGGGATGTGCGGGACGCCGCTGGTTCGGCTTCGATCGACACATCCGCCGGCACGTTGGATGTACACGTCGCTCTCGCAGGCCGCATGCTCAAGGCCGTGCACATCCGCGGCGACTTCTTCGCCGACGACGACGCCATCGCGGATCTCGAATGGAAGCTGCGTTGGCACTCCTGTGAGGATTCGGGTGTCGAGGCTACCGTTCGAGCCTGGGCGCGGACTCATCCGGGTACCGACATCTCGCCCGGCGCCGTGACCGAAGCGATCCTGAGCGCGACCGCCGCCGCCTTCGCAGTCGAGCCGCCCTACGGCTGCTTCGTCAGTCCGGGAGGAGTAGACACATGATGGATCTTCATCAAGTGAGTCCAGAGTGCATGGAGATTCGTCGGTCGAACTTCCCGAACCGAATGCGTTTCCACGCGCCGGGACTCAAGCGGTACTCGACTTCGGAGTTCACGAGCCAGGACGCGGCGGAGTTCGTGTCGATCAGCGTGACCGGCAATGCGTGCGCGCTGAGTTGCGAGCACTGCAACATGAAGGTGCTGCACGGCATGACGGACCTCGGGGCGCACGACGGGACCCTGTTCGATCTCTGCGCCGGCCTGAAAGAGCGCGGTGCCCGCGGTGTGCTGATCTCGGGCGGAAGCGACAAGAAGGGTCGCGTGCCGCTGCTCCCGCACATGCAGGACCTGATTCGAGTGCGGCGTGAGCTGGACATGGTCATCCGAGTGCACCCGGGTCTCCCGGACGAGGAGACGTGCGCGGGGCTCGCCGAAGTCGGCATCGGCGGCGCGATGGTCGACCTGATCGGCCACGAGGACACGATCCGCGACGTCTACCACCTCGAGTCCACGCCAGATGATTACGACGCCTGTCTCGAACGCCTCGAACGCAATCGCGTGCCCACGGTGCCCCACATCATCCTCGGGTTGCACTTCGGCAGAATGCTGGGCGAGGAGCGCGCGCTGCAGATGGTGTTGCGTCACCCGCCGCGCCTGCTCGTGTTGGTCGTGCTCATGCCGCTCGGAGGCGCCAACATGTCAGGTGTCGTCCCGCCGTCGCTCAGAGAGATCGGCGGGTTCTTCGAAGCGTCGCGCACGGCGTTGCCGAACACCGAGGTCATGCTCGGGTGCGCGCGGCCCCTCGGCGCGATGAAGGAGAAGATCGACCGCCTCGCCGTGGACGCGGGGTTCAACGGCATCGCATATCCAGCGGACGGCATCGTCGCGTACGCCCAGGAACGTGGCTTCGAACCAGATTTCATCAACGCGTGTTGTGGAGTGGCCTTTTGACCGTCGAACTACTGACAGAAAAGAGCGAACAGCACCTCAGCCCCGAGTGGGTGAGGATCAGCATGGCCGCCGCGATCGAGCTTGGCCTCAAGCCGGGCAAGATCTCCCGTTGTGGCTGCGGCTGCATCAACCTGCTGCAGAACTACCCTGCGGGCTGCGCGGCGAACTGCAGTTATTGCGGCCTCGCCCGCGAACGCGCAGGCCTGGCCCAGGACAACACTTTCATCCGCGTGAGTTGGCCGTTGTTCCGCACGGACATCGTCGCCGAGAAGATCGGCGAGCGTGATGTGGAGACGAATGGTGGCGTCGGTCGTGTGTGCATCGCGCAGGTTCACGATGGCCGCGCGTACCGCGACCTGATCGACATGACCGAACGTGTGCGACACGCCGCGCCGGACGTGCCGATCTCGGCGCTCGTGAGTTCGGGACTGCTGAACGAAGATCGACTGGCCGCGATCCAGAAGGCTGGCGTCGACATTATCGGCATCGGTCTCGACGCCGCGTCCGAGGAAGTGTTTGAAGAAACGCGCGGCAGCGGCGTGCGTGGTCCGCACGATTGGGACCAGCACTGGGAGATCGCCCGCGCGGCGCGACGGCGATTCGGACCGTACAAGGTCAACTTCCACGTAGTCGTCGGGATCGCGGAGATGGACCGTGACCTCGTCGACCTGTTCCACAAGTTGCATTCCGAACAGATCGCGGCCTACCTCTTCTCCTTCAATCCCGAGCCCGACACGGCGATGCAAGATGTTCCGCGCGCGCCGATTCAACGGCTGCGACGCATTCAGCTCGTCAAGCACCTCATCGAGCACAAGGGGCTCGAACGCGGGAAGATCACGTTCGACGACGAAGGCGCGCTGATGGATGTCGACGCGCTGCAGTCGACGGTGGCGGAAGCGACGAATAGTGGTGTTCCGTTCATGACCGATGGGTGTCCCAATCGGCAGGGCGAAGTCGCCTGCAATCGACCGTTCGGTTCGTACCGACCAAGCGAGGAGTACCGAGACTACCCATTCCAGCCCAACGGCGAGGATCTCGAGACGATTCGGAGCGAGATGCGACCGTCTGAAGTGTTCGGCGAGTCGCCCGAGAAGAAATGAGCGAAAGGATCCAGACCTGGTTGAGTGATCCGTTCTTGCGGGAACTTCACGACGCGGTCCGCGCGGCGGGTCCGATCCGTTCCATCTCCGTTGATCTGACGCATGCGTGCAACATCCGGTGTGAGGGTTGCTACTTCTTCGCGGAAGGCATGGACGCACATCGGGCGGCGAGCCATGCGGACCTCGACGAGTTCATCGTCCGAGAACGCGCGCGCGGGACGAACTTCGTCACCGTCGTCGGCGGCGAGCCGAGCCTGGAACTCGATTGCTTGAAGAAGCTCTACGACGCGTTCCGACTGAGCGTCGCGACCAATGGCCTGAAGCGGATTCCTCACGAGGGGTTCGAAGATCTGCCGATCGGCGTCTCGGTGTGGGGCGATCACGAGGCCGACAAGAAACTGCGCGGCGGTGGGCGTCTCGACGTCTTCGAACAGGCTTTGCGCAACTACGCCGGAGATCCGCGCGCGTTCTTCTACTACACGGTCGCGCCCGGATATGCGAACGAAGTCGAAGGCGTGGTCGCGCGGTGTGTCGAGAACGGCAACCGGGTGTTGTTCAACTTCTACGGTGACCTCGAGCACCGCGGTGGACGACTCGACTACGCGCAGGGCTTCGCCGCCGTCCGCGACGCGATCGATGCGGCGATCGCTCGCCACCCGGAGGACGTCCTGATGACATCTCGCCTCGCCGAGGTCGTCTCCACCGGCGAACTCTTTGGCGAGACGTGGGGTCATTCGACCTGCACGAGCATCACCGCGGACCATCCGGTCAACGCGGAGCGGATCCTCAACGGCAACGCCTACAACCCGCACTTCCGGTCGTACAACGCGGATTTCGTGACCGCTCGCCGTTGCTGTACCGGAGTCGACCGTGACTGCGACTCCTGTTTCGACACCTGGCAGCACTTCTCCTGGGTCATGCTCAACTTGCGGAAGCACTGCCGTTCGCAGGCAGACTTCACGCAATGGCTGTCGACGATGTACCTGTTCTACTTCGTCAATCGGCTCATCGATTGCACGGAAGGTGGGCGTGTATTGCGCGAGATCCACCATCGCACTGGCCGTCTGTCAGGTAAGATCAAGTCGTAGCCCGAAACCGCACGGGTCAGTCGCCCTCTCCTTCCGACAAGTCGATAAGGAGAGGGCCCCGAATGACCGAGTCGCTGAACGAGACGATCTTGTTGGTCGACAAGAACGAGAAGACCCGAGTGGCGGTGTGCGAGCGCTTCGGCGACGACTACGACATCACGATGTCCGAGGGAAGCGGGGAGGCACTCAAGATCCTGGCCGACTCCGGACCTTTCGCGGTCGTGGTGGCTGACTATCGATTGCGGGACATGGATCGAAACGTGTTCCTGAAGCGAGTGCGGGCCATCGATCCTTGCACCGTCCGTGTTCTGCTCACCGGTGGAAGCCACCACGACCTCGCGGTGCAGACGATCAACAAGAACGAGGTGTTTCGCTTCCTCAAGACACCGTGCTCCGAACGGTCGTTCTCCTGCGTCTTGAACGCGGCGTTGCAACAGTATCAGATGAGGCGCGCGGAGAAGGAGCGCCCTCGTGTCGACATCATGGGTTTCGTGAACTACGAGATGCAGGCGCCGATCGCGTGTATCCGCGCGTGCGCGGAGACCCTCATCAACTGCAACGAGATCAATGCCGATACCCAGGATGAGTTCTTGAGCACCATCCTCTCCGAGGCCGAGCGTCTCGCGGACCTGGTTCCCAAGCTCCTCGAGACCGTGAAGACGGCGCTCAGCGACGCAGTGCTCGAACCGTCACAAATCGAACTGGCAGAGGCGATTCAGACGATTCACTCCTCGCCTGAAGAGGTCGAACCGAGATAATCGTCAGAATCGTGAACCCCCGGCGCCCGCTCATGGAGATATCGGTCAGTCCGAGGAGAACCGACCATGACGTCAGCCGACCACGCCTTCGATTCCTACTGCGTCAGCGAATCACCTGAGGATCTGGCTCGCGTCTTCGACGTCTGCGCGCCGCAGTTGCTCTTGCTCGCCAACCACGTCGCGGGCGACGGTGGCGTGGCTGAGGACCTGGTGCAGATGACGTTCCTCCGCGCGATCGAGATCGCGCACACGTTCGACTCCGGTCGACCCGTGCGGCCCTGGTTGGTCGGCATCCTGATCAAGGAGGCGAAGAAGCACCGCCGTCAGGCTGGGCGCAAGCTGAACGCGGATCGGCTGACTGGGCATGGTGGCGAGGCGATTCCTGATGACGCCGCGGAGATGAAGGAGTTCCAGGAGGCACTCGCGAAGGCGCTCGACGAACTACCGCAAGCCTATCGAGAAGTCCTGACACTCCGCCTGATCCACGGGCTGACGCCGACGGAGATCGGCCATGCGCGGGGTGTCTCGCCGCAGACGATCAAGACGCAGATCAGACGGGGTACCGATCGCCTGCGCCGACTGCTGCCGGCGAGTTTAGCGACGGCGCTTGTCGCGATGGCGACGACAGGCTACGCACTCCCGAACGTGCGCGAGACGGTCCTCGAAGCCGCTGCTGCGGCGAGTGAGGGCGTCGTGACAACCGTCGCCGCCACAACCGTTGCAGCCACTGCTGCTGCCGCGACGGGCGCGTTGTCCACGTCCGCGGCTGTCGCGGGGCCGGCGCTCGCGACGACCGCGGCCAAGACTGCTGCGGGAGCAGGTATCGGGCGGACGATCGCGTGGTTGGCTGGCGTGGGCGGGGCGATCACGCTCGGCGTGTTCGCGTGGGATCCGTTCGGCAGCGAACCTGATCCGCAGCCGGTCGAGGAGCGTGAGTTCATCCCGGAGCCTAAGCGGGGCTTGCCCGCCATTCGTTCCGCCAGCGAACCCAAGACGGTGGAGGAGAAACGACCGAAGATCGACAGGTCGCTCATCACGTTTGCCGGTCGCGTACTCGGTGACAGTGGCGTGGGCCTCTCCGGGATTCTCGTCGAGATCGTTCGTCTTCACCCCGACCTGCTCGTCGTGGAGGCGTCGGGACTCCCGAGTTGTACTGCCGCGCCGAAGTTCGTGGCCGGCACGGCGACCACTGACGACAGGGGCAAGTTCACGATCGGTCGCGTCAAGCCGTCGGGGTTGTTCCTCGTAGTGGTGGCTTCCGGCACCGACCGCGTCGACTGGCATCTCGTCGACCACACCCCCGAACCGAAGGCCGTCGTCGATCTCGGCGAACTCCGCCTCGGTCGACGCAAGGTGATGCGCGGGCGGGTCGTCGACAAGCTTGGCTTTCCGGTCGTCGGCGCGCGTCTCCGCCACGCGGGGTTCCCGTGGGTTGCCGGGGGTTCTCTCGGCATGGTGGGGGCCGCGCTCGAACAAGTGTGCGCCGACGAGTTCGAGCCCGAGGGCGGCATGGTCGTGAAGATGGGGCGGAGCACGCAGGTCGTCACCGTGCCCCAGTGGTTCCGCGCGATCCATGATCGGATCCTCGCGCGCTCGGCCACGACGGACGAGAACGGTCGATTCGAATGGGTGGCGACTCGTACCGACGACTTGACACTGGTTGTGTCCGGCGAGGGAATCCGACGCAAGCGCGTGACGATGCTCGTTCGCGGCGAGAACCACGACGTAGGCCAGTTCGTCGTGCAGCGCCTGGGCAACATCCGGGTGCTCGTCCGCGATGAGAACGGTGACCCGCTTCCCGACGCGGAGGTGATGATCGGAAGGTTCTCGAAGACCGCGACGTGTACGCCGATCCGGCGGGTGGGATCGACGGACGCCTCCGGCGAACTCCAGGCGGCGTGGGATGAGAAGCGTCTCGTGACCGTGGCGGTGCGCCGCCGCGTCGGTGAGCCGTGGCACGTGACGGAAGCTCTGTCGCCGACGGGTCGGATCTCGATCGCGATGCCGCGCAGATTCGAGGTGACGATTCGTGTCACCGCGCGCGTTGGTTCCGCGATCACTCCCTTGGAAGATACTGTGGTCGTTCGTCTCCTTCCGGGGAAGTTCGCGCCAGAGTTGCCGATCGGCATGCTGACCATGCATCAACTCGGCTGCGTAGAACCGCTCGATCTCGCGGGACGTCGCACGGATGAAGCGCTGGGTGTGGTCAAGATTTACGACGTTCCGGTCGGGCAGTGGATCCTCATCGTCAGCGCGGAGGGCCACTCTTCCACCGCATTGGCGCTCGATGTCGACGGCTTTGAGCACGTCGATTCCCAACTCGTGCCTCTCGAACCGACGGTTGTGTCATTCGATAATCCTCGGTTCCAGCGCCTCAGCGACTACCCCGTCTACGCCCGAGCGTCCGAAGAGGTCGACCGCGTGCACGAGTTCCCCGTTTTGATCGGCCAGACCGACGAGGAGGGCGCGATCACGCTCCAACGCAGTCGCGATCGACGCCACTCGGTAGGGACGCTCTCGACCGAACTGGGCGCGTGCACCGTGCGCGCCGGGGCGGGGGTCGATCGACTCTCGATCGCGCTGCGACAGCGCGGGCTGATCGTGGGTCGCGTGACGGAGCGAGGCGAAGCACCACTAACTCAGTGGACGGTGTTGGCTCAGTCGCGACGCCGGGTTCAAGATCCACCGGCGGCGTTGGGAGTATCGCCGGTGTTCATCGCCGTGCGGAGGGACGGGACGTATCGTCTCCCGCCGCTGGAGTGCGGACAGTGGGAGTTGCGCGTCGTGAAGCTGCCGGGGCGGATGAAGCACCCGAGCCTCCTCCTTCCGCTGTTGTTCCCGGAGGACGGGTTGAAGACGGTGAAGGAGCTGATGCTCGAGTCCCGCGCCGAGGAGACGGTGATGCTCGAGGCGCTTCCACCCGAAGAGGAGAAGCCCGAAGAGGTCGAGGACACGAGCCCGATCGTTCTGCGCGGAGTCGTGCGCATCGAGCCACAACCCGCGAGTGGATTGAAGCTCGGCGTCGAGCGTAATGGACGGTGGATGTGGTACAGCATCGCTGGAAATGGTGCGTTCGATACCGGCATCGAATCGAAGCGACCACTGCACGTCGCGGTGATCGCGGGCACGAAGATCCCCGCGGGTTCGCCGAACGAGTACTTGTGGTCGAAGTCGGTGCTCGCGACGCGTGCCGGTGTCGGCATTCAGATCGCGCTCCTACTCGTGGACGTCTCGTTGACCACGGCCAAGAAGAACCACGCTTCCGGCTTTGACCTCACGTTGGAAGGCGTCGACAAGGCTGGGGCCCGTTGCCGAATGCGGGCGCGCACCGACAGCGGTGGCTGGTTCCCGCTGTCGGTGCCCGCGGGTCGGTACTCCCTGCGCGGTGAGCATGCCGCGCACGGATGGTTGTCCAGGAAGGACGTAGCCGTGAACTTCCCGCGCGCTCTCTCCTTCCAGCTCGAAGCGCTCGTCGTAGCCGCCGGAGTTGCGGTGCCCATCTCGATAGACTCCGGTCTTTGGGTGGGATCGAAAGTGGACTTCGTGAGGATCGACGCGGGTGCGGTGAAGATCGAGCGCACCGTCGAGTTCGATCGTTCTTACGGGTTCCGCGTCGAAGGACTGCTTCCCGGGAAGTACCGCGTGACGATCCGCCCGTCGCGCATGTTGTCGTCGGGAGCCATCGTCCCGCCGAGATTGGTCAAGATCAGCATTCCGCAGGGGACCTTGCAGATCGGTCCGGGGGGTCGTTTCGGTATCAAGCTTACGAAACGCAAGTAGGAATCTCCTTGACCGCGTGGACGGTCGATCTCGACACTTCGAGCCGTGGCACCTCCAACGCCTGAGTTCGGCTCGCTCGACGTCGCGGTCTTTGGGTCTCTAAACCAAGACTTGACCATTCGTGTCCCGCGCCACCCGGGCCGGGGAGAGACGATCCTGGGCACCGGGCACTCCACTGGCGCGGGAGGCAAGGGCGCCAGTCAAGCCGCTGCGGCGGCGCGTCTCGGTCGGTCCGTTGCGATGATCGGCGCGGTCGCGGCCCCCCTGGGTTCACCCAAGTTCGCGGTTGCGCTGTCGGGGGCTCCTGCGACGAAGCCCGCCACCTGTTGCCTCGGACTCAAGACTACCTCGCTCGAACTCGGGTTCATGGATGCACCGGGTTGCCACCTGTTGCTCTCGCTCGACCTCCTCCTTGGGACGACGACGGACAGCAGCGGCAAAGCGCTTCAGAGCCTGCCGATTCCGCCAGTTCCGTCGTTCGCGGGACTGATCCTGTACGCGGAGTGGTACGTAGTCGACCCGGCGATCAACAAGGCCGGCATCGGGACCTCCGGCGGGTTGGCCATCACGATCCTGAAGTGAGCTTTGTGCTCTGAACTTGCCCGAAGTGTGATCGGAATGTGTAGGGGCCCAAGATCGACCGGAAGTTATCGTGTTGGTCGTGATCGAGAACGACGATGAAGAGCCGACGCGACAGCCCGAGGCGGAACACTCCGCCTGCGGGGTAGGCTTTGTAGTTCGTCGCGACGGCGCCCGCGACCACGACACGCTGAAAGACGCTCTTCGAGCTCTCGAGAACCTCGAACATCGAGGGGCGTGTGCCGCCGACGGTCGCAGCGGCGACGGGGCAGGGGTTCTGACCGACATCCCGTACGAACTGCTCGGAATCGAGCCGGATTCGGTCGCACTGGCGACCATCTTCGTCACCGACGACCCGTGGGTTTATCAGCGTGCCATCGACGTCTTCCAGGTGACGTTCGAGTTCTTCGGGCTCGACGTGGTTAATCTGCGCGAGGTGCCCACGGACTCTTCCGTGCTGGGGCCCCAGGCCAGGGAGTGCATGCCGAGAATCCTGCACGCCACACTCAAGAGGCCCGAACACTGCGCCACGACGGCGTCATACGAGTCGTTGCTCTACCGCGGCAAGCAGGAGTTGCGCCGCCGCCTCAAGGGGGCCGGCTTGCACCGCGCGTTCTTCTTCGCATCGTTGTCGCCTGACACCTGCGTCTACAAGGCGCTGACCAATTCCGAGGATCTCTCTCGATTCTACCTCGACCTGCGGGATCCACGGTTCACCACGCGCTTCACTCTGTTCCACCGGCGCTTCAGTACGAACACGCGCTCCACCTGGGACAAGGCGCAACCGTTCCGCGTGCTCTGCCACAACGGTGAGATCAACACGATCCGCGGCAATCGAACGTGGGCGCGGTCCCGCGAGATCGACCTTGGCCTGCCGTCCGAGGAGCTTCTGACCCGCACCGAGATCAGCGACTCGGGCAGCCTCAACGAGATGGTCGAGGCATTGACGCATCGCAGCTCGATGCGCCACGTCGAGGATCTGCTCGCACTCCTGATGCCGCCGGCCCAAGCCGAGTCGGGCTACTACCGATTCTGGAGCCGCGCGCTCGAGCCCTGGGACGGGCCGGCGTTGATCGCCTACGCCGATGGCAAGACGGTCGGTGCGCGACTCGACCGAAACGGTTTCCGACCGTGCCGTTTTGCAGAGACCGAGGACTGCTTCTACCTCGCGTCGGAAGCCGGCGTGTTCGATCGCGCCGACGACGCGGTGATCGCCAAGGGTGCGCTCGGTGCTGGCTCCGCCATCCGCGTCGACCTCGATAGCGGTCGTGTCTATTTTCGCGATCCGTCCGACTCGCGGGAGAACGCCGACGCGCAGTTCGAACCGCGCGCGGAGGCGTTGTATCCGGACTCGGTGACGGAGTCTGTCGATCCCGAGGTTGAGTGGTTGTTCGGCGTGACGGCCGAAGAGATTCGACGCGTAATTCGACCGATGTGCGAGAAGGGCAAGGAGCCGATCGGTTCGATGGGGGATACCGCGCGGATCGCGATCCTGTCCGACGAGCCACGTCCGCTCTTCGACTTCCTCTACCAGCACTTCGCGCAGGTCACCAACCCGCCCCTGGACTACCTGCGCGAGCGGTTGGTGACGGACCTGCGGACCTTCTTGGGGCCAAAGCCGAATATCTTCGCGCCAAAGGAGATGTTGCCGCTCGAGCCCGTGTTCGAGGTCGATTCGCCGGTCCTGAGTCTCGGTCACATGGCGGCGATGCGACGGCTGACTGGATCTGGTGCGGAGTCGAGCAGGCTCCGAAGTTGCGAGATCGACCTCGTGCTCGACTCCGCTGCGGGGTCGTCTGGACTGCGACAGCGACTCGAAGAGATCGGCACCGAAGCGCTCCGCGCCCGCGATCAGGGGTTCTCGATCCTGATCCTGAGCGATCGCAACGCCTCTGCCGAGCGTCCGCCCGTCCCGAGTCTCTTGGGTCTCCGTTCCGTTGTGCGCATACTGAATCGCGCCGGACGGCGGCTCGACGCGTCCCTGGTCGTCGACACGGGTGATGCGCGGTCCGTGCACGCGGTCTCCGCGCTCATCAGTTTCGGAGCGACCGCCGTCTGCCCGCGTCTCGCGCTCCATTACGCGCAGGACGCCGGCGACGAGAACAAGTTGGTCCGCGCATTCGAGGAGGGACTCCTCAAGGCGATGAGCAAGGCCGGCATCTCGGTCGTGCGCAGCTACCAGAGTTCGAAGTTGCACGCGGCCCTGGGTCTCGGGCCTGGACTGATCGCGAAGTACTTCCCCGGCTTGCAGAGTCCGATCGGCGGTCTCGAACTCGACGACATCGGCGCCGCGATTCTCGAACGAGCGTCCGAGCCGGGATTCGGCCCGCGTCCGTCGACGTTCCAGCTGCGCGAGCAGTCGCGCGGCGAGAACGGCGAGAAGCACGGCATGACGACGGCTCGATCCCGTCTGCTGCATAGTTCCAAGAAAGAAGATCTGCAGTCGGTGGACACTCAGGACTACGAGTCGTTCGCGTCCGCTGGGCGCGCGGATGCGCCGCTGCACGTGCGCGACCTGATCGCGCTGCAGCCTGGCACTCCCGTCGACGTGGATGATGTCCAGTCCGTGGCAGAGATCATGACGACATTCGTGTCCGGGGCGATGTCGTTCGGCGCGATCAGCCCCGAGTCGCAGCGGGACATCATCCTCGCGATGCGCGAGATCGGCGGATTCAGCAACAGCGGTGAGGGTGGAGAGAACCCTTACTATTACGTCGACGGAACGACAGCGACGATCAAGCAGGTCGCCTCGGCACGGTTTGGCGTGACCGCCGAGTACCTGGCCACTGGCAAGGCGTTCGAAATCAAGGTCGCCCAAGGCGCCAAGCCTGGCGAGGGCGGACAACTGATGGGCGTGAAGGTCGACGAAGCGATCGCCCGCGCGAGGCATGCGACGCCCGGCACGGATCTGATCTCACCGCCGCCACTGCACGACATCTACAGCATCGAGGACCTCTCGGGGCTCATACACGAGCTTCGCGAGTTCTCGCCAACTGCCCCGATCGGCGTCAAGCTCGTCGCCAACTCGAACATCGGAACGATCGCCGTGGGCGTCGCCAAGGCCGGCGCGGACATCGTAATGGTATCCGGTGGTGATGGGGGCACCGGCGCGGCGCCCCTAAGCTCGATGAAGCACGCTGGGCTCCCGTGGGAACTCGGGTTGTCTGAAGTCCACCGGGCACTCAGCCAGCACGGGTTGCGCGAACGCGTGCAGCTTCGCGTCGATGGCGGATTCTCGACGGGACGGGATGTCGTCGTCGCGGCGGCTCTCGGTGCCGACGGCTTCGCGTTCGGCAAGCTCCTCCTCATCGCCCAGGGTTGCATCATGGCCCGTGTGTGCGAGAAGAACACCTGTCCGACAGGGATCGCCACTCAGGCTGCGAAGTACCGCAAACACTACCGTGGGAATCCAAGCGCGATCGTCGCGTTGTTGCGCGAGATCGCCACGGATGCACGGCAGCGCATGGCAGAGGTCGGCGTCCGAGGCCTTTCGGAGTTGCGTGGGCGTGTCGACTTGCTGGGTTCCGCGTCGGATTACGCGGTTTTCTGCGAGAAGCGGCACCTGTCACTGGACGATCTCCTCGCCCCGGTGGAGATGACCGAGAGCTTGCCGCGACCGCAGCGAAGATTGGGAGATCTCAACGCCCACGTGCTCGAGGAGTCTGCGAGCGCTCTCGGGGGTCGTGCCGTCGAACTCGACCTTCGGATTCGTCCCACCGATCGTGCCGTGCCCGCGCGCCTCTGCTACGCCGTTGCCCGACGCAAGCACGAATTGCGGATGGAACGGATCGCGGCGGCAGCCGAAGACGGATCGGAGAAGGCAACGCCGACCGACGAAGAGCTGGATCTCGCCTCGGACACGGTTCGGCTGAACCTGACTGGGAGCGCCGGGCAAGGCCTCGGCGTGTTCTTGACTACCGGCATCACGATTCATCTCGTCGGCGAAGCCAACGATTCTGTGGCCAAGTCGATGTCCGGTGGACGCATCACGATTCGACCGCCAAACACCGTGAGCTACGCGCCGTCACAGAACGCGATCATCGGCAACTGCGTGCTCTACGGGGCGACTGGCGGCGAGTTGTTTGCTTACGGGCGTGCCGGCGACCGCTTTGCAGTGCGCAACAGCGGCGCGACCGCGGTCGTCGAGGGCGTCGGCATGCACGGGTGCGAGTACATGACGCTGGGTCTGGTCTTGATCCTCGGTGAAGTGGGCGCGAACCTCGGGGCAGGCATGACGGGTGGCATGGTCTTCGTGAGGAAGGATCAGAGGCACAGCCTGAATATCGAGTACATCGAGCCCCACGATCTGGACAGCGAGCACATCCAAACTCTGCGTCGGTTGCTGAAGAGCCACCATGACGCGACGAAAAGCGACGTCGCCGAGAGTTTCATGGTGGAGTCTGACGCGGGCTTGAGCGCCACGTTCTTCGTCTGCAAGCCGATCGCATCCCCGGGTGCGGCGAGTGCGCATTCCTCGCGGGGAGTTGTGGGCTGGCGACTTGGCTCGGGCGACCACCCCGTAGGACATCCGAGTTGATCGGTCCGTTGCATCCTGCTTCGATAAACCCCGCTTCGCGCCACCAGAATCCCAAACCCAACTTTGTTGGAGGACCCGAACTTGAACCATGACCCGGATCAGTTTCTCGACTGCTCGGGGCTCATCTGCCCCCTCCCCATCGTCAAGACCCAGCGCGCGATCAAGAAGATGGAGATCGGGCAGGTGCTCGAGATGATCTCGACGGACCCGGGCGCGGTTCCCGACATGAAAGCCTGGGAGAATCAGACACGGCACGTATTGATGCTGTCCGAGGAAAGGGACGACGGCAAGTTCCGGTTCTTGGTCAAGAAGACTCACTGACGGGCCAGCGCCGAGATGAACATTCGCATCCACGAGGCGGGAACGGTCCCACACCTTCGCTCGCAGACGATCTACCACGGCCTCGCCTACGCGCGAACCGCGGGCACACCCGACACCATCGTCATCGCGACGCCCGGTGATCCGTACGTGTGCGTCGGGTTTCACCAAGACGTCGAACGGGAACTCGACGTCGAGTTCTGCGAGCGTCGAGGGCTTCCGATCCTGCGGCGTGAGACGGGTGGGGGCGCGGTGTTCCTCGACTCCGACCAACTCTTCGTGCAGTGGATAATGGCGAACGATTCTCTTCCCGCCCGCGTCGAACAGCGTTTCGAACTCTTCGCTCGTCCGATCGTCGAGACCTACCGCGAGTTCGGAATCGACGCGGAGTTTCGACCGGTCAACGACGTGCACGTCGATGGTCGAAAGATCGCGGGCACCGGCGCTGCTCGCATTGGCAACGCGGAAGTCCTCGTCGGGAACTTCATCTTCGACTTCGATACCGACGTGATGGCGAATGTGCTGCGTGCCCCGTCACCGATGTTTCGCGAGCAAGTGGGCATGAGCCTGCGTCGATACATGACCTCGATGCGCAACGAGGGTGTTCCGGTTCCACCCGCTTCGGAGGTCGCGGCGGTCTATCGGGCCAAGTGCGGAGCGGCGCTCGGTCGCCGCGCCGATCCCGGTGATTTGACCGCGAGGGAAGTTGCGAGCATCGAGGCGGCGGACAAACGGTTCCTCTCGGCAGAGTTCGTGCGCCAACCCGGCGGCCTGCGTTGGCGAGGGGTGAAGATTCACGAGGATGTGCACGTCGTCGAATCGACCCAGGAATTCATGAGCATCACGGCGACGATGCGGGGCGGCCTCATCGAAGACGTCGCGCTCACGCGAGACGACACACGGGCCGACGGACTGGCCGCAGCGCTGCGGGGCGTGAAATTGTCGCCCGAGTCCGTGCGTCACGCGGTGCGGCAATACCACGAAGAATGCGCGCCGCCGACCGATTCGTTGGTCGCCAATTTGTTGATTGAAGAGTGGGTGGACGCGATCCTCGAACTCCGGAGACAACCTCAAGGAAGCTGAAATGACCGAAGACCCCGAAGGCAAGAAGATCCTCGTTATCCAAACCCATGGCGTGGAGACGCCGAACCGCACGTATTCCCCGTTGTTCTACGCGATGGCGGCGGCGGCGATGGAGATGGAAGTGATGGTCTGGTTCACGATGGACGGCACCAACCAACTGAGGAAGGGCGCGGCAGAGAAAGTGCAGCTGGACCCCACCAGCGACGTGACTCTGAAGACGATGCTCGAGCAGACCATCGAGTCCGAGGTCAAGCTCCGCGTGTGTCAGCAGAGTCTGCTGCTCTTCGACATGACGCTCGATGACGTGATCGACGACGTGGAGATCCTGGGTGCGACGAGCATCATCGATCTGTCTCTGAATGCGGACCACGTGATGTATTTCTGATGCGGAGGCGGTGATGAAGGGAGATGACAAGCCCCGCTCACTGATCCCCACGGTTCTGGTCACCGGACTGCTGGCCATCGTCCCCCCATTGCTTGCGAAGTACGGCCCGGAGTCCGTGCGTCGCTCGCTGCAAGCGCTCCAGCGCGGGGTCTTTTGGGAGATGAAGAGCCCGAGCCACCTGCAGTTCGAGACCATCCACCGACAGCTGGGCGTGCTGTCCCGTGGCGCGACGACGGTTGAATTCACATTCGAGAACCGCTCGGACCAGCCAGTGAAGATCTCGAGGGCGACCTCGTCGTGTGGTTGCGTTCGCGTCTCGCTCCCCTCGAAGGCGACTCCAGCGGGCGGAACCGACAAGATCGTCCTGCATCTCGATACGACGGACACCATGTCTGGATCGATGTGGGAGCTCGCGAAGATCTTTACCGACGTGATCCCCGACGCGCCCTACATCCTGATGATCGAGGCGGAGGTCAAGTGATCCGGCTTCTCGGTCTCGCCCTCGTCGTCGCCTTGCTGCGCCACCTGATTCTGTGGGATGTCGTCCTCACGGCGCCGGGCGAGTTGGCGGCGAAGGTCGAACGGCGACCCGTCGTCGTGGCGTATTCGCGGGAATCCGCGCTCCGCTCGATCGAGAAGGCGGAGTTCCAACCCGTGGATCTGCGCCGCACGCAGGCACTGCCCATAGTCGGTGGCCAGCTGGCGTGGCAGTTGCCGATGCCGCAGTCGATGGCGATTCTCGAACGCTTCAGGCAGAGAGCGACGGCCAAGCATCTCATGTTCCTCGTGTCTCCCGACGATCGCGACGCCGGCCTGAAGGTCGCGCGCGCGGTGTGCGAGACGCTGGGTGTGCGAGACGCTGGTTTCGTCGTGTGGGGGAACAGACCGTGAGGGTGATCGGAGACATCTCCTGCGTGGTGCTCGGTTGCGTGTTCCTCGCGAGCGGCGCCCTGAAATCGGTCGATGCGCGCATGCCGGTGATGGCCACGGCTGCCTACGACATTCTCCCAGCCTGGACGACCGTCTTGGTCGGCGCCTTGCTTCCCACGATCGAGCTCGTCGTCGGCGCGGCGTTGCTCACCGGTTGGCACCGTCGCGCGGCGGCCTCGTGGGCTGTCCTGCTCGGCCTCGTCTTCGCCGCAGCCAACGGTACCGCGATGTCGCGCGCACTGCTGATCGACTGCCAGTGTTTTGGCGGCCTCGGCGGTTCTTCGCCGATGATCGCGTTCCTGGTCGACGCGGCTGTCGTGGTGCTGGGTGTGTTCGTGTTCCGCGGCAGCCGCCGGCGTGTCGAAAGCTAGTCCGTTCGGCTCGTGATCTCGATCAGGTGAAATCCGAACTGGGTCTGGACCGGGCCGTGCACCTTGCCGACTTCGGCCTTGAACACGACCTCGTCGAATTCAAGAACCATCTGGCCCGGCGAGAACTCACCCAGGTCTCCGCCCGTCGCCCCGGAGGGGCAGTCCGAGTGGTTTTTCGCCAGATCGACGAATTCTGCGCCTCCTTCGATCTGAACCTTCAGATCTTCACACGCGTCTTTTGTCTTGACCAAGATGTGTCGTGCACTTGCTGATGTCACCGTTGAGTTCCTCGTATTCAGTTCTAGTGGAGAGAGGGGCAGCTGTAAGGAGCATTAATCGTAGCTTTGGGCGGCGCGGTGAGCCACAACACAAACTGATAACCCCGGCGGCGTGTCAGGTGCTGGGTCGGGCGTCGTGATCCTCGGCGCCCAGTTCGGCGACCGGTCGGCGAATCCACCGAGCCAGGGTGATCTCCGCCTGCCGCTTGGCCTCCTCGAGCCGAAGTTCGAGTTCCCTCGCGAGCTCCTGGCGCGTGGCGCGGTCGATGCGCGGCGGCACGTGCAGCGGGTCTCCGACGAAATCGACGACTCGTGTGAACGGGTACGGCATTTTGAACTCGTCCCACGACTTGAACTGCTTGACCGTTTGGGCCGCGTAGCCGTGTGGTCGAATGGAGCGTCCGGAATCGGAAGCCATCTTGATGATGCCTTCCTGCACGACGCCTCTTGGTCCGCGGGGGCCGTCTGGCGTTACGACCATACCCTTGTCCTTGTGGCTCTTGAGCATCTCGAGGTAGGCCCGTGCCCCCCCGCGCGTCGATGAGCCGCGGGTGACGTGGCCGCCGAACTTCTCGACGACGCCCGCGATCATCTCGCCGTCGCGGTGCTCGCTGACCATCGTCGCGCAGTTCGTGTCGCGGTAGATCGACAGGAAGTACAGGATGTCCCCGTGGTAGATCGCATCGATGCACTGGCTCTCGGGGGTCGGACAAGGGAACCCCTGCTCTCGCACCCGCCAAGTCTTGCTGAGCATCCTCAAGAAGAGGGCCAGGGGACCAACGAGCCATCCTTGGATTAGCGGGGAGAGCTTCATGCGGTGGAGTGCAATACTAGCCCGAACCATTCACTATAGCCATCGCCAGAACCGCAACTCGGCTCCACTGCGGCGGTGTCCCGGGGTTCGTTGGCAAGGGGTTTGCGTTCCTGAGGGGTGACTCACCGGCGTCCTCAGGTCCGCGCGACGCTGGACTGGCTTGGACCATCCAGGGCTATTCACCCCGGCGCTACTCCGGGCCAAGGAGGACGCCCGAGGGGAGCCCCGAGCGCTACTTCTTCTTCCGTGTCTGGCCGTGGATCTCGACGGACTCGATCTCCGGCAACGGAGGCTTGTCACTCGGTCGGCGATCGTGGACAAAGATCCTGATGTCGACGGAAGCGCGAATTTTCGCGTTCGCTGTCAGCAGACCGGCGACGCGGAGGCGATTCGCGAGCGCCCGGTGGGAGCCACGCACCTTGTCGCGAATGCGCCCGATGTCGCGGGCGTAGCTCTTGTTGTCCGAGTAGAAGATCGTGTCGTCGACGTCCGCGCTCATCGGCAGCTTCTTCACTTCGGTTCGAAGGAGATTCGCGAGCCACTCGAGATTGCGGCCCGTGAAGTCGATGTGCCGAAAAGAACTGCGTAGCCGAATCTTGTTGCGCTGATTCGGGAGAAGGCGCCGTCCGAAGATCGGCACGGAGCCCTTCGTGATGGACAGGTCTCCCTTCTTCTGCGTGCTGCCCAGCTCGTAGAGGCCGAAGGGCGGGAACTTGTTCAGATAGAAGTACCGGGTGCTGCCGGCGCTCCCACCGAGTCCGATGAGAGTCCGGACCCGGACCGTCAGGTCGTCGCCTGGGCGAATCACCTTGATGTTCACGACCACTCGCATCCGGTTGAGTAGCAGCCGAACGAACTTCTTCGATCGCATTTTCGCCAGCATGTTGCCGGCGGCCAACCAGCAGAACTGCGTGCGGTGGTCCGCGTTGTTCTTGAACACCTCGGTGAGTTGATCCTCGTATTCCTCGGGCGCGCCTGACATCAGGATCATCGTCGTGGGCAGCACGTACTTCCCCAGACACTGATCGAGGTCTTTCGGCCGCGCCTTCCCGCCGAGCCGAACCAGCGCGTCGAGCACCGCTGCGCGGGGCTGCAATGCCGTGTTGTCGTCCATCTTGGCGAGTTCCCGCAGCGCCTTGCGAAGTCCCGGGATGGTTTTCTTCAGACCATTTTCGCCGGCGTCGAACGCGCCCCGAGCGATGCGCGGCGGGTCTCCACTCTCCAGTTCCGTCAGGAGCTTCTGTACCCGTCGCTCCTCGCGTCGTTCGCGGTCCGGATCCTGCGCCGTGGGCGTGGGCATCTGGGCCAGGACGATCAGTGCTATCGCGAAGGGAGGCATGGTGCGAACGTTACTCGAAACGACGGGGAGTCGGTCCGGTTTATCGATTCCGGCGAGGTAGGATGCGGACAACTACGGATCCACCATGACCACAGTTCTTCTATCGTTGCTCGTGCTTCTTCCTCAGGTCGACGTCGAGCCAGCGGCTGCCGTCCGCGTGTGGCGCGAACAGCACGAGAGAGCGATCGTCGACGAGTTCGTCGAACTGCTTTCGATTCCGAACGTCTCTCGGGATCGCAAGAACATCGTGCGCAACGCGGAGTGGATCGTGAAGGCGTTCGGAAAGCGTGGCGTGAAGATGCAGCTGCTGAGAGTGCGCGGAGCATTTCCCGCCGTGTTCGGTGAGATCAAGCGCGAGGGCGCGATGCGGACGCTGATCTTCTACGCGCACTACGACGGCCAGCCCGTCGACGCATCACGATGGACGACGACTAGTGGGATTCTTCCGATAGGTGAAGGCACAGTATAGAAAGGCGGCGGATTGACTTCTCTCGGTGTTGGACCTGTCATCGGCGTCATGAGATCGCTGTTCCTTTCGTTCGCGCTCGTGTCCGGTCCGCTCCTCGCGCAGGTTGGGGATAGTGCTACCAGTCCTGCGACGCGCATGAAGTCCTGGGAGCAGCACGCGCGCATGGCGAAGGAGTCCCTGTTCAAGGATCTTCGCTGGCGCGCCGTCGGCCCACGGTTGCAGGGCGGGCGCATCGAGTCGATCGCCGTGCACCCGACGCGACCACACACGATCTACGTCGGTCCGGGTTCGGGCAACCTGTGGAAGACGACGAACAACGGGATGAGCTGGCAGCCCATCTTCGAGCACGAGTCGACGTTCACGATCGGCGATATCGCCATCTCCCGGTCGAATCCGGACATCGTGTGGGTGGGAACCGGTGAGACACAGCCGAGGCACAGCGGCTATTCGTTCGCGGGAACCGGCGTGTTCCGTTCGATCGACGGCGGAGAAACGTGGAAGAACATGGGCCTGTGGGACACGCATCACATCGGCACGGTCGTCATCCATCCGAAGAATCCGGACGTCGTGTACGTCGCCGCGATCGGTCACTTCTGGTCGCGCAACGAGGAGCGCGGTGTCTTCCGGACCTCGGACGGCGGCAAGAGCTGGAAGAAGGTCCTCTACATCAGTGATCGGACGGGCGTCGTCGATCTCGTGATGGATCCTTCCGACAGCGACATCCTGTACGCCGCGGCCTGGCAGCCGACGCAGGGCGAAGAGAGCGGGCTCTACAAGACTGTGGACGCTGGCGAGACGTGGAAGCGGATGACGAAGGGTTTGCCCAAGGGATCCACGGGTCGGGCGGGGATCGCGGTGTCGCAGAGCCAACCGAACATCGTCTACGCGTTCGTCGACAACCACGCGGCGTCCAAGCGCGGTCGCCGGCGCAGCATTGTCGGGGCGGAGCTGTACCGTTCGGAAGACAAGGGCGGCGCATGGCGGAAGGTGAACGAGGGCGACCTCTACCCGGTGTTCACGATCTACGGATGGAAGTTCTGCGACGTGCGCGTGTCACCGGACGACCCGAACGATGTGTTCATCCTCGGCAATCGGATGTACCACTCCGAAGATGGGGGCAAGACGTTCGCCCGCATCGGCGAGAAGATCCTCCGAGTGCACGACACCGAGGGCAAGGTCATGCACCTCGACCACCACGACCTGTGGATCGATCCCCGCGATTCGGGCCGGCTGATCCTCGGCAACGACGGTGGGCTGTTCACTTCGCACGATCGCGGGAACACGTGGTTGCACATCAACAACCTGCCGATTGGTGAGTTCTACTTCGTGTCCGTAGACAACGCAAAGCCCTACCGCATCTACGGTGGTACGCAGGATAACGGGTCGCTCTACGGACCGAGCAACGCGAGCATCAAGCCCTTCGAGAACGATCCTTGGCGCCACGTGTTCCTCGACCAGTGGACCGGCGGCGATGGGTTCGTCACGTTGAAGGATCCGACCGAGGAGAACATCGTGTACTACGAACACCAGCACGGGTCGATGCGACGCATGGATATCACCGGCCCGGTGCTGACCGGCAAGGCGAAGTCCGTCCGTCCACGCCCGAAGCGTAATGAGGGCAGATGGCGGTTCGGGTGGTACACGCCTTTCGTCATCTCGCATCACGATCCACGGACGCTCTACGCCGGCGGCAACAAGATGTTGATGTCTGCCAATCGCGGTGACGCATGGACTGCGATCAGCCCGGACCTCTCCGACGCCGGGGAAGGCGAACGCGCCGTCGTTCCATTCGGGACGATCACGATGATCTCCGAGTCGCCGACGAAGAAGGGTTTGCTCTACGCCGGCACCGAAGGCGGCAGCCTCCACGTGACTCGGGACGGGGGCAAGTCGTGGAAGAAGGTCGGTGGGGGACTGCCGAAGAAGTGGATCAGCCGCGTCGTCGCGTCCAAGTACGTCGAGGGTCGGGTGTATGTCTCAGCGACGGGTTTTCGAGAAGACGACTTCGAGAGGTACGTGTTCGTTTCCGAGGACCTCGGTGAGACGTTCCGGTCCATCGCCGGCAATCTGCCGTCGGAATCGATCAACGTGGTGCGCGAGGACCCGGGCGCCGAGAACATCCTGTACGTCGGCACTGATCTCGGGGTCTACACGTCAGTCGACAGGGGCAAGAAATGGCACTCGCTCTGCGCGAAACTACCGACTACTCCCGTTCACGACCTGGTCGTCCATCCCCGCGACCACGAGATCGTCATCGCCACCCATGGTCGAAGCGTGTTCGTGTTGGATGCGCGACCGATTCAACTCCGCAAGTAGGAACTCCCAGCTACTCCCAACTCCGCGACAATCGGAACGCTGCATTGATCAAGCCGACGTGCGAGTATGTCTGCGGGAAGTTTCCGGACATCTGTCCGGTCGCCGGAAGGACGTTTTCGCTGAACAGGCCGAGCTTGTTGCCGTGACCGAGTAGTCTCTCGAACAGCAGGCGCGCTTCGTTTGTCTTTCCGACGATCGCCAGCGCTTCGACCAGCCAGAACGAACACACCGTGAACGCCGCCTCCGGCTCGCCGAAGTCGTCTTCGACGTTGTAGCGTTTCAGCAGGCCGTTGACGCTCAACTGGTCACGGATGGCGTCGACGTGTCGCGCTGCCGCCGGATCGCCGCGTTCCCAGAAGCCAAAGTGCAGCGCCAGGAGCATCGCCGCGTCCAGGTTCTTGGTGTCGGCGGCTTGAGTCAGAGCGCCTGACTCGTCATCGAAGCACCGCGTCTCGATGATGCTCCGCACCCGCTTCATCACGCGGTGCGCCCGGTCGCGCAGCTTGCTGCTGTCGATGATCGTTCCGACTTCTGCGGCGCGCCTGGCACCGGCCCAGTGTGTCAGCAATGTGAACGTGTGCAGCTGTACCTGACCGCGCGACTTCCACAGTCCGGCGTCCGGGTCTTCCAGCCGCTGCTCGATCTGTCCGAGCAGCTGCTCCATGAGCGGGCCCGCGCCGTCCAGGCCTTCGGACCCGACGAATCGTGAGTCCAGGAGCATCCGGCTGATCGCCAGGATCATCTCGCCGTAGACGTCGTTCTGAACGTGTTCGTGCGCCTGGTTGCTGATCCGCACCGGCTTCTCGCCTCGGAAACCATCGAGGTGATCGAGGATCTCCTCTGTCAACTCGGCTTCGCCGAGGATGCCGTAGAGAGGTTGGAGATCATCACCGTGCGTATCCAGTATGGAGCGCAGGTAGATCAGGAAGCACTCCATCTCGTCGAAGTGACCGAGTCGTTCGAACGCGTTCAACGAGAAGTACGCGTCCCGCAGCCAGCAAAACCGGTAGTCCCAGCAGCGTCCAGACCCTGGAAACTCGGGCAGGCTCGTAGTGGTTGACGCGATGATTGCGCCGGTCTCCTCGAACTGGTGCAGCTTCAGCACCAACGCCGAGCGAATGACTTCCTTTTGGTAGTCCCTCGGAATGCGAGACCGCTTGACCCAGCTCCGCCAGTAGTCACGCGTGCGTTCGTAGTAGTGATTCGACGTGTGCTCGATCGATTCTTGGAGGGGTTCGCCGTAGGTGAGCACGAGGTGGGACTCCTGCGCCAGGACGAAACTCCGACCCTCGTTCAGGTACGTCAGCGGGATGTTCGACGTGAGTCGGAGCGGCGCTGGCAGGCCGTTGAATTCGATGTGGTTGCTGGCCGTCCACCTCGTGATCTCGACCCGACCGTAGTGGTACGTCGGATCGATCCGGACGCGCACCAGCGGCTCACCCTTGAGCGGTCGGAGGATGCGCACGAGCATTCTCGGCTTGAATGGGCGACCGTGCTTGCTGAAACGCGGCGCGAAGTCCAGGAGCTCGAAACACCCCGAGTCACTCGTGAAGACCGTGCGGAGGATGTTGGTATTTTCGACATACTCCTGCTGCACGTCCCGCAGGTCGATGGCCTCAACCTCGAACCGGCCACCCTTCTCCTCGTCGAGCAGCGATCCGAATACGGGACTGCTGTCCATGCGTGGCCAACATAACCACACAATGCGGCCCGCTTCTGCCAAAGCGCTGTGGGCGCAATTGCCGATAACCCCGTACTCCATCACTCGCCACCCGCGGCCTGAATGGCTGCGTCCCCATTCCCTGAATGACCCCCGATTCAATTATCGCCACAGGTATGGCCGCAACTACACATCGACTGATCGTCGTCAGCAACCGGCTGCCTGTCAGTCTCCGAATCACCGATGGCGCTTGGAGTTCCAAGGCGAGCAACGGTGGCCTGGCGTCCGCGATGGCGGGGGTGAAGACCGAGTCGGACTTCTCGTGGGTGGGCTGGCCCGGGTGTGAGAGTCCAGAGTCTCTACGCGATGACATCGAGTCGACGCTGGCGAAGGACGACCTCTTTCCCGTCTTCCTGTCTGCGGCAGAAGAGGCCAGCTACTACACCGAGTACTGCAATCAGATCTTGTGGCCGTTGTTCCACTACTTCACGGACAAGGTCACCTACGAGATCGATGCCTGGGAGTCGTACTGCAGGATCAATCGACGGTTCGCAGACAAGATCCTCGAGCACTGCGTGCCCGGCGATCGCGTGTGGATCCACGACTTCCACCTGATGCTGGTCCCGGGGATGCTGCGTGCGGAGTGCCCCGACCTGGAGATCGGGTTCTTCATGCACATCCCGTGGCCCTCGTCCGAGATCTTCCAGTTGCTCCCGCACCGCGAGGAATTGCTCCGTGGCGTCCTCGGTGCGGACTACGTCGCGTTCCACACGAACGGATACGCGCAGCACTTCCGGACGTCTTGCCTCCGCGTCCTCGGATTGGACTCGGACCCTGACGGCATCAGCTTCGAGAATCGGCGCATCGGCATCGGACGCAACCCGATCGGCATCGATACCGACTACTTCCGCTCCGTCGCGGCGCGCGAGGCGACGTTTGAATACCAGCAAAAACTGAGGCGGCGATACCAGGGCCGAAGAGTGTTGCTCGGGGTCGAGCGCCTCGACTACACGAAGGGCGTGCTCCTCAAGCTCAAGGCATTCGAGCGCTACCTGGAGAAGGATCCGCGACGTGCCGAGACGACGACGTTGCTGCAAGTCATCGTGCCGTCTCGCCTGGCGACTCCCGAGTATCGGGACCTCAAGGCCGAGATCGAGGGTTACGTCGGTCGGATCAACGGGAGGTTCGGCGGGCCGGGGCACACGCCCGTCGAG
The DNA here is from genome assembly GCA_964469555.1 of uncultured candidatus Brocadiaceae bacterium. GTDB lineage: Bacteria > Planctomycetota > UBA1135 > UBA1135 > UBA2386 > CAYYAQ01. The sequence continues at coordinate 16,756 of CAYYAQ010000002.1, read as the reverse complement.
TACATCCACCGCGAAGTGAAACCCGAGCACCTCGTCGCGCTCTATCAATTCTCCGATGTCGGAATCGTCACGCCGGTGCGCGACGGCATGAACCTCGTCGCCCAGGAGTTCGTCCTGTGCCAACAGCACGGGAACGGCATCCTGATCCTCAGCGAGTTTGCCGGCGCGGCGCAGGTGCTGGGCGAGTCGATTCTCGTCAATCCTTGGAACATCGAACGGACCGCGGATGCGATCACGGAGGCGCTCGACGTTCACCCCAAGGAGCGCGAGGATCGTATGCGTCCGATGATTGCGCGCGTCGAGAAGATGGACTGCAAGATCTGGGCGAGAGAATTCCTCGCGGAACTTCACGAGACCGCCAAGAAGGGTCGAGCCCTGCGCAACCGCACGCTGATGAGTGGAGACGCGATCACGACTCTCGTCGCGGACTTCGCGAGAGCGGAACGCAGGATCGTGCTCCTCGACTATGACGGGACTCTCCGTGAGTTGACCTCGACGCCCGAACTCGCGCAGCCGACCGATGAGATTCTGGATACGGTTCGGGCTCTGACCGGGATTCCCGACACTGACGTGCACATCGTGAGCGGGCGCACGGGTAGCAATCTCGAGACCTGGTTCGGCGAACTGCCGGTCCACCTGTCGTGCGAGCACGGGTCGCTCTACCGGCGCCTCGGCGAAGATTGGCAAGAGTCGCACACGTACGACCTCGGGTGGATGCCCAAGGTGCGGGAGATGCTAGAAGAAGTCTGCCGCGAGGTTCCGGGTTCGACGCTCGAGCAAAAGCGATTCTCCATAGCGTGGCACTACCGGATGGCTGATGACGACTACGGGCTGTGGCGTTCGCGCGAGTTGATGGCGTCGCTAGAACAGCGCGTCCCCGGTCTCGGCCTCGAGGTCATCTCCGGCAACAAGGTGATCGAAGTCCGCTCCGCTGGAGTGAACAAAGGCAACTACGTTCGTCAAGTGCTCGAGGACGCTGGGCCGGACACATTCATCCTCGCGCTCGGCGATGATCGGACGGATATCGACATGTACCGCGCGCTGCCATCTCATGCCGTGAGCGTGCACGTCGGGGGTTCGGTCGACGACGCGAGATTCACCATCGAGTCCCCGGAGAAGGTCCGTGCGCTGCTGCGCGACCTGGTGCACGCGGTGGACAGGGATTGCGTGCCCGCGGCAGAGCTGATCGGTCTTTTGGGAGATTGATCACGTCCCTGTATTGAGTTGTGCAACGATCTTGTGCGACCGCCAACGACGCGGGCGGCGTGAGTCGCATGACGGGCAGGAGGGAGCCTCCTCGCAGCTGAGCGGCATGTCAGATCTCAAACCCTTCGACGTGATCACACGCCTTCAAGTCTTCGGATTCGATCCGCGCCTTGTAGGCGTCGACCGCGGCCTGACCAGTGAGCAACTCCGCGAGTTCGGCGTCGAGGTTGCTGGGCTGCATCCTCACGATCCAGCCGTTCTTGTAGGGGCTGCGGTTGACGATCGACGCGTCGTTCACGAGCGCAGCGTTCACTTCGATGACCTCGCCCGAGATCGGCGACTTGACCGGCCCCACCCACTTGCTGCTCTCGACGGTGGCGACCGGTTTGCCCTTCTTGCGCACGGTGCCGACCCTCTTGGCTTTCGCGTGTAGAAGGGGACCCGCGAGGTTCTGCGCGACGTCAGTCATGCCGACGGTCGCCGTGCCATCATCATGGACACGCACCCACGTGTTCTCGGTGATGCTGTAGTGAAGACTGAGTGGCAACACGCAGCCGCGGACTTCGGGGTTGTCGGTCATGCGGGTCGGTAACGTAGCGGGGAGTCTTGCCAAAAGTGGTGGTCAACCGCGGTTCGTCGACCGATCGTTGGTCCGGTCGCGAGGCTCGAAATAGCGGGACCGGACAGGGCGTTGGGGTTGTAATTGAGACTACATCTCAATAATGTCCATCCCATGCTGACTCGATTCGCCTGTGTCACCCTCTATCTGGTCTCCGGCTGCGCCCTGCCGCGCGCCGAGATGGCCGACCGCGTGGTGATCACCATGGGCACGCAGCTCGGGATCCGGGTCACCGCGACGACCTGCAGCCAGGCCGAGGAAGCGGCAGAAGCATCTATTAATACAGTGCTTGCGGCGGATCAACGATGGAGCAGTTGGCGCGCGGACAGCGTGCTTCGGCGCCTCCACGACACGGCGGTCGGGGTCCCGACGCCGGTCGATGCCCGCTTCCTCGCCGGACTCCATCTCGCTTGCCGTTGGTCGGACCGCACAGGCGGAGCCTTCGACCCGGCCATCGGTCGCCTGCTCGAGGCCTGGGGGGGCCGCCGTGGCCCCGCTCCCTCGACCGCCCCCGGCGCCGCGACCATCGCGCTGGCACGAGCGGCCAGCGGGATGCAGCACTTCCTGGTCGGCAAGGACAGCGTGACTCGCCAGCGAAACGCGCTCCTCGCCGAGGGCGGATTCGTGAAAGGGCTCGCCATCGACGACGCGATCCGCACAGCCCGGAGAATCGACGGCGTGGCCGCCGTGAACTTCGACTTCGGCGGTCAGCTCGCCTGGTGGTATCGCGATGGAGAACCGGGGAGCATCTGCGTCGCGAACCCGGATCGACGCGACATGGTGATCGGCGCGATCGAACTGCCTCCGAGCGGATCCGCGGCCACGTCCGGCAACAGCGAGCGCGCGATCCACGTCGGCGGAAAACGCTACTCGCACATCCTCGATCCGCGCACCGGTCGACCAGTCGACGACTGGGGCGCAGTCACGGTCGTGGTCGCCGGCGACGACTACGCCGGGTGCGCCGCCGACTGCCTGTCAACGGCGCTGTTCGTCCTGGGCCCCATCGAGGGCCTGAAGCTCGCCACCGAACTCCCCGGCGTGGAAGCGCTCTTCCTCGAGAGAACCGCTGGCGGCTTCCGCTCGCATCGGACTCCCGGGTTGCGCGGCTCCATACCGCTTGAATTCCCCCTCCCCCACTGACCTGCGAAAATCTCACAATGCGAACCGCGCCCATCGCCATCTGCCTGACATTCCTCTTCCCCTCGATCCTCGCCGCCCAGACGGTCACGGAACGACTCGAGAAACTCGAGAAGGACCACCAGCAACTCAAAGAAGCCTACAGCGAGGAAATCGAACGGCTGCAGTTCGGCAGCTTCGTCCCTGCCCTCGGCGAGAGCAAGTTCGGGCTGGGGCCAGCCGCATCCAAGGTCTACGCCCAGGACGAGGGTATTTCGATCGGCGGCTACGGCGAGTTCCTCTACCAACAGATATCCGGAGCGACCGACGTCTTCGATGCTCTCCGGACGGTTCTCTACGTCGGCTACAAGTTTGACGAGAAGTGGGTCTTCAACAGCGAGATCGAATACGAGCACGGTTCGACGAGCAGCAGCTCGGGCACGAGTTCCGGCGGTGGCTCCGCGTCGGTCGAGTTCTCCTACCTCGAGTACATGGCCTGCGAAGGGTTCAACGTCCGCGCAGGCTTGCTCCTCGTGCCAATGGGTTTCATCAACGAGATGCACGAGCCGACGACCTACCTGTCGGCCCAACGCCCCGAGACCGAACGTCGCATCATTCCCACGACATGGCGTGAAACCGGACTCGGCATCCACGGCGCGTGTGGCAACCTCAGCTACAAGTCGAACGTGTTCACGAGCCTCAACGGCGAGGAATTCGACAAGAAGGGTCTGCGTGGCGGCCGGCAGAAGGGCAACCGCTCGGCCGCCGATGACTTCGCCTACGTCGGGGGGCTCGACTGGAGTTGCGACTGCGGGTTCACCGTCGGCGCGTCCGTGTTCTACGGTGACACGGGACAGGATGGCGTGCACAAGGAGGGCACCAAGACCTACAAGATCCCCGCGATGCGCACCACGATCGTCGAAGGCCACGCCCAGTACCAAGCCGACGGGTGGTTTGTCCGCGGTCTCTACGCGTCCGCGTTCCTCGAGAACACCGGCACGTTCAACATGAACACCGGCGAGAACCTCGCCAAGCGGATGCACGGCTACTACGGCGAAGTCGGCTACGACGTGATGAAACTCGTCAGCTCGGAGTCCACGCAGACCGTGATGCCGTACTTCCGGTACGAAATGATCGATACCCAGGCCAAGATGGCGCGGGGTTACATGCCCGATCGCACACAAAAGGAGACGATCCTGACGCTGGGCGTTCACTACCGACCGATCGACGAGGTCGTGATCAAGGCGGACTTCCAGGCGCTCGATGAGGGCGACGATCGCTTCCAGATCTCCTTCGGATACGTGTTCTGATGCCCGATATCCGACGCCACCTCCAGATCGCCGTGGCGTTGCTTCTGGTCGCTCCCTGCGCACACGGCCAGGTGAAGATGACGACCGAGAAGGCGCTGAAACTCGCCTTCCCCAAGTGCGCGGTCGAGCGTCGCACCATCACGCTGACCGAGAAGCAGCGGCTCGCCCTCGGCAAGCTCACTGGCCGGAAGTTCACGAAGTCGATGGCCTTCGCGTACATCGCGCGCCGCGGCAAGACGCTCGTCGGCACCGCGTGGTTCGACGTGCACAAGGTCCGCAGCAAGAAGCAGCTCCTGATGGTGGTCGTCACTCCCAGACTGACGGTCGATCGGGTGGAGGTCCTCGCCTTCGCCGAGCCCAAACGCTACGCCGCGCCCAAGAAGTGGGTCGGCAAGCTGGCCAAGAAACGACTCGGTCAGGTACGCCCCGGCAAGGACGTCCCGCGCATCACCGGCGCCACCCTCACCGTGCGCGCGATGACGCGCTGCGTCGATCGGATCCTCGCGCTACACCAGACTGTCTTCGGCAAGCCGACCGCGAAGGAACCCAGCAAGAAAGACCCCAAACCGAAGAACAAGGGCAAAGCAAAGACGCAGGCAAAAGGCGCCAAGCGATGAGCCGCACCACGGCCTGGATCCTGCACCTCGCCATCACCGCGATGGCCGCGACCGGGTTCTGGCTCCTGTGGATCGTGTTCCTGTCCTCGCCCCCCGAGGAGACCGAGTTGGAGATGTTCGCCGTCGAACATCGCTGGCAACCGCTTCTCACCGCCATCCACATCGTCGTCGCGCCGGTGCTCGTCTTCGCCGTTGGCTTCATCTGGATCGACCACATCTGGAAACGCATCGGCTTCAAGAATGCCCATCGACGCAACACCGGCATCGTCCTGGTGCTCCTGTTCGTGCCGCTCGTACTCGGTGGCTACTGCCTGCAGGTCGTCGAGAGTGAGACGTTTCGCAGCGCCCTCGGTTGGATCCACGCCGGTGCCGGGGTGCTGTTCGCGGCTTGCTACGTGAACCATCTGATCGGGCGTCCCCCGCGAGATGGGGAAGAAGCGGGCGAGTCGGGATAAAACGAGGAGAAGCGAGACCTCGTCCCCGAGCACGGAGCGGCCTACCGCGAATACGCCCGTCGCGTGCCGCAGTTGGCGCCATTCGGGCGCCGCTCAGTTGACGTGAGCTAGAAGAACCGCACGGCGCACAGGCCGAGCACGCCGATGACGACCAGGTAGTACAGCGTCGGGAGCAGGGTCTTGCGCAGCGTGGCGCCCTCGCAACCCAGGAGCCCGACCGTCGCCGAAGCCGCGACGACGTTGTGGATCGCGATCATGTTGCCAGCCGCCGCGCCCACCGCCTGCAACGCGACGATCATGGCGCTCGGCTCACCGATCCGTTCGGCGACGCCGTGTTGAAAGCTCGAGAACATCAGGTTGCTCACGGTGTTGCTGCCGGCGATGAATGCGCCGAGTGCGCCGATCGCGCCCGCGAACATCGGCCAGACCGAACCGACGTTCGTCGCGACCCAGTCCGCCATCACGAGCGGCATGCTCGGCAATCCCGCTTCGTTCCCGCCCGAGTTGATGTAGACGCGCACCATCGGCACCGTGAATACCAGGACGAACCCGGCGCCGATGAGGAGTTTCGACGCATCGGTCGCGGCGCGGCGGATCATCGGGCCGGTCATTCGGTGCAGGAAGAACGTCACCCCCACGACGACCAGCAGAACGAACGCGGGCAAGTACAGCGGCGTGGTCGACGCGCTAATCTCCGTACCGAAGATGTTCTGCCATTCGATCTTGGCAGCCTTCAGCCATCCGCCGAACGGCAGCTGACCGAGCCGCGTCGCGAGCAACAACAGGGCCGCGAGAACGTAGGGGAACCACGCGGCGAACACCGAGATCACCGGGCGGCCTTCGTCAACCGAGGTGTCCACGCCGAGCTTGCCTCGCCACTCTGTTGGCCATTCATCCGCAGATGGGAACCGCCAGCGATCTGCAGGAATCAGGAATCCACGCCGCGCGGCGGTCGTCACGATCACTAGCCCCACCATCGAGCCGAGCAGCGAAGGGAACTCGGGTCCGAAGAATACCGCGGCGAGCCAGTAAGGCACCGTGAACGCGAGCCCACCGAAGATCGCGAACGGCGCGATCGAGAGGCCGTCGGTGAAAGATCGTCGAGAACCGAAGTACCGCGTCATCAAGACGACCATCAGGAGTGGGATGAGTGTTCCCGTGATCGCGTGCAATCCCGCGGCCCGTACGGTCACTTCCTGCAGGTATGCGTCGAGCGCCGCCGGAGCCGCGACGATCTCCTCATTGCCCATCCCACCGCGCACGCCGACGAGGATCGGCGTACCCGCAGCGCCGAATGTCACGGGCGTGCTCTGGATCATCATGCCGATCATGACTGCGCAGGCTGCCGGGAATCCGAGAGCCACCAACAGCGGCGCGGCCACCGCCGCGGGCGTGCCGAAACCCGCAGACCCTTCGATCAAGGAGCCGAACAACCACGCGATGATCACGACCTGCACGCGCGGGTCGTCGCTGATCGAACTAAAGCTGCGTCGGATCGTGGCGATGCCGCCCGACTGTTCCAGGGTCTTCAGCAACAGGATCGCGCCGAAGACGATCAGCAAGATGTCCGTGGTGATGAACAGCCCTTGCACGCTCGCTGCGGCGATCTGAACCCAGGCGACATCCCACGCCGTCACCGCGATGGTGACGGCGGTAATATAGACCATCGGCATCGCGAGGCGCGCCGGGCACCGGAACCCCACCAGCAAGACCGCCGCGAGTAGGATGGGGGCCACGGCGAGAAGTGCTTCGAAGGTGTTCGGCACGTTGGGATCTTCTCATGGGCGAGCTGGAAAACAGCATCCGGCACGCCGACGATCCATCAACATTTAGCGCTCGACAGCAATGCCTACCGCGGCACGCCCCCCCTGTGGGCGACCTACGGGGGTCGGCTGCCCGCGATCGAGTGGCTGCTCGCACACGGCGCGGACGTCAACCTAGAGCGCGACTTTGGCGGATCCGGTCACGGCACCGGGGCGACGGCCCTGCACGTCGCCGCACAGTTCGGCAACCTCGCGACCACCGCCCTGCTGATCGCGCGCGGCGCCGACCGGACACTGCGCGACACAGCTTACGAAGGAACGACCGCGGAATGGGCCGAGGAAAGCGGGATACACGAGGCGGCACGCCTGCTCGGAGGGTGAACACTGCACCGATAGGGCACGATGGCATTGCCACCACAGGTTCCTCATCAGACCCCCTCGAAACCCATCGAGAATGCGGTTTAATAGGAAGGTGCCGAATCCAGGCCCCCGCCCCCCCATGCACCGGAATCGAATACCACTGCTCAGCGTCCTGCTCCTCCTCTGCGGACACACCACGGCGCAGACTCACGTCACCTCCCCGACCGGGCTTCTCAGCATCGAGGGCGATGTCGAGTCCTACCTGTTCGGCGCGTATCCGAGCGCCCGACACATGCTGTTCGACGGCGAGTTCCTCAAGTCGACCATGCTCGTCAAGGAGGTCGCGATGCGAATCGATTTCAGGGCGAGCACCTCGACGTCCTCGATGGGCCGGACGTGGTCGGACGTGAGGTTGTCCATCGGCGAGGGCGACATGGACAACATCGTCCCGACGTTCAGCCTCAACCCGAACGGCGCTCCCACGCGCGTCTTCTCCGGGTCGATCACCTGGCCCACGAATATAGGCACCCCGACGAACCTACCCACGAAGTGGACGAAGCGGTTTCCCTTCGGGACCACCTGGCCTTACACGGGCAACAAGGACATCTGCCTCGACTTCGATTTCAATGGCGGCACGTTGGCTAACAACGCCGCCTGGGCGACGAGCAAGATCTACCACTACTTCCTCGATGCCTTCCCATCCGCGTCCTTCAACGAGGCGCCGCAGACCTACTTCGGGAAGGCGGGGACCAAAGGAGGCTGCATCGACAGCGCTGGGTCGCTGCCGGCGACGAACTTCCTGCACTGCACGGCGTACGGCTCCAACCACCACGACGCGAAGTACCGCGGCAAGCACCGCCTCTTCACGTTCAGCTACTTCACGGCTCGGGCCAGACCCGTTGTGAACGTAGTGAGCTTCGTCGGCATCCCCAGTGGTTTTCCGTTCACGGGCATCACCTGCAATCTGCTGTACCTCGACGTACGGAGGTTCCTGCTGGTAAACACCCGGTTGGCGTCACCGGCTCCCGGTGCGTGGAGTGGCTACATCTTTCCGAGCGGCACACCCGACGGGCTGGTACCGATCAACAAGGCGCACACGGGCCTCGAGATCTGGGCGCAGGCGATGTTCGAAGACACACAAACCAAGGGGCTGAAGCTGTCCCGCGCCACGATGATCCGGATCCCCACGGAACCGCGCGCCGTGCGGCGGACGGCGTTGTTCCAGTACAACACCACGGCCAAGAGCAGCTACGGATACGGGCCGTACATCGACCCGGGCCACAATCCGATCCTTCGCTACGCGAAGTGACTCACGCCTCGTTCTTGAACGTGTTGTAGAGGTCGAACGCGTGCTCCGGTGACTCGCCGTCGTGAACGACAGCGCGGACCGCCTGCAGCATCGCCGTCGGCGCGTCCGACTGGAAGATGTTGCGGCCCATGTCGACGCCGCGCGCGCCTTGATTGATCGCGTTGTGCGCCATCTGGAGCGCGTCGAGTTCGGGGCGCTTCTTGCCACCGGCGATCACGATCGGGACCGGGCAGCACGATGTCACGGTCTCGAAGCCCTCTTCGACGTAGTACGTCTTCAGGTATTGGGCGCCGAGCTCCGCGCAGATTCGGGTCGCGAGACGGAAATACTTGGCGTCGCGCGCCATGTCCTTGCCAACAGCGGTCACGGCGAGAGTCGGGATGCCGTAGCGGTTGCCCATGTCGACCAGCTTTGTGAGATTCATGATCGACTGCTTCTCGTACTCGCCGCCGATGAACACCTGCACGGCCATCGCACACACGTTCAGGCGGATCGACTCCTCGATGTCCACCGCGATCCCCTCGTTGGAGAGTTCGCTGAGGATGCTCGGCCCACCGGACGCCCGCAGCACGATCGACTTCTGCGTGTCGGCGGGAACGAGGCTGCGGAGAACTCCGCGAGTCAGCATGAGCGTGTCGGCGTGCGGGATCAGCGGATTGATGGTGATGTCGATGCGCTCGAGGCCCGTGGTCGCGCCCATGAAGTAGCCGTGGTCGAAGGCCAACATCACGGTGTTCCCTGACTTCGGGTTGAAGATCCGCGCCAGGCGATTCTTCATGCCCCAATCCAGGTTGTTGGAGCCCTTCAAGAAGAAGCCGTCGGATTCTTGGGGAACGTCCGCGTAGAACTGTTTGCTTTCTTTGACGCCGTCGAGGTCAGCCATGGGATCTCTCTATCTGAACTGAGTACTGTGAGTGAGGGGCCAGGAGACTATGGGTGTCATTGCGTCCTGCAAGCCGCGATCGGGGAATTCCGACTCAGCTTGCCCGACCCTTCACTTCGAAGAGGTTGCCGTCCGCGTCCGCAATGAACACGATGACCTTCTCGCCCTTTTTGACCTCGCGAACCTCGAAGCCCATTTCGCGGCAGCGCGTGAGCAGGCCCGCCTGGTCGTCCACCTCGATGCAGGTGTGGCTGATGCGGCGGTCGGACGGCTCGCTCCATCCCATGACGAAGACCTCGAAGACGAGACCGGATTCGCCGTAGTAGATCAGGTCGCAGTCCTGATCTACGCCGAAGAGGCCCTGCGTGATCTCCCGCGGGAGCTGACTCGTGCGGGTCTTCTTGAGCCCGAGCAGTTCACCGAAGAAACGATCGGCGTTCTCTTGCGATTGACTGACGAGGCCGACGTGAATGAAGTCCATCGACCGGATCCTATCCCCTCGGGGGCCGGTCTTCGAGGCACCTCTGCGACACTCAGCGCGTCACGCCGAGCAGGGCGTTGATGGCCGACGCACCGAACCTCGCGCTTCCGTCGGCGAGCCACACCTGCAGATAGAGTGAGAGGTTGCGCGGGAAACCGATCGGCCAGGTCGTAGTGATCGTCAGTCCGCCCCTCGTATCCGTCCCGAGCCCGAACTGTATCACGTCGGTCCTCGGCACCAACGTGCCGCCCATGAACGGTTGGAATGTCGGCGATGATCCGAACACCAGCAGGCCGGGACTCGACGGCCGGGCGCTGCTCAGATTCAACGTCATCTCGGTCCCGGCTTTCATGCTGCCGCTGGCGCGCAGATTCGGGACGCCATTCGAACCCACGAGGCCGAGTCCCAAGATCCATCCAGTCCACCGACTGATCCGACGCGTACCGAAACGCCACGTAGACCTTCTTCGAATCTACCGTCGCGCGAACTCCGCCTGCCCCTCGTTGCGGAGCAACCGGGAGTGCAACCGCCTCCGCATCCCTCTCTTGGGGCCGCGGCGGAGCCGCTCTCCAGGGAGCCCAAGGATTCGCTCCGGCGGTATTTCGCCGATTCCCTGACTGAGAGCGCAATATCCGTCGTTCATTCCGAACGAGCAACGACGAGATCGAAACCGTGCCGTCCACGTCAGTAGAATCCTCGAGCCTCCGCCAACCCAATAGCCCAAATGCGCGCCATCACTACGACTCTCTTTCTCTCCCTCGCATTCCTGCTTCCTAGCTGCAGCGTTGACATCTACAGCAGCACCACCAGCGGCACGGTTCCCCCGCGGACCGGCCCACGATTCCAGCAAGCTTTCCCGAGCGCGGAGGTCCTGGTCAGCACGACCGACCTCGAGGCCACCCGGAAGGTGCTCGACACGGTCCCGCTGCCCGAGACGAAGGAGCACCACGACGCGCTGGTCCGAACCCTCGAATCGGTGAAGACCATCGACAGCGAGCACCTGGTGCTCCTGACCGAGGCCGTCGCGATTCCCCCGCGCCTCACGGACAACTCGTCCATGAAATCGGTGAGCATCACGACCATCAACGGTCGTACTTTCGTGTACAGCCGCGGCGACGGCAAGTACTCTCACGTCATCGACGACCTGCTCCTCGCCGGCGCGAAGAGGCTCAGTGATGTCGGTCCGGCGAGCTTCGGTCGACTTATCAGCGCCACGCAGGCCAAGAAGACCATCGTCGCATTGAGCGATATTCTCCTGAAGCGTTCGGACACGGGTTCGACAGCCGACCTCGAATCGATCCTCGACGAGATCACGTTCCCAGAAGTGTGCCAGGAACTCTGCGTCGAGGTCCTGTTGCCGCGCGGTCGACTGAAGGGCAAGCGCGCCGACGTCGCGATCGAATCGATGAACTTCGACTCCAACCGCTCGAACTTGATCGGCGCGATCTACGCGACGCTCGAAGAAATCGACCCGGCCACCCTGACGCGGCACGTCAAGCTGCAGAGCTTCGACAGCGGGCGGCAGAAGGTCGTCAAATTCGGCGCCCCAAAGCTAACGAAGCTCAACGGCACCGAGGCGGTAGCACTCATGCAGACCGCCAGCTTCGAATCGGGTCGCAAGGCGATCCTGTCCAAGGTCATCGCGAAGGTTCACCTGACCGGCACCGACGAAGCCCTGGCCTTCATCCGGACGAACTCGTTCGACTCGGGCCGGAGGGAGACGTTGAAGACGCTGTGCGCGCACAACTTCCCGCCCGTGAACGGCGACGACCTGGTCGCGTACGCCAAGATCGGGAGCTTCGACAGCGGTCGGCTAAAGTTCCTGGAACTGCTAAAGCCTCACTTCAAGGGTGGCTTCACGCGATCCTCCGCAGCGAGGCTGCTCGACGCATTCTCGTTCGACCGCACTCGCATGAAAGTCGTGAAACTCTTCCGCAGCGAGCTGCAGAAGCTGTCCGAGCGCGATCGCCGCGCGGTCGTGAAGGAGTTCTCGATGTCCTCGGACCGCGAAGCCGCGGCGGACCTGTTGATCAAGTAGGGGTCTCTCTTCCCGCTCGCGACTAACGCTTCCACACCTTGACGGTTTCGATGCCGCGGCGGGCGGCGACGGCGCGCACTTCGAACTCGGCCTGATGGCCCGCGCCCAGCACACCCAAGACAGACGAGTCTTCGCGTGCCAACCGATCGATCGCGACGGCGTTGGCCGCGGCGGTGCGCAGACCGTTGAGGTAGCCGGCGCTGATGAGGGCGCTCGGCAGTCCGGTCTCGGCGAGAACCACAGGCAAGATCCTGGCTTCGTCCGCGGCCACGGCTTCGAAGGCCAGATCGAGAGTCGCGATGCTGCGCACGACGTCTTCAGTGATCACGGTCAGTTGCATGACCGACGATCTTGACCGAACTCGGGGCTGGACGCACGTTCCGCGTGACCAGCATCTCTACCATGAAGGAACTCTGCTGCGGGTGCTCCGGGTTGTTCGAGTTCTTGCCCGTGTAACCTCCGGACGACTTGGCTCTTGGCAACTTGAGATCGGGGCTCGGCAAGGCGCCGAGAACATAGGGACGTGATCAATCTCCCAAAAGACCGATCAGCTCTGCCGCGGGCACGCAATCCCTGTCCACCGCGTGCACCTGGGCGCGGAACAGACCTTCGAGGACGAGATTGAGTTGTTCGGGACGGATGACTGCCGTGATTAGCTTCATGGTGAGCACTCGCTGCTCTTGGCAGTGATGGCGTTCTTCGTGACGAGAGCATCGAACACCGGGGTTTCGTCGCGGATGACGAGGATCGCACCTTCGCCCGATCCCTGCGCCTGCTCGCCGTGCAACGGCACATCGAGTCCACGAGCCTCATCCCGTTCGTCGACCCGCAACTTCGCAAAGAGAGAGATCGCTTTCAGCAGGGCAAACGAAGCGACACCGCTGTAGGCGGCGGCAGCGAGCACACCGATGGCTTGGATACTGACCTGCGCTGGTGCCCCTGCGATCAGCCCATCGGCACCACCCCATTCGGCCTTGGCAAACACACCGACCAAGATCGCGCCGATCATGCCTCCGAGACCGTGTGCCGAAGCAACGTCGAGGGAGTCATCGAGGCGCGAACGAGAACGCAAGAGAATGGCGAAATAGCAGGGCAGCGCCGCGATGCCGCCGACAACGATCGCCGCCATCGGACCGATGAAACCCGCGGCGGGCGTCACTGCAACGAGACCGACGACGGTGCCGGTGGCAGCACCAACCGCCGTGGTCGTGCCAGTGCGTTGCAGATCGAGGACGAGCCACACCACGAGGGCTGCCGCCGGGGCGAGGAGCGTGTTGACGAAGGCCAAGGCCGCGGTGCCATTCGCGGACAGGGCGCTGCCAGCGTTGAAGCCAAACCAACCGAACCACAGCAGCCCGGCACCGAGCAGGACATACGGCACGTTGTGCGGCAGCAGAGCCTGACGTCCGTAGTCGCGGCGAGACCCCAACATGGACGCGGCGACGAGCGCAGCGACCCCAGCGTTGATGTGAACTACCGTGCCCCCGGCAAAATCGAGCGCCCCGAACTCGAACAACCAACCGCCTTCACTCCACACCCAATGGCAGATCGGCGCGTAGACGATGAGAGTCCAGAGAGCGGCGAACACCAGAAAGGGTCCGAAACGCATCCGTTCGACCACCGCTCCCGAAATCAGGGCGACCGTGATGATCGCGAAGATGCCCTGGAAGGCCATGAAGAGCAGGTGCGGCACCGTGCCCTTGGCCTCGAGACCGACCCCCGCGAGAAGGCAATAGCCCACACCACCGAACAGGCTATTCCCCGGGGCAAACGCGATGCTGTAGCCCGCGATCGCCCAGACGATGGCGACGACACCCATCGTGGCGAAGCTCATCATCATCGTGTTCAAGGCGTTCTTGGAGCGGACCATGCCGCCGTAGAAGAAGGCGAGACCAGGGGTCATCAGCAGCACCATCGCCGCTGCGACGAGCAGCCAGGCGATGTCAGCACCGACCAGGTCATTGTTTGCGGGGAGCAGGAACGCCGTCATGTGGGAGAAAATCCGGGTCTTGGGTCATGAAGAGCTGATCATCAGGTAATGCTTAATCTGCATTCCGAATCCATCACTAAGTCAAAAGCACCGCCATATCGGACGAACTGATCCGTCGAATCTGCGTGATCTGCACGATTCGATCATCAGGTGGATGACCAGGGGGAGCTCGAGCCGGTAGTCCCGGTCCTGCCGCCGGCGCTGGCGCAGGTGAGTCGATCCAGCCAGTGAGGTCGATTGCCGCACGTCGCAGCTGAGCGAATCGATCGAGCAAATCCAGACCGTTGGCTACACCCGTATCAAGGGCGCCTACACCAAAGAGCGGCTGGCGGAAGCCCTGCGCCGCGTGGAGGAAATCTACGAGTCGACGAAGGACCAACAGTTGGAACACGTGCCGTTCCTGAACATCGGCCAACCGACGGTCTGCAACCTCTAGAATGAGGATGCGTTCTTCCTCGAACTGCTCTTCGAGGGCTTTCTAGCTGACGCTACGCAAGGCGTTGCGCAACGCCGGACGCCGCAACATCCACGGTAGCTCCGCCGCCTCTACCTCGATACGTTACCCCCATGATCGATGGATCTGATCGCCGTGGCGGCTTCCAGCACAGCTCGCCTCACCATGGTACCAGAGACATCACGGCGTATGATCACGTCGGAGGGTTCAAGGTCTGATGGGACTGGACCTCTCAGGCCGTCAGTACGCGCACATTCCCTACGAGGAGAAGGAACGTCTCTTCGAAGAGGTGAAGGGTGACCTGCGCTACAACGACTACCTCTTCGGTTGCTACGAGTGCGGCATCTGCGTCGCGGCGTGTCCGTCGGTGCGCTTCTACGACTTCTCACCGCGAAAGATCGCGCAGGCGATGGCGCGCGAGGACATCGATCTCTTCTACGTGATGCTGAACGACAGCGTCTGGGACTGCTCGCAGTGCTTCTCGTGCGATGTCTGTCCGCGCAAGAACTCACCCGGCGGATTGATCACGTTGATGCGCGAAGTCGCGGTCAAGAACGGACTGTCCAGCGCGCAGGACGCACTCGAAGGCTACGGTCGCGTGGTCTACAAGATCATGGCGACAGGCACGCAGGTTTCGCCCGACATGTTGCAGGCGAACGCGTTCCCGGACTGGGGACCGCACGTGAAGGAGATCGCCGAGAACCTCGACGTGTGGCGGCGCGCGCTGCCTCCCGACACGATGCACACGACGGAGACGAGTTGGCATGTCGACGACAAGACGGTCAACGAGCTCTACCTGATTTGGCACATGACCGGTGTAATGGACATGATCAAGGAGGTCGACGAAGGCCTCTTCGACATTCTTCAGGACGTCATGGAAGAGAAACTGGAGGACGCCGGTTATGATGTGTCCTTCGACTGACCGAACCCCCGTCTCCGCAACGGACTCCCAGCTTTGATTCCTCACAGCGCACTCTTCAACAAGCCGGAAGACCGTGAGTTCGTCGCCGATCCGGCGAAGGCTCCCACCGTCGATTACCACGACGCAATCTTCGAGCTTGAGAAGGAGGGCGAGTGGGAAGTGCAGCGGGTTCCCGAGCCCTGGGTCGAGGAGAAGAACAAGTTCGGTCGCGTCAAGAAGATCCCGGTCGAGAAGACCTGGCACCACAAGAGCTGCGGGCAGTGCGGTCACATCCCCGGCTACTCGACCTCGGTGTTCTGGCTCAACCGCAAGCTCGGTTTCGACTACAACGACCCGACCGACCAGACGTCGTGCACCGCGTGGAACTACTACGCGTCCGCGACCTCGAACGCCGCCGCGCAGGCAGCGGTGGCGATGCGCAACTTCTCCGCCGCGGCAGAGACCGGCTACTTTCCGATCATCCACTGCGCGACGAGCTTTGGGCACTACAAGGAGACGCGAGCGCAGCTCATCCACCATCCGGAACTGCGACGCCAGGTGCGCGATATCCTCGCGAAGCTCGGCAAGAAGTTCGTCATGCCCGAGGAGATCGTGCACTACAGCGAGTGGGTGTACGCGATCCGGGATCGGATCAGCGAGCATCAGGTCATCGACATGAGCCACCTCGTCGCGACGGTGCACCCCGCGTGCCACTACCACAAGCTCATCGGCGAGGACGCGGTCTACTCCGATGAGATCTACGGCGCGCAGCGCTCCGCGATCATCACGGGGATGTTGCAGGCGCTCGGTATCGATGTTCGCGACTACTCGACGTGGCATGACTGCTGCGGTTTCGGCTTCCGGCACATTCTCGTCTCGCGTGACTTCTCCCGGTCGTTCGCCGTGCAGCGAAAGATCGAGGTGATGAAGGAAGAGGCCGACCCCGACGTGCTGATCACCCACGACACCGGTTGCCTCACGACGCTCGACCAGAGCCAATTCGCCGCGAGGGCTCACGACAAGAACGTGGGTCTGCCCGTGATGTCCGACTCACAATTCGCCGCGCTCGCGTTGGGCGCCCATCCCTACAAGGTATTGCAATTGCACTGGCACAGCACCGACAGCAAACCGTTGCTCGAGAAGCTCGGCATCGATCACGAAAAGGCCTGGTCAGAATTCGAGTCCGCTGTCGAGCGGCTGAAGAAGGGTGAGAAGCAGTTCCTCACGTGGGAGGACTGCGAGTAATGAGCGCGC
>CAYYAQ010000001.1:142437-145958 GCA_964469555.1 uncultured candidatus Brocadiaceae bacterium | reverse complement strand
CGAAGGACGTGGTAACCCTCAGGATCAGGTCGAAGACCCTCCCGGGCGCGAAGGCCGCGCGCCTCAAGCTCAAGGCAGACATCGTTTTCGTCACCGCGACCGGCACGGACAAGGCGAAGCAGAAGTTGACCTTGGAGAAGGGGAAGAAGATCACCGTCGGCCCCTTCGCGATGAAGATCGCGAAGGTCAAGAATGCCCTCGGGAAGATCGAACTCGAACTCCAGTCGACTACGGAGCTCCACGCGATCCAGAAGTTCGAGTTCTTCGACAGCGCCGGCAAGCCGATCGAGACCGAGAACAAGGGCTCGGGCAGCTTCGGCTTCCTTGACACCAAGACCTACTCGAAGAGCTTCGGGCTCGCGACGAAGGATCCTGGCGTGACAGTCGAGGTCACGTTCCACAAGAACTTGAAGAAGGTGACGTTGCCGCTCGATCTCGACCTGGGACTCGGGCTCTAGCCCGCTCCGGCTCTACTTGAAGTCGCGGCGCACGAGCAGGTGCCCCGCCCGGATCCACGCCTGCAACGACGACTGCCCCTCTCTCGGCGGAAGGAACTGGATCAGGATGGTGTCGCGCAGCGGCCTCTCGAAACGGTAGCGCACTCCCCGACAGCTCTGCCCATCGCCATCCAGGACTTCCACCGACATCCCAGGGGTCTGGTATCGGCTGCCACTCGACAGGTCGACCCACGGATGCATCGTGAGGCTCTTTCGTTCCACGAACGGACGATCGCTGCGGAAGACGAGAGTGTCCTCACCCTCCTGGATCATCTCTGCGAAGGTGTTCGTGAGCGGCGACAACACCCGAACGCGAAGGTCGGGCCGCCCGTACAGGACTCGAAGGTGCGCCTGTATGAACTGCGCGTGCAACCAGTCGCCAGGGAAGTGGACGAACAACAGTTCCTTGCCTGGAGGCAGCGTCGGTAGCGCCTCGAGCATCTTCTCGGTCACCACGGTCGTCGCGCGAGGCTTGCTCAAGAACTCGTGCTTCTCAAAGAGCGACGTGGTCTGGTGGCCGACGAGACAGAGACCGACCACGAGAACGGTCCACCCCCCCCACCGCCACTTCATCGCCCGAGCGAACAGCAAGCCGATCGCCGCAGCCCAGGCGATGGATGGCATGTAGATGTAGCGCTCGCTGACGTACACGAAACTCGTCGGCAACCACGTGAGCACGCCGAGCCCGAGGAGAAACGCGAAACGACGGTCTCTCCAGAGCAGGACGAACTCCACTCCGACGATCACGACGCCCAGGCCGAGTGCGAACCACTCGAACTCGAACTTGGACCACGGTAGGAACGGGTGCGAGGGCGCTGCCCCGGCGAGGTTCTGGAAGTACGTCAGGAGTTGCGTCCCGAGGTGCGAGGCAAACTCCGGGTGCCACGGAGGGATGAGATACGGGTAGCAATCCCCCTCGGGCATCGGACCGACGAGGAGCCGACGCATGACAAACCACGCGACGATGAGCGCGAAGTAGGAGAGATACAGTCGCCAGCCGCGGCGGATCACTTCCACAAACCCGGTCCTGTCGCCGCGACACCAGGCGTCGAACAACAAGCAGACCACCGGGAGGACGATCACGGATTCCTTGGCGTTGAGCGCGAACGCGAACGGAATCAGCGCGAGATACCGCCGCCCGGACATGTGGCAGAGCAGCGCACCGAGGAATCCCAGCGCCGCGAGGGTCGCGTTGCGACCGGTGAAATACCACAGCGCCTCGCCGTGACAGAACATGCCGGCGAACAGCATGGTCGACAACACTCCGGGCAATCCCGGACCGATCATCCGGAAGATGACGAGCATGACGAGCCACGTGCACGCGACGTGCAGACCGATGTTCATCCACGCGAACGGCGCGAGACCGTCCGATGCATCTCCGTTCAGATAGAAACTCCCGATGACGATCGGGCGGAAGAACCGCACCGTCGCGCGCGGCTTCACCCACCAAAGAACGTCCCACTTGTTCTCGACCATGCAGGCGTCGATCACACCGAAGTCGGGATCGGCCTCGAGGGCCTGGAGACTCGCGAGGTATCTGTACTCGTCGACCTCGAACTGTGGATTCTCGAGAATCGGCGCGCAAGCGACGAGCACGACGAGAAAAGAGAGAACAAACCCGGAGACATGCCACCACAGAGTGGTGCGCGAGACGGGATCCGGTCTCACCTGTCCTTCTCTTTCTCCTTGGCCAACTCGATGTACTCGTTGACGAACGTCTCCGGGTCCAGCTTCACCGCGATCCGCTTCTTCGTCGGGATGGCGGCCTCGATGTAAGGCGCGGCCATGTTCGGCCGGATCCTCTGCAGCAGCGCCGTGGTGGGACCATGAGAAAATGAGATGACACCGAGAATCAGTGCGGTGACGACAACGTTGTAGCCGAGGCGTGGATTCCGTTTCATGGCCAGCCAATAGGTTAGGGGGTGACGAAGATCACCGCTAGCAGCGCTCTACCAGAGTTCTGGTTCCCGCGCGGCACGCGCCTATCCGACTCCCTCCGTTCTATTTGGTACTGAAATCGAGCAGGAGGCGGGGCAGGAATCGGTTCATCGCAAACGACTCTTCATCATCGCCGAGCCGCGGCATCAAACCGTCCACGAAGCCCCGGCTCTGGAATGGGGCCAGCAGCTCCGGGCGGTTGCTGACGATGTGGATCGGGACATCGTAGGTCTTCCTTTCCCTGGTCAAGGCCGGCGGCTGGTGATCCCCAAGCACGATGAGCATCACGCCCGATCCTGAACTGGCAAGCTCCTTGGCGAGGCCGACAGCCGTCTCCAGGCTGTAGACAATCGTCTCGGCGCTTCGGGTAGGGCGACCGGAGGCTATTCCTTCCGCGTTTTCTTCGCCGGTTCCTTCGCTGGCGCCTTCGTCGACGCCGCGAGGATGCGCGCGATCGACGCGACGACGGTCTTCGAAGTCACGGCGAGAGTCTCGAACCGACCGACTCGAGAGATGTTGATGCCGATGACCTCGCCCTTCAAGTTGCAGAGCGGGCCGCCACAGTGCTCGGGTCGAATCACCGTGTCGTGCTGGATGACCTCTTCGAATCCGACGCGGACTTGACTCAGCGGACCCCAGAGCCGCGACTGTTCCTGGGACGAAACCCGCCCGTGCCTGTCCTTGTCCTCCCGCATCTCGGCGACGACATCGATGAACTTGTCGTCCCGAAGCACGCGGAGCTTCATCGTCGAGCCAGGCTTGTGGCTGGTGATGGCTGCCGAAAGCGCGGACCGGTCCTTCGTCGGCTTGCCATCGATGGCGATGATGACGTCGCTTGGTTTCAGACCCGCCCGATCTGCGGAAGTGTCAGGGAGGACCTTGGTCAATCGCATCCCCTTGGCGTGCGATTCGCTCTGCACACCGAGGAACGTCCGGGGTTTGCGCGCGTGGCGAGCAAGGCTCATGATCCCGTACGCGAGCGGCGTCTCGACTGTCGCCGCCGTGACGACGAAACTGCCCGTCCTTGTCGCGTTGTCGATCGCGAACTCCACCTTCGTCAGATTCTTCTTCTCGAGACGCAGCAGC
>CAYYAQ010000001.1:8072-142427 GCA_964469555.1 uncultured candidatus Brocadiaceae bacterium | reverse complement strand
GGCTCGTCCGTGCCGACGACCACCGCCTTGTGCTGCGCCTCCTCGTCGCGGAACGCCACGGTGACTTCGCCATCTTTCAGCTCGCTTGCCTTGGTGACGATCAGTCCCGCCTCGCCGACGACTGTTCCCATCGCGACCGCCTTGTCGTCGCTGAAAACCTTGACCGTCGCGGCGAAGACCTTCGCGACACACGGGGCAAACACCTTGCGGATCTTCTTGCTGTTTCGCGTGTGCTTGTAGGTCTGCGTGCGACCTCGCCGGCGTCGGTCCTGGGCATCCAGTTGCGGTGCAAGAACCGAGACCAGAAGTCCGGGCAACAAGGCGGCGACGATCGACTGCCGGCTGAGCACTCTCATCGAATCACCTTCTTGCTCTTCTTCTTGGGAGCTTCCTTCTCGGGCTGTTTCCCCGGCTGGGCTTTCGGCTTCTTCCCGGTCCCCGCTTTCGGCTTTGTCCCGACCTCGGCGCGGAGAACCTTCTCCTCACCGCCGCGGCGCAGTGTGATCCGCACGCGGTCGCCCTTCCAGAGCTTCTTTTCCTGTCGCGCGAGCGTTCTCGACGATCGAATCTTGCGGGAGTTCAGCTTGAGGATCACGTCGCCTACCCTCACGCCAGCTCTGTCCGCAGGCGACCCCTTCACGACTTCGATGATCTTCGCGTTCTCGGCTTCCTGATCGGCGAGCACCCCGAGCCAACCGGGCGTCGTCGGACTCCCGCGACGCCCTCTGCGGTCGATCACCTCGCCCTTGACCAATCGGCTCCACTCATCGTGGAACGCGTCGATCGGTGTGTGCATGTTTTGCGCGAGGTTCCGACTGATCCGGCTGTTGATGCCGATCACCCGGCCCGACATGTCGAAGAGCGGACCACCGGAGTCGCCCGCGGACATCGTGCAATCGGTCACGAGGTAGCCGAGACCGGGCTCGACGACTTTGAGCACGCGACCCAGGCGCAGCGGAGGTTTCAAACCCTTCCTCGGACCACCGGGGAAGCCCAGCATGACGCACCACTCGCCGAGCTTGAGGGAGCTCGAACGCCCCATCTCCAGCACGGGGTAGTCGCCCTTGCTCACGATCTTCAAAAGCCCGGTGTCGGTGCGGTTCGAGAGACCGAGCGAGCGCGTCTTGACGGAACGTCCGTCGTCCAGGGTCACCATGATGGTGCGACCGGCTTTCCGACTCACGTGACCCGCGGTCAGCACGAAGCCACCGGGGACGATGACTCCGGTCGCGCCGCCGATGTTCACGGTGCTCGGCAGGATCTTCTCGAACAGAACCTGGACGTACTTCTCCATCGCCTCGAGCTGCGCCACGCTGTCGGGTTCGCCGCCGGCGAAGATCTTCTTCAACTCGGGGGGCAGCGAAAGACCGGTTCCCGTCGCTCGCTCGTCCACGGGGGTCTGCGCGGAGACGAGAGCTGTCAGAAGAAAAACGGCGACCGGCAAGAGCCGGCCCATCGGAATCACCTGCATGGGAATAGCTTCGCGGATCCGGCAAGGCACGTGAGTCGCAATTCCGTCACGAATCACCCCTCGGGCCCGGGAAATTCCATGCCGGCGCCGAACTAGTTCTGCGCCGCCCCCTTGACACCGAGTTCGATGGATTCAAGTGACGTGTAGACCGCGCCGGCGGGTCGCAAGTCGCTGCGGAACAGCGTCACACGGTCCACGTGAAGTGGGACGCCGCCGAGATGGAATTCGTCGTGAAGCGACGGGTGGGCTCGCCCGCGCAGCCGCCCCAGCGTCAGGTGCGCACGGAAGCCGCGCGGGTCCGCGGACAGACCCGCAGCCACGACACCACGATCGACCGCTTCAGCCAACTCGCTGAGATGGCCCTCGGCATCGAGGTTGACGGCAATCACCCGCGGATTGCGAAGGGTCGGAAAGCCCCGCAACTCACCGAGATGGCACTCGAAAGCGGGCGTCCCCGCGAGTTCCTTCGCGACGGACGCGACCACGTCGGGAAGGACATGTGAAGACACGTCGCCGAGGAACCTGAGGGTCACGTGGAGGTTATCCGCGACGGCCCAACGCACCCGGTCTCCGTTCAGGCGCGTGCGAAGTAGCGCCAAGACCTTCGACATTCTCGACCGCAGCGGGCCGGGTACGTCGATCGCGAAGAACGAACGAACCGTTTGGGTCATGGCACACGTCGTGGAAAACGGGAAACCGAACCCCTCCAGGATACACGACCAGCGCGCCTACGACAGCGCCCGATCCACACGTTTGCGGACCGGGCGCAATACTCGCCCACCTGGACGAAAACAGGATCTACTTCTTGGCTCGCTTGGCTTTGGCCTTGTTCTTGATGGCTTCGAGCCTATCTGCGAAACTCTTCTTCGTGCGCTCGATGGCCTTGTCGACCGCGGCCTGGAAAACCTCCGCGTCGCCAGCTTCTTCGGCACCCTGGAGAAGGAAGTTCCAGAACGTGTTCTGCGACTCCTCGCTATCGCTCGGTCGGCGACCTGCCTTGTAGGCATCGTAGATCTTCGCGAAGAATACCTGAGGGGTAATGCCTCGGCTTCTCGCCTTGGAGAACCAACCGTCCAGTTCCTTGTCGAAGATAAGACCCTCGACAATCTTCTTGTCTGCTGCGGAGAGCTTGTACTTGCCGAGCTTCTCCTTGGCCTCGTCTGCATCGATCTTGCCGAGTCGGACGGACGCGACGAACAACGCGGCGTCGAGACCCTCCTCGCCACTGGCGACCTTGGTCTTGATCGTGTTGTACGCCGACACCGCGTCGATCGCGGAGCCCATCGCGGCAACCGTTCGTCCGACGCCCTTCTTCACGATCTCGCCTTCCGCATCCATGATCGCCACGGATGGGAATCCGCGGAAACCCTTCTGCTTGAGAAGATCGTCGTCGGGTCGCCCGTCGATGCGGGTGGTCACGTGGCAGAACAGGACAGCCTTCTTGCCGAGCACGGGGAAGTCAGGTGAGGAGAGCGCACCGCCCTCCAGGGATTTACAAGGCGGTCAAGGTGAGTAGGAGCGAGTGAAGTAGGCGAGGATGACCTTGCCCTCCTTCTTGGCTCTACCGAGGCAGGCAGCGTAGTCGTCAGACCAACCACCTTTGACGAACCAATCTGAAGTGATCTTCTTCTGATACTTCTCTTGCAGTTGTTCCTGCGACTGCGCGCTGACGCCCTGGGCCAGAAGGGCCAGGGGCAGGCCCAACAGGGCAATCCGCTTCAAAGTGGGTGACATGGAGTCTCCTGATTACTGGGGGGTCGAATGGCGATCGAACGCCGGTCGGGAATTGGGCGCGCAAGAATAGTCCCCCTGAGACGATCGGCAAGTGACGTTCCACGATCCATCGGCACAATCTGGTCAGGTAACCGAGTCTTTCGCATCACCGATGTACCGGGGAAGGCCTACGCTGGCCGGCCCGCGATCCCATGCACAGCCTCGATGTCACCGTCATCGTCGTCTACCTCCTGGCCACGCTGGCACTCGGCATCTACCTGGCCATCCGAACGAAGACGGCCGAGGACTTCTTCGTAGCCGGCAAGCGGCTGCCGTTCTGGGCGATCGGCATGTCTCTAGTCGTTTCGGACATCGGCGCTATCGAGATGATCGGCGGCACCGGCGGTGCGTTCCGTCACGGCATCACCCAGGCCAACTACGAGTGGATCGGGTGCGTACCGGCGATGATCATCGGTGGGTTGTTGTTCATCCCCTTGTACTGGCGTACCGGGATCTACTCCGTGCCGGAGTTTCTCGGTACGAGGTTCGGTCCAGTGGTCCGGACGCTGCTCGCGATCGTCTGGTGCGTGTTCCTCGCGGCGTTACTGAGCACGTTCTTCGAGGCATCTGCCAAGATGTTCGAGGACGTGTTGGGGTGGGACCGGTGGGTAACGATCTCGGTAGTGGCGGTGCTCGTGGGCGTCTACACCGCGGGCGGCGGTCTCGGTGCCGTCGTCGTGACCGATGTGATCCAGTGCGTCGTGCTCTTCATCGGCGGCATGATCCTCGCATTCGTCGGGCTGGCGGAGGTAGGCGGCATCGACGGGCTGATGACGAAGATCGACGCCTCCGGCCCGGACCTCGCGCATCACCTGGACCTCCTCATCCCCGTCGGTGCCGACACGGACTTCCCATGGACCGGCGTGCTGCTAGGACTGGGCCTCGTCCTCTCCCCGGCCTACTGGCTCGGCAACCAGGCCATCGTGCAGCGTACGCTCGGCGCGAAGAGTGAGTGGGATGCGAAAGCGTCAATGCTGTTCGGCGCGTTCCTCAAGACGATCGTCCCCATCGCTTTCGTCCTGCCGGGATTGCTCGGCCTGTTTCTGCTCTCGGACGTCGTTGACCCGGATCTCGACAAGGTCTACCCGCTGTTGATCGAGAAGCTGCTACCAGTCGGGGTGAGAGGGATCCTCTACGCCGCGTTCCTCGCGGCCCTGATGTCGAGCGTCGACTCCTACGCAAATTCCGCCGCGACGATCTTCACTCGGGACATCTACTGCCGGTTCTTCGGCAACGAGAAGACAAACCCACTGCTGGTCGGGCGCGTGACTTGCATTGTGACCATCTTGCTGGGGGTCGCGCTCGTGCCTCTCGTTGACAACTTCGAGAATGGGATCTTCGAAGCGTTCCAGAGCTATCTGGCCTTCTTCCAGGGCCCGACGCTGGTTCTGCTCCTGGCCGGCGTGCTGTGGCGACGCGCCAGCGCGGTCGGAGCCCTCGCCACGCTGCTCGGCGGCATTGCCGTCTCGGCAACTCTCACGTCGCTCAAGGTGCACTTCCTGCACGTCGCGTTCTGGTCGTTTGCAGCATCCGTCGTTCTCATGGTATCCGCCAGCCTTCTACGTCCCGACGTGGAGGTAGCAAAATGAACTTCGAGTGGCTTGCCGGAACGGACACGATCATCGGCACGTGGCTGCACACGATGGTGTACGTGGCTCTCCTCGTGTGGGTCTTCACTCGAAGCCGAGCCGAGGACGAACGAGGTTGGCGTGATCTCCGATTGTGGGTCGTTCCTCTCGTCACGGTGCAGATCCTC
The DNA here is from genome assembly GCA_964469555.1 of uncultured candidatus Brocadiaceae bacterium. Taxonomy (GTDB): domain Bacteria; phylum Planctomycetota; class UBA1135; order UBA1135; family UBA2386; genus CAYYAQ01. Next base: position 137,427 of record CAYYAQ010000001.1, on the reverse strand, counting down.
CTCTACTGGATCTTCTGAACTAGTGGGCGATCTGTCACAACGCCCATCACTCGCGCCGTGATGCAACCCAAGATCATCCTCCTCGCGGCGGAGTGTTCGTGGGAGTGCGGGATGACGGTGACCTGACCGTTGGGGTGCAGTGGGGGTTGCCGATTGCGATTGCTCGGTGAGCGAGAGGCCGACCGAGCCTACCGCCGCACAAACACCCCATGATTCTGCTCCGCCAGCTTCCGCATGAACTCCGCCCCCTTGTCCGTCCCGGTAAACACCGTGTTGATCCGGATCTTCTGATAGCGATTGATCTCACGCACCACTCTCAGGATCTCCTCGGGATCCTTGACACTCCCAACCGACGGCTCGCCATCCGACAACAAGAACACCTCCTCCACCCCGTTCTTGATCTGCTGCCCGAAACGCAACTGCGAGGCACCGAGCACATGGAGCAACGCCGCGTACACGTTCGTCCCCCCTACCGCGTGCAAGCGGCCAAGTGCCTCGGTCAACGACCGGAACGTCGGGGCGCCGACACGCACAGGCTTCTGGTTCCAAACTCGAATCCCAGCGGCGAACGTCACCAAATGGAAACACGTCGAAGTCGGTATCCCCTGCACGGCGTTGAGCGTCTGGTTCTTCGCCACGTCCAGACGAGACACAAACCCCTCGTCACCTTTCCTCTTCTTCTTCCCGTTGGGCACGACGGTGTGGTTCTCCACGGCCTCCTTCATGCTCCCCGACGTGTCGATCACGAACACGACCTCGCGACCCACGACTGGGATCCCGAAGAATGTCCCCTTCGTGCCGCCGCGGGAGGCGCGCCGACGACGGTATGGCGCGACGAGCTGCAGCTTGCCCTTCTCCGCCTCCCAGAACTTCTGCCACTTGTTCGGCTTCGCCGGCAACAACGCCCCCGTGATCATGCGAAGCGTCTGGTAAACCTCGTCCGCCAGAATCGGTGACGCGTTCTTGTTGACGACTTTCAGGATCGGATCGATCTCCGCCTGCGCCGCTCGCATCAAGCTGATGAGCGCCGGCACCGCAGACTTGACCGGATACTCACGCACCATCCGCACGATCGTCATGTCGTTGCGCCAACCCTTCCGCCCGAGCAGCCGGATCAGTGACCGCGTCGTGTTCATGGCGCGCCCGATCGGCACCTTGCCTTTGAATTTCTTCAGCGTGCGATCGATCGCCGACAACATCCCCATGACGACCAGAGGGTGCGACTCCGCCTCCGCCTTTCGCGTGAGTGAGTACAGATACTTCAGGTCTCGCAACTGGCCGAACGCCTCCGCCGCCGCTAGCCGCACGCGTGGATCTGCATCGGTGAGACACTTCTCCAACGCGAGCCGGAAGACACTGTTGCCCTTCATGCCGAGCAGGCGAACGGCGGCAACCCGACGCATGATGCTCGCCGTCTCGGTGATTTCTCGTTCACGCCCCTCGTCAGCTTCGTCGACGACCACCGGCGGAACGTCCGCCGCCGAAAAGCTGCTGTCATCCGAGGTCCCGGTCGCGACCGATAGGATGTGGTTCCAAATCGTGGGCGAGCCGGCGCGCATCAACGCGAAATGCCCCTGGTCCCGCACCATGATAGTGGCCGGCGCGTAAAGATCGCCGGAGTATCCCGACGCGGACAACGCGAGCAATGCCTCGGCCACGCTCCGCGACTGGAACTTCTCGGCTCTGCCCACTATTCGCTGCAGCAAGCTGAAGTGCGTCGTCCGTTTGGAGCCACGTGCATTGATCACCCCGTTCTTGACCGCGAACTTGACGTATCCCGAGCTACTGGACTTCGACAAGAACACCTCGTCCCTCGGCTTGATCTTGCCGCGCGCGAACAAGTCGACCCACATGTGCACCGCGGTAGCCGCGGCCTCCGCGTGAGCATGCCGCGCGGAGTGGGCATCAGGTTCGACTTGCGCCCGGACGAGCGACCCGAGCAGGAGCACCGGCAAGCCGGCGAGCAGGCAGAGGGGTCTAGGCATCGGGTCCAATCGGGTTGAGGGACCGCGGGGGCTCGCCGACTCTACCCGATTCGACGGACCCGCGTCAGTTCCTCGCGAAGTGGATCAGATAGTTCTCTCGCAGGCCTTTGACCTTGGTCTCGCCGGTCAAGCGGAAGCCCGCCGACTCGATCTCCTTGATCACCGCCTCCTTGCCCGCGCGCACGTGCTTGAGCACCCAGTCCCGACTCTTCCCCGGAATCCGCTCGAAGTCGACGATGACCAGGCGCCCGTTCTGGCGGAGGGCCTTGCGGATGCTCGTGAGCGTGGACTGTGGGTATTCGAAATGGTGGTATGTGTCGCACACGAACGCGACGTCCACAGAGTTGTCCCGCAGGTCGACCGAGCGCTCCGAACACAGCACGGTCTTGACCTGGGAGTAGCCTTTCTTCGCGATTCGTGCATTCATGAACCCAATCAACTTCGTAGAGATGTCGACGGCGTAGACGACGCCTTCTCGACCAACACCCTTCGCGAACAAGTCCATGAACAGCCCGGTGCCCGCACCGACATCCGCGACTGCCAGGCCCTTTGCCAGGTTGGTCGCCGCCGCGATACGGTGGCGGTGCGCAAAGACCTCCCTCGACTCACCCTCGAATTTCTTCTGCAGCTTTCCCGGATCGAGTTTAGGGTTGAGAAAGGACTTGTTGACGCCGGGTCGGACGCTCTTCTCGCCGGCAACGCAACCGACCAACAGGAGTGTCACGAGACCCGCAGCGAACGACGAAGTGGAGAACTGCATACGATGACTATCGCGTATCCAACTGCGCCGCGCCACAAGGAGGAACTACGATGCTGTCGATGAGACACCTTTCGTGCATTGTCCTGGGGCTGTGCGGCCTGTCGCCCATCGCTGCGCAAAAGCCGAGTCTCGGCAAGCGGCTCGACAACTACCTGTACCGGTGCGCCGCGCACGGCTGGTCGGGGTCCGTCCTCGTCGCGCGGAAAGGGGTGTTCCACGTCAAGGGAGGATACGGGCTGGCCGATCGGAAGGCGGTGCGCAAGAACACCGCGAACACGTTATTCGAGATCGCCTCGACGACGAAACAGTTCACGGCTGCCGCGATCCTGAAACTCGAAGAGCAGGGCAAGCTCAGCACGTCCGATCTCATCACGAAGTTCCTCCCCGGCGTCCCGGAGAACTGCCGGGAGTTCACGATCTACCACTTGCTCACGCACTCGAGCGGCATGCCGCGCCGCGCCGTCGGCGGAACGGGCGAGAACCTGGAGGCGGCGGTCAAGGCGTACCTCGCCAAGGGACCGGTGCGAAAGCCCGACACACTGTTCGAGTACTGGAACGGCGGCTACGCGCTGCTCGCAGGCATCGTGGCGAAAGCAAGTGGTACCAGCTACACCGAATACTGCCGAAAGCACCTCTTCGAACCCGCCGGCTTGAAGAACACGGGCTTCACCGGCGACCAGAACCTCCCCGCTCCTGAGGCGGTCGGCTACAACGGATCGCGTCGGGAACGCTCCGCGCTCGAACACCCGTACGGCAGCTACGGGTGGCAGTACCGCGGGATGGGCGGCGCGGTGTCGACAGTGAACGACCTCTACCGTTGGGACCGCGCACTTCTCGGCGACAAGATCCTCTCGAAGAACTCGCGGAAGAAGTTGTTGAAGCCACACCTCGGAAACTACGCGTGCGGGTGGTACATCGTCAACAAGGGTCGCATGAAGATCACCCACGGCGGCGACGTGCGCGGGTTTCACACGCAGTACGTGCGCTTCCCTGAAGAGGACGCGACCATCATCGTCACGAGCAACGTCGACGGCGTGCCGCTCTGGACGATCGCGTCCAACATCGAATCGATGCTCTTCGACACGGAACTCCGCTATCCCGTGCCGCCCCCCATCGCTGTCCTCAAGGCCAACGACATGGCGGCAGTGCTCGGCACGTACGAGGTGTCCGCCGCGGACCGCGTCGTCGTCCGCGGGCGCGGCAGTGGTATCCGCGTCGGCGGCGTCGGTCGAACGATCGTCCCAATGCTCGACGACTCGAGGTTCAGCCGCGTCAAGAAACGGTCTTTCCCGAAGGAAGAGGACCTGGCCGTCCGCGTGATCCAGGGGCTCGCGAAAGGAGAGGTCGACCTCCTGCGGGAGACGATGCACAAGCGCATCCCGGGACGGTGGCCGGACGACGTCAAGAACTCTCTCTGGCCCCAGCAAACCCAGGAACTCGGCGCGCTCGAGTCCGTGCGCGTCGTCGATGCGGAACTCACGCGTTACAACCGAGTGGGTATCTTGCTGGAACTCATCCACGCCAAGGGCCGAGGCCACACGCGCATCGAGTTTGCCAACGGCGTGCTGATGATTCTCAACCTCAACGGCCCCGAATTCGCGGTGACTCTCGATCTCGTTCCGACGGCGAAGGACCAGTTCACACGTTTCAACTGGTCGCAGAAACCGGCCATCACTCTCACCATCGAACGCGGGCAAGGCGGTCGCGTGGTCGCGATCCTCCTGCGTTCGGTCCGAGGCGAAGAGACCCGCGCCGCGAAGGTGAAGTGAACAGTCGAGGTGGCGTCGCCCTCGACTATCACGACAAGGGCGCGACCACGGAGGAGGCCAAACACGAGTTTGTCGAGGCGGGCGAGAGCGTCATGGCACGGGAGAACGAGTCGTGGCGTGCTGAGTGGATGAACGAAACCGCGGCGAACCACATTATCTCGGAACTTGAATGGGCCGAGCGCAACCGAACCCGGGCTTCGGGCGAACGCTGATCGTAGACTCTCCGCATGGGCGACATCACGGAGTCTGTTGCGAAGGCTCGCATCCTGTTCGTCCACGGTGACGAGGAGTGGGCTCTGCTGTCACGAAAGAACGCGGAGGGCGTGACGAAGCACGGGCGGCTCGAGATGCTCGGCGGCCACGTGGAAGATGGCGAGGAGCCGCTCCCCGGTCTAATCCGGGAACTCCGCGAAGAGGAACGATCCGGCGTGCTCGCTGACCACGTCGAACGGCTCGAGCCAACCTACACCGCGAAGACCGTCGACAATTCCACGCACTTCTTGTTCGAGATTCGTCTACCGGAGTCGGAGTTCAGCAAGCTCGACCCCGACCCTGTGGAGAGCATCGGTTTCGAGCTCCTTCCCGTGACTGAGCTACAGGCCGGCGCGCACTGGGAGGACTTGACCTGGCGGACGAAACGGATCTTCGAAGCGTTTGGACTCGGCTCCGCCCCGGAGTGACTATCGCATGCGCGTGACCACGCCGTCGCGCGTCGTGAAGTACAGAGAGCTCGCCGACGGACGGCGACCATGGCCGTCCGCCCAGAGACCGTAGAACCCGGGGTGCGCATCGACAGGCCGCCGCACGTAGGTGTGATTGAACTCGCTGCCGCGCGTGAGCTGCGAAACGACCCTCCACGATCGACCGCGGTCCGCGCTCTCCCACATCTCGATCTCGCCACCGGTGTTGTACTTCTGTGGTCCAGGCGCGGTCGGCGCGATCAATCGCCAGCGATCCGGCGCTTCCAGATAGAGCGACCCGAAGTCGTAGTTGTGGTCAGACGTCGTGATCGCGTAGTCGAGCCAGCGATCGCCATCCCAGCGACGGATACGCCACGTTCGCGGGTCGTTCTTCGGCCCGGCCTCGAAGCCCCGGCTCGTGAGATAGACGATGACAGGGTGACCCTCTTCGTCGAACTGCAGATCCTTGAGGTAGACGAGCACGCCCCTGGATTCGTACTCTGCGATCCGGGCCGGGTTGTCCCTTGCCTGCAGGGGCAAGTCCAGTTGCCCGCCGTCCACGGTCCGCCAGGTGACTCCACCATCGATCGTCTCCATGTAGTACAGGTTCGTGCGCGCGTTGAGCCCCACCTTTTGTGGGTGGTAGTTGAAGACCGTGCCAACCTTCGCGCCCTGCCGCCAACTCACCTGGTAGTGGCCGCGACCAAAGCTCGCTAGCAACTGACGGTCGGACCACTTCCGCCCGTCGGTGCTCCGCTGGCAATAGAGCGAACGTCGTCCGTCGTACGACGTTTGCAGGAAACAGAAGCCCTGACCCGCGACGAACCAAGGCTGCGGGTAGGAAAAGTTCGTCGTAACCACGCGTTCGAAAGCCTCGATGTCGTAGGGCTTCACGCTGCGGTGAATGAACGAGGGCCGTGATCGACCGTGCGACGCGGAGAAGATCCAGATGTAGCCACGGTCGTCAACAGACATCACCGGATTGTCGTGGGCGTCCGACGTCTGCTTCGCGAGGAGGATCGTCGGTCGCGCCACCTTCCCGGTCGCATGGTCGAAGTACGATACAGCGTGCAACAAGCCGTTCTCGGCGTCAGCCGCGCCGTAGGTGAAGAACGTCTTGTTCACGCTCGCGCAGTGGATCGCGATCGGGAGGTGCTGCTGCGGATACGTCGCGAACCCCCCGGCGTACTTGAAACGGTACTCGTCACCCGACGGCTGGTTCGAATACCAGATCCCCCGGATCTCGTCCGCCTTGCGCACGATGGCACGACGCCCAAACTGCGCGTGACGTCCCCGACCGCTGAGGTCTAGCCAGCGATCGCCTCGCACCTCCCCCCACGCGCCGAGCCGGGCGGACAAGGCGACTGGCCGACCGCCGTGGACCGCGGCGACCTCCTCAGCAGTCAGCGCCCGATCGAAGATCCGCACATCCCGCAGTCGACCGACGGTTGCGTTACGCGCGGCCCCTTCCGAGCCGAGGTAGAGCGGGGCGTCCATCTCCACTGCGGGCATCCTCCCCTCGGGCGACGGGAGGATGCTCGTCGTCCCCGCCAACGTGCCGTTCTTGTAGATACGGATAGTCTCGCCATCGCTCGTTCCTACGTAGTGCGTCCACTTCCCAATCTCCGGTCGATCCGCTTTCGCGAACGAATAGGACCCGGGCGCCGTCCCGACGAGGAATCGCACCGCGCCCTTGTAGAGGTAGAGAGTGAACGACTCGCTCCTCGCACCGCGGTTGACAAGAACCTGGGGCTCGCAGTGCTGCGCGAGTTGCACCCACACAGCCACCGTCAAGGTGTTGCGATTGAATGCGCGTGCATCGGAGACAACAGCGTGGGTGACCCCGCCGCCAAAATCGACGACCGTCGATTGCACGCCGCAAGACGCTACAGCGACAGCCAGAAACAGCATCGACCGGATCGACATCGACACCGATCATGCCGTACAGGCACGGACCGCGCGACGAAACGTTGCGCGGTCCGTGGCATCCGCGTTTCAAGGCGGCGCCGCAATGGGAGGCGCTGGCTAGTTGCCGATCATTCCGGCGACGCCGTTCGTCGTCGCGAGGCCGGTGGCCGTCGCTTGCCAGGCGGAGGTGTACCACGGCACGCCGATCATCGTGGGTGTCGTCGGCATTGGGAACGAGAGCGAGGCATTGCCACTCACAATCGTCATTCCGACCAGCACGTCGAGGCTCGCGTACTGCGTGCATCCCGTCCACCCCACTCCGCCGAGGTCGAAGGCCGGGTTGGTAATGCCGAGAATCATGGTCACGGGGTTCGTGGAACCGAGTGGCCCAACGTTCATGCTGAACTGCAAGCCCAGCTGCGGGATGTTGCCGAACATCTTCGCCAACCCCGTGTTCATGCAACTCTTGCCAAACGGCGTGTACTCGCCGCGCCGCACCTCGAACGAATCGAGGTAGTAGTCACCCTTGATCGAGTTGCCGGGACCCGTGTAAGCATCGAGACGCCAGCGATACAGGTGAGCCGGGTGCGTCACCGTGATGGAGATGTTCGGCGAATAAACCCACTTGCCCACGATGTGTGTGCTCTTGTCCCAGATCACCGAGGCGAGATTCTTCCAGGTGGTGCCGTTGTCCGTCGACACCTCTGCAAACCACTTGAAGTTGTGCGAACCGGCTGGGCTGCTGATCTTCTTGATGCGCATGCTGCCCGTGTGGACGCCCGGCAGGAAGGTGCGCGGTGCGGACCACCAGCGGAACCACCAGAGGTTCGCCGATCCGGTGCCGCAGTTCGCCGAGCCAGGAGGATTCAGGTGCTCGACAAACCCGAACGTCGCGGTCTTGTCAGCGACCTCCTTGCAGTAGTGCGGAGCGCCCCAGGTGTGACCCCACCGACGGGTGAGGCTTTCGACGTGAACCGCTTGGCCACCCTCGACCTTGCCAACGTGGAACGAGTCGAACAGGTAGTCGGTCTTCGTGATCTTCGTGTCCTTGTTTTCGAGGAAGAAGAGTACGGGGATCTTCGACTTCAACGTGAACAACAACGTCCGTGTGTGGATGAACTTGTCGACGGTCTGGGCGGAAGCAGGCGTGATCAACGTGGTCACCGTCATGCCGATCGCCTTGAGCTCGATGGGCGCCGTCCCGGTCGACGCTTTGGTCTTGGCGAAGCGCGCAACAGCGATGTACGTTCCCGCATCGAGCGTGAGCGGCGCGCGGGTGTACGTGAACGATCCAGCCGTGACGAGGTGATCAACCTTGCCGTAGAGCGAACGGGATTCGACGATGCCGTTGTTCCACCCGCCGGTCGCGGTATGCGACCAGGGTGTGCCAGTCAGGCTCTCGTTCGTGATCTGCTGCGCGGATGCGGAGGCAGTGAGTGCGACTACGAGGGAAAGAGAAACGAAATGCATTGGGTCTCCTCGGGATTGGAGCGACAAGAAACCAGCGCCATCGGAACGAGGTGCGAGCAATCGCCGGTCACAGCATTGTGCCCGATAACCCACCCAAAGTGATGAATCGAGCGAATTTCGGTTCAGCCGATTCGCTTGCAGCGAATCGGAGTCTTCCCGCGTGCGTACCCTCTCAGCGCACTGTCTGCTGCACCGAGAGATTGTGCGGTCGCTTCCCCACGGTGAACGTGCCGAGGACCTTCTGGGTCACCGCGTCGACCCGCACGACGCTGGGCGTCGGATGCGCCCCGCCATCTTCGGCCAGACCGACGTCACGGCGACACCGCTCGGGCCGGGCTGCGCGTTCCTCGGCGTGCAGTTCTTCGCGTGCAATCGGATGCGTGCGACGATCTTGTTTTGGGTCGAACTGCGGCGATCGATGTCCACCCGCAGCAATTCCGGCACACCGAGTTTTCCGGTCCGCGGAATCCAGAGGTTTCGCCCCAGGCGATCCACGGCCATCTGCTCCTGTTCGAATCCGTTCGTGTCGAGGGACGCGATCTCCCTTTCCAACCCGGGAACGAGTGCATCGACGATACAGAGTTTCGCGCCGTTGACGAATCCCTTCACGAAGTTGCCGAGCCCGGCTTTCGGATCGAGACCGCACTCGATGGCGTAGACGTACCTCCCGTCCGGCGACACCTTGATGTCGTGCCACTCGTTGGCGATGCCGAGGAGATTCCCGCCAAGTGTGATGGTGATCGAGCGGTGCACGTGCGGGGTCTTCGTCAGGTCGATCACGCCGACGATGCCCTTGTAGGTAGGCGTAGCTGTGCCGGATTGGCCGTAGGCGATGAAGAGCCGCTTTTCATCCGGCGTCAGGACAACCGCGCGCGGCGCCGCCTCACCCAGCGGGACCGGCGGCGGCAACTCCTCCTTTTTCTGCTCCTGCCGCATCGGCGCACCACGGCGACCGCGGCGCGGGGGATCCGCCTCAGAGGGGTCCGTTCACGGTAACCGCTCCGCACCATTTGCCCCATAGCCCCGGGAATCAACCCGGCGACAGGTTGTTTCGAACTCCGAGGGCCAGAAGGAGGACCGCTATGCCGTCACTTCCGCCAGGTGTTGTTGCGACGGCTCGTGTCCAGCGTGATCTGATCCGGGTCGATGACGACCTTTGCGACGCCCTTCTTGAACTGCAGCGTCTTCGTCTTCTTGCCCGAAAGCCAGTGCTTGACGTCGACCGTGTGCCTCTGCTTCGTGCCGTCGTCGTACGTCGCTTCGACCACGGTCGGATATGTCGCGAAGCTGAGATCGGCGACGACGACTTCGGTACCGGAGTCCTTCTCCTCGACGGACTCCACAGCCTGATCAAGCGTCCACGTCTCGTAGAACCATACCCGGAAGTACCAATCGAGGTTCTGCCCAGACACCTTGCTGAACGTGTTGAAGAAGTCCTTCGGATACGGGTGCTTGAAGGCCCAGTCCTTCGCGTACTGCCGGAACGCCTTGAAGAACACCTCGTCACCGAGCATCCCCTGGAGTTGCTTCAGCACCACCGACGTCTTCATGTAGGACACGCCGCCGTATGCGCTGCGGCCCGCGCCGTAGAGATCGCCGTGCCGCATCATCGGGGCGCTGAGGTTTCGCAGGGCCATCCCGCCCGAGAGCCGACTCGACAACGCGCGCCCACGGTAGTCCGCCTGGCATCGACTCGTGAAGAAGCTCGTGAATCCCTCGTCCTGCCATGCCCGCGCCTTTTCGTTCGAACCGATGAGCATGGGAAACCACATGTGGATCAACTCGTGCGTGACGACTCCGTCCCCCAAACCACCGCAGATGGTCATCATTGGGAACTCCATGCCACCGCCGATGATCCCCTCACAGCCGGTCATGTGCGGCCACTGATACGGGTACACGTTCTTGGACATGTACTCGATCGTGTGGCGCGCGACCTTCGTCGACCTACCGTTCCAGCTACGGCGCGGCTTGTAGACCGAGTGGATCATGCACTTACCGTCCTTGCCCTCACCGTGCTTGTCCTTGACCACCGCGTGGGCCGCGTCCCAGACGTACTGATCCGACGCACTGACGGCGATGTCACGCACGTGCTCTGATTTGAAGTGCCAAGTGTGCTTCTTGTTCTCACTCTTCCGCGTCACCTTGCCGGACTCGAGGTCATCCCGGTCGATGATCTGCACGACCTCGCGGGAGTTGCGCGCCTTCTCGAGCCTCTCGAGCGCTGTCTTGGTCAGAACCTCGGCAGCGTTCTCGTGGGTGCCGGTCGCGCGCACGAGCCAACCCTCCGGGACAGTGAACTTCAGGTCGTAGTCCGCATACCCCATGTAGAACTCGGCGTTGCTCATGTATTGCTCGGCAACCCAACCTGCAACGTCTTCCCTGACGGCGAACTGCGGATACCAGTAGCCCAGGTAGAACACGTGAAAGCGGTCGTGCCCTTGCCGGACAACGCTGACGCCCCGGGGCGCGGATCGACCGGCACCGGGCACCCGGAACTCCCAATCCAAGGAGAGCGTGCCTTCCTCACCGGGAGCGATGCTCTCGGGCAATCGCCGAACATGCATCACCGTGCCGACCACGCGGTACGAGCGCGAGCTGAGATCCTCGCCGTTGAACTTCACCTCGCTGACCGTCACTCCGCCGGTGATCTCGACGTACCGGTTGCGGAGAGATCCCGCCTTGTAGAGGTTCTGCCGCAGGTGCACCTTGAGGTCGGTCACGGTCCTGGGCGACCGGTTGATGTAGGTCATCTCGATGTGACCCTTGATAATCGCCTTCTCCGGGATCAACTCCGCCCGGATCTTGTAGCGCGTGTAGTTGGTCCAGTACTTCGCACCAGGTGAACCGTCGTTCGTCCGCGTCCCACCGGCGACCGCGTTCTTCCACTGCGCCCCCTGCGGGATCGGATACGGGATGGGCCTCTCGATCTGCGCGAGAACGCTACTCGCGCAAAACAGGACAACCGGGACAAATGCGAGGGGAGAAGGGAGGTTCATGACGACTCTTGTAGCCAGGGGCTTGGTGAGGACCACGCATACGTGCCAGCGTTCGGTGGCTGTCAGCAGAAAGCGCGCTAATTGCGGAAGAGCGGGAGTTCGGGGTCACCCGTGCGTTCGAGGATCGCCCACATCTCCGCGCGCATCTTCGCCACGACCTCGGTGAACCGTGGGTCGGCGGCGAGGTTGTTCAGCGCGTTCGGGTCCTTCTCGAAGTCGTAGAACTCCTCCTTGACCCGCAACTGGAACAGCTTGACCCGCGCCGCGATCTCGGGGTCGTTGGCGCCCGCCCGCTTCATCGCGCGGAACGTCAAGCCTGCCATCGACTCGTTCCTGAACACCTTCTTCCCGTCCGACCACGCGTTGCGGATGTAGCCGAATCGCCCATTCTGCAGACAGCGCATCGGGTAGTTGTTTCTGCCAGCCGTGCGGTGGAACACCGTGAGCACTTGCACGCGACCCTTCTGCTTCTTACCGCGCAACAGCGGCAGAAATGTACGACCGTCCATGGACTTCGGTCCGGCGACGCCTGCGATATCGAGCACCGTCGGCATGAAATCGATTCCGGAGACGAAGTGCGTCTCGTCGATGGCGCCGGCCTCGATCTTCTTCGGCCAGCGGACGATCCAGGGCACTTTCGTGCTAGAGAAGTAGACGTTCGTCTTCGCGAACGGGAAGGCCATGCCGTGGTCACTGATGAACACGACCACCGTGTTGTCCTCCATGCCAGACTCCTTCAGCGCGCGCAGGATCTCACCGACTGTCTCGTCGCAGCGATGGACCGAAGTGAAGTACTGGGCGAGCTCCTTGCGCACCTGTGGAAGATCCGGAAGAAAACCCGGCACCGTCACTTCCTTCGGCTTGTAGTAGCGACTCGCCGGTGGGAACTCCTCCTTGCCCCGCTTCGCCTTGTTCTTTTCCTGCTGACTTCCCGCGAACGGACGGTGGGGATCGTGAGAGTTCGCCATCAGGAAGAATGGCTGCTTGCGCTCCTTCGCCACTTTGAGGAAGCGAACGACCTCTTCGTAGTAGCGTTTCGGCGCGCGACCGGTGCCGAGTCGCGTCTTCTCGACCTTCACGTCCCACGCAAACTGGGCCGCGGGCGCCAGGTGCCGCGTCTTGCCGAGAATGCCGTTGAAGTAACCCGCCTCGCGCACAACGCCCGTCACCGTCGGGACGCCTTTCTTGATCGGCTGGAACCCGCGCGCACCATTGTGGTGAGGATACCGCCCGGTCATCAACACAGAGCGACACGGCTGACAGACCGCGATCGTGACGTGTGCACGCTCGAAGCGAATCCCCTCGCTGGCGAGCTTGTCGATGTGCGGCGTGATGCCTTCGACCTCGCACCCGTAGACGCCCACGGAGTCGTAGTTGAGGTCGTCTGCCGTGATGAGCAGAATGTTCGGCTGCGGTCGCTTCGCGGTCTCGGCGTCACGACCCGATCGATCCTGGGCGACGCCGACGGATAGCAAGAAACCAAACGCGAGCAACGAGATGACGAACAATCGGACCATGGGATGGGGTTGTACGGAACCCACGACGAGATTCCTGCCTTTTGGTGCCGACCTCGCTCTGCTCAAATACAATCCCTCAGAACCATAAGTGGCCAACCCGATCATGTCCAAGACCCCCGTGCCTTCAATCATCCTTCTGGCTCTGTGCCTGCTCCCCGCATGCGGCGTGGGGCCTGAACGCGCTGTGACCAAGGCACCGGACTTTCAAGTCGCCGTGCTCACCGACGATAGCGTAGACGCTGCACCCCAAAACAAGGAGAGCCAAGAGCGCGAGGCGAAGCAACGCAATGAGCGGCGCAAGCAGGATCGTGAGCGACGGACGCAGGAGGCAAAGAAGGACCAGGATCGCCGAGACGACCCCGACTGGCCACGGAACCGGAATCGCGACGACCGGGACTCGAATCACCGCCGCACTTGGGCGCTGCTGTCGTGGGCAGGAGGAGACTACGACTTCAAAGATGCTCGCGGCGTGGATGACAACGGCGCCGAGGTATTCCGATTCCGAACCGGTGCGACGAACAGCCGCGGGACCGGCGCCGGAGTCGACCTCAAGATCTACGACGCGAAGCACAACGCCTATCAAAACACGGTCGGATCCACCGGCCTCGATCAGCCGGACGTCTTCATGTTCTTCACCAAGCGCATCGGCAAGGGGCAGTTCCAGGGCCCATTTCGAATCGGCCCGTACTACAGCCTGATCAGCGCGGAGCAGAACTCGACCGGCAACTACACTTCGTACAACAACATCGGGGTCCGACTCGAACTCGAACCGACGCTGACCATCTTCGACAGGGACAACTTCACGTTGAAGGCCTACGTCACGCTGTCAGCCGGCGTGCACTACACCTACATCGACGACGAAATCACCCGCAGGGACTACACCTCGCGGGGAACGACTCTCGGCGTCGAACCGGGGCTGCGCCTCGTGGTCGGGAAGGCTATCTTCGGCGCGTCGTACCACCTCAACGAGACGTCGATTAGTCAGTCCAATCGCGAGAGAGACCGAAACGGGGTCGTGCGACAGTTGCCCCACACCGAGACAGAGTTCAAGGGCTTCATGTTCACGGTCGGCTTCCGCTTCTAGCCGAACCAACATCGCCGCCTCTACGCGAGACTGTCGCTCAGGTGCCGTTGAAGGCCTGGACCCCCGCTGACGGCGGGGGCCACGCTCACGTCCCGCACCAGCAGAAAATCGACGGACACGCCGTAGGCCTCCGCTAGTTGGAAGAGTTGCCTGGTGTTCGGAATTCGCTGGTTCTCCCGCGATTCGTACTTCTCCAAGACTGACTTCGAGATGCTCGCGCGAACCGCGGCTTCCCTCTGTGAAATGTTCAGTTCGCCGCGAACGGTACGCAGGCGGCGCTTGACCTCAGCGATGTCCAACTGTGCAACCATGAGAGAGATGGAGTGAGAACGGGGATGGCCGTTGCCCGCACGGCGAGTGTTGTGGCAACACAGAGGCCCTCAGTGTGATTGAGAGAGGAAACATAAGCAAGTGCAGCCCTTCGAATCCGTGGTCCTACAATCGAATGGCTCGCTGGCATCAAAGCGAGTCGACGACACGCGCCATCAATCGCGCCCCGGCTTCGCTGCCGATGAGCCCCGGCCCACCGCGCCCGGACGGGTTGCCGATCCAAACCACGGCCACACACATCCCCGTGATCGCCACGCACCACGCGTCTCTGCGACCAGACGGTGTTCCCGCCTTGAACGCGACGGCGCCGCCCGTGGATCCAAGACGGGAAAGGGCATCCAACACACGCTGCACCGGGCCCCGGCGCTGACCGAGATGCCAAACGCTTCCGACGAACCGACACTGCGCACGAGCCATCTGGAACGGCGAGGCCGACATCGCTCCCAACGCCGCGTCCAGGTGGACCCCGCGCGGATCGACCGGAAGACCCAACCGCCGCAGTAGTTCGGCGAATTGTCCATGGCCCACGGATCACCACAAGCGGATCGCCGGGAGGTTTCGGAACGTCAGCAGGCTCACCGACGCCCATCGCGCCGGCGTCGCCCTGCGCGGGTTTCAGACCCGCGTGCACGTGGACGTCGACAAGGTCCAGGTCTTCTGCCGAACGCAACACGACGCGGAACGAGTTTTCGTCCGCGAGTTGCGTGTCGGTCACCTCGACCGGCACGCGGCGCCCGCGAGAACTGACTTCGAGCTTCTCGCGCAGAGACGATTCGTCGACCGGAATGTCGAAGCCGACGATGACGGAGGGCGTATCGAACACAAACTGGAGACCGTTCGGGGCGATGAAAGCGCGACCGAGGTGGATCGTGTATCGCGTCGCGCGACGGAGCGGACGGGCGGGCGTCAACGCGAGCGCCTCCTCGTCGTGCCAGACTCCGATGAGCCGGTTCTCGGGTTCGAGGGTCAGCCCGAGGTCCGCCGGTTCTCCGCCCAACTCGTCGGCGTCGACCATGGGCGCGTGAAACGAGAGCATGATGCGCTCGGGGCCACCGGAATCGACGTCCACCCGCAGGACATGCAGGTCCTCTGCGGTCAGCGTTGCGGGTTTCGTCTCGGCAAGCGCGGGATCGGGTTCGAACTGGGTCGCCAGGCAAACGACGAGGATCAACGTGAGAAGAACATTGAGCACCAACCACAGACGATTCATGCGACCTCCCATTCGAATCTGGACCCCGGTGTGCGTACAGACCGGTGCTAAGAAGTTTGTTGGGCGCGACACGCCCGTGCATTCACACAGTGCCCTGACCAGACACCTACGGGCGACGACCACGCTGTGAGAGTCCTGACCGCCCACCGTGATCGAGCCTTCTCACGGTGACAAACTTGTGGACAAAAATCAACTCACGTTCTGTTCGTAGCGCGGGCGTTCCCGGACGCCAGGGTTGTGTGCATCAAAAGAACAACGGTCGGTTACGATCGCAAACGGAGGTTTCGCATGCTGCTCTTGGCTCTCGATCAAGGTACGACTTCGAGTCGATCGATGCTGTTCACGACCGCGGGCAAGACGCGGGCGGCAGCGCAAAAGGAGTTCGCCCAGATCTACCCCAGCCCGGGTCACGTCGAACACGACCCCGAGGCGATCTGGAACTCGCAGCTCGCGACAGCGCGGCGCGTGCTGCGCAAGGGCAAGGTGAGGGCGAAGGACATCGCCGCGATCGGCATCACGAATCAGAGGGAGACGGTGGTGCTGTGGGACAAGACCACCGGCCACCCGGTCGCGAACGCCATCGTGTGGCAGAGCCGGATCACGGCGCCCCTGTGCGAGAAACTCGAGCGCGACGGGCTCGGCGGGGAGTTCCGCAAGCGGACGGGCCTGCTTCTCGACCCCTACTTCTCGGGGACCAAGATCAAGTGGCTGCTGGACCGGAACAAGGGTCTGCGGCGGCGGGCCGCGCGGGGCGAGATCCTGTGCGGGACGATCGACTGCTTCCTGTTGTGGCGGCTGACCGGCGGCCGCGTGCACGCCACGGACTACAGCAACGCCAGTCGAACTCTGCTCTTCAACATCCACAAGTTGCAGTGGGACAGCTGGTTACTGAAGACCCTCGACGTACCCCGGGAGATGTTGCCGGAGGTGAGGGACTCGAGCGGGGTGTTCGGCGAGACCGACAAGAACTGGTTCGGCGGGGAGATCCCGATCGCCGGGATCGCCGGGGACCAGCAGGCTGCGACGTTCGGACAGGCGTGCTTCCGTCCGGGCATGGCCAAAAACACGTACGGTACCGGGTGCTTCCTGTTGATGAACACCGGGGAGAAAGCGGTCCGATCGAAGCGCGGGTTGTTGACGACGATCGGATGGGGCATCGATGGGAAGATCACCTACTGCCTCGAGGGGTCGGTGTTCGTGGCGGGCGCCGCGGTGCAGTGGCTGCGTGATGGGCTGGGATTGATCCGGAAGTCGGTCGACGTCGAGAAGCTCGCGCGGTCCGTGGACGATTCGGGTGGCGTGTACTTCGTCCCGGCGTTCGTCGGTCTCGGCGCGCCACACTGGGACCCGCATGCTCGCGGGACAATCGTCGGTGTTTCGCGCGGAACGACCGCCGGACACCTGGCGCGCGCGACGCTCGAGTCCATGGCGTTCCAAACCCAGGAAGTGTTGATCGCGATGCAGGCGGACTCGGGTGTAAAGCTGGGGAAGCTCCGCGTGGACGGCGGCGCTTCTGTGAACGACACGATGATGCAATTCCAGGCCGACCTTCTGGGCCTGCAGGTGCAACGACCGGCGGAGACGGAGACGACCGCCCTCGGCGCGGCGTATCTGGCCGGCCTCGGAGTCGGCGCGATCAAGAGCCTGGCAGCAGTCACCAAGAACCACTCGATCCAAGAGACCTACCGTCCCAACATGCGCAAGCGCGAACGGGAAGAGCGGCTCCGCGTTTGGCGAACGGCAATCGAGCGCGCGAAGGGCTGGGCAAACGCCTAGAGGTTCTCTAGCGGCGGCGCCATGTGCGGAAGTTGAGAGTGCTCTCCTGTTCCTCGTAGCCGGTCCAGTCGGCTCGCAGCCAGTCCGAGATCTCGAACTCGTCGTCGATGAAGGAGGGACGCCCCTTGCGCACAAAGACGAGGTTGGGTTTGTGCTTCACGATGTCCTCGAGAACGATCCTCCGCAAGTCCTCGCGCCGCTCCGAGGAACCGCCGGGCAACGGCCAGAGACACGCGTAGCGTGACCCCCACCCGATCTCGTGGTCCACCATCCACGCGAAGAACGTGTGGATGTCCGTGTCCACGACCAACAGCGTGTCGCCCGGTCGCAGTTCCCGAACCGCGTCGAGCTCCGGCGGAATCCCCGTGAACGCATCGGCGAACGCCAGCTCCGGTTCACGCTGCAACCAGTGCTGTCCGATGGGCAGCGCCACGTAGCAAAGACACACGACGACGAATACCCCGCGCAGCCACCGCGCGCCGGCGCCGAACACCAACACGACGAGCCCCAGGTATCCGCACGCGAGCGCCGGGAACAGGTGGTACATCCAGCCCTTCCCCTGCCAAAACGCCGAGCCCAGGAAACCCAACTGCGCGAGAATGAGTACCCATATCGATGTTCGGATGCTGCCTGCGAAGATCGCGGCGACCGAGAGAACGACGATGACAACAAGCGCTTCGATCGTCCAGGGCTTGCTCAGCAACTCGACGAACGAGACCTTGAACGACCCGTAGACCTCGAGCGTGAGCCCGACGTTGGCGACGAAATCGGACTGGAAGGGCACGAGGAGGAAGTGGGCCGCGTATACGACCACGCCCAGCACGAGCCCCTCGTTCTCCAAGCGCCGCGTATCGAACAGCTTGCGTTGCCACAGCGCGGTGCCAATGCGAACCAGGACGGGCGCGAGGAGGAAGTACGGTTTCAGCGAGAACCCGACCGCCGCCAACAAGCCGGCTCCCAACGCCTGACCCGATCGCACGTCTCCCCCGGCGACGCGCTGCCCCACGACGGCGAAGTACGGCAGCGTCAGGATCATCATCAAGTGCTCTCGCTGGCCAAAATCGCGCCCGACCGGAACGACCAGCACGAACGCTACCGCGGCCAACGCGATCGGGTTCATCAGCCGAACGAAGTCGCCAACACGGACGATCCTGCTGGTCAAGAAGAGGCTGAGACCCAAGAGCGAAGCGACCCAGAGGTTCAGCGCCGCGCCGACGCTGAGTCCGGTGAAGCTCGCGAGCGCCGCCGGTGGTACATTCAGGTAGATGATCAACGGCGGGTTGATCTCGATCAGCTCGGAATAGAGCGCGTCGCCCGCAAGAAACCGGCTGGCAGCGAAGAGCAACCAGCCGCAGTCGTGGTTGATCTCCCAGGGCGGCGTCAGCCGCAACAACACACACGCAGCGACAAGAGCCCAGACTCCCAGCCGCGACGGCGTCACGCGAACTCGGCGCGCAGCGTTCGTGCTGCGGCCACCTGATTGATGAGTTTCTGCTGCACTTCGTCAATGCTCACGCGCGCACCCGAACCAGGAGCGAAACCGCAGTCCGGATTCAGCGTGATCCGCTCCTTGCGGAGGTGGAGCATCGCGGCCTTGACCCGTTGCACGATGGTCTCCGGCGCATCGACCAATCCGGGGGTAACGTTGACGCAACCCAGCCCGATCTCGAGGTCTTCCCGCAGCCGGCCAAACACCGACGGGTCGCACGACTCGGGGTCCGTGAATTCCATCGTGATGTGCTGGACATGGAGACGATTCAGCTGCTCGACGATGAGGTCGTAGCTGCCGGAGTGGGACTCTTCACCACGCACTCTCGCCCCGGCTCGCCGACACAGGTGCAGAGCCAGCGTCACCCCGGAGATGCCGTCGACCATCGCGTTGACCGCATCGACCGCGAAGTCCGCCGAGCGATCCGGGTCGTCGTATCCGCCCCGGACCTCTTCGTCGACGAACAGGCAGAGGTGCGGATCGTCGATCTGCACGATGTCGGCGCCCGCGGCCTGCAACAACTCGAGCTGCCGGCGCAAGACAGGAACACAATCGAGCACGAAGTCGTCACGGTTCGGATACGCGGCTCCGGACGCCGTCTCGTCCCACATCCGCTCACCGAGCAGCGCGGGCGACGGCAACGTCGCTTTGATCTTCCGGTCGGTGATTCCCTTCACGAACTCGACTTCATCTGCGATGAACGACGAATCGGTCATCGCCAACGTGTCGACGACGATCGTCCACGGTCTTCCGTCTGCGGGGTTCGTACTGAGTTCAAAGCCGTCTGCGAGTTCCGCGATCACACCGATGTACGACCGACGCCGCCACTCGCCGTCAGTGACGACGTCGAGTCCAGCGTCCTCCTGGAGCGCGACGATGCCACGGATCGCATCGTCCATCCGACGATCGTGCTCCTCCTGTGAAATCTCGAGCCCTCCCATGACGAGATCCAGGACGTCATCCGGCCTCGGCATCGAGCCGACAACCGAAGCGGGAAACAGCACATCTTCGGTCATTCTCGAACGCTCCAGTCCGCGCGCGCCATGTCGTAGTCCTGCTGCGTATCGATCTCCCAGTATTCGCCGGGCACGTCCGCGTGTCGAACCGGCACGTCATGCTCGATCATCTCCTGCAGCAGATGGATGAGGTATGCCTTCTCGAAGATCGGCGCTTCGCGAAACGCCCGTCCCGAGAACTCCTGCCGGCAGCGATGGTAGTGCTCGCGCAACAGCTTCCCGCCTTCCTCGGAGAACCACGCGACGCCGGTGAATTCGCCATGCGCGAGATCGGGATCGATGTCTCGGTGCACCCTCGTGATGTGGCCGTCGGCGACAGTGACCTTCTCCCCGTCGGTCATCGGATGATCGGTGCGGTGCTCGTAGCGTTCCTTCCATTTCGTATCGACGACGCAACGGATATCCCCGCTGCACTCGATCAGCGAGCTGACGGCGTCGGGTCGGTAGAGAATGTCCGCGTACGTCGTGAAGAACGGGCGGTCCATCAAGTCCTCCGCGCACATCAGGGAGGCGAGGATGTTGTTGTCGGGCCATTCCTCATTCGGTCGAAACGTGAACCCGGGATACTCGGCCTGCACCTTTTCCATGAGGTACCCGCCGATGAACACGATGTCGTCGACACCGTTCTCGGCGAACGCCTCGACGATCCAGTCGAGGATCCGCCGCCCGGCGACCTCCGCGTAGCACTTGGGCGCGTTCTTGGTCGTCGGCATCAGACGCTGACCGCGCCCTGCCCCGATGACGATCGCCCTCATCGCATCCACCTCAGCGGAGTGACGAGCGCGGGGCGGTGGTATTCTTGCGTCGGACTAATTGAGCTTCAGGATGGGCACGTAGATCATGCTGAGCGTACCCGTTGCCGATGTTCGATCCGATGCATTTACCTGCACCTGCTTGAAACCAGAAACATTCGGGAGAGCAGGAACGACGCTTCGAACACCGCCACTCAACGCGAAGGCCTGCGTCACGGGATGGGTGTACGCCGATTGGCTGTAGACCACGATCCCAACGCTCGACGCGGTGAACGGAATATGGTTCCTCGGAAGGAACCACGTGCCGGTGAGGCTGGTCTTGAACGAGAACGGCACGGGCGTGTGCAGGAGGTAGAGCTTCTCACAGGTACCGATGTTGACGCCCGAGAAACTGCCGATCAGTCCGATGGCCCCAATGTGGTTCGTCAAGGGAGCACCGAGCGCTTGGAAGATATCGATCGAGAGCGTGTTCGGATTCGTCGAGTGCAACGGCCCGAGGGTTCGGATGTTCGATCCGAAGAACCCTGGCGCGTTCTGACCGGGCGACTTGCAAGCCGCGGTCACGAGGAAGTTGTAGTAGGGGCCATTGTCGATCCTGTCGGAGAACCCATCGACGAGCACGTAGTTCACGCCAGTCCACGAGCCGTTGTTCGCGAGGCGGCCGCCGGTGAACCGAAAATCGATGCAGACGTCTTTGGCTCTCGACCAGGCGTAGGGCGAGGTGAACGGGAAGCTCATGTTGAACCCACCCCACGATTGGGTCGATGAAGGCTTCGCTGAAGTGTCGCCCCAACTCGTTGTCTTGTTGAACACCGCCGTGGGCGTTGTGGTCATGTTTGCGGAGAACGTCGAGGACACCCCTGAATAGCTCGACTCGCCGATCGTCACGGAGACGTCCGCCCAAGAGCGTGCATTGCCGTGGTTGCTCGGGTAGTAGTACTCGGTGTCGCGGCGCAATGAGATCGAAGTGACGGAGACCGCGCTGCCACCGGTCCAGTCCGCGCTGATCACCTGCATGCGGCCTTCCGCGTAAGCGCCCAGGAACGGCGTGTAGGGCATGGATCCACCGGTCGACGATGTGTTGTGCGTCGAGAGGAACCCCGGTGGCATGGTGAATGGAGTCGCCTGAGCTGAAACGGGAATGCTCACGAGTAGAGCGATCCACGCACTGCTTGGTACACGCATGATGGACAAAGACTCTACCAGGAATCCACCATACGAGGAACTCGATCGACTTGCCGCTACGGGAACTTCTGGCCTTCGAGAAGCACCTCGATGGCTCTCCACCGTGCTGCGATCGCGAAATGCAGCCTTCTTGGCGGAACACCAACCCACTCGGCAAACTCCCGTTGGTGCGTGAAACTCAGGCCGTCAAAGACCTTCCGAACAACGGCCTCGAGCGCGAACGACCGCCGGAGTTCCAAGGGGGGCGTCACGGTCCGTTCCGCCTCGTCCCGCCACGACACTACCGACACGAGGTCACCAGGCCCCTTGCCGATCTTCTCTCGGATGCCCTTTCGGATGCCGACGATGTGGCAGTCCGTCCCCATTCTCACGAGCGATCCGCGATAAGGCTCACCATCGAACGTGCATTCGATCGGAACACGACCCCCGGCAGCGAATCCTACGAACACATCGAACGGAAACTCCAGCAGGCGCCTCCACCATCGCCCGCGAGGATCTATTCCTCGAACTGGTACTCGTAGGCGGGCTGACTCATAGAACGAACTTCTCCTTTCGAATCGGCACGTCCACCTGCGTGAATCCTGCCCCGTAGAGTCGGTCCGCGTACTTCATCGCCGCGTCTTCTTCGCCGTGGACGACGAACACGCGCGCCTTGGGCGCGAGCGGGCGCGCCGTTCGAAGCAGTTCCTTGTAGTCCGCGTGCGCCGATAACCCGCGGATGCTGCGGACCTTGCACTTCACTTCGAAACGCTCGCCGAAGATCTTCACGCGCTCATACTTCTCGATGAGTTTGCGCCCCATCGTGCCCTGCGCCATGTAGCCGACAGCGAGGATGCAGTCTTCGGGACGACCGATGCTCTGTTTCAGGTGGTGGAGAATGCGCCCGGCCTCGCACATACCCGACGCCGAGATGATCACACCGCTGCGGACGCCGTTGAGGGACTTGCTCTCCTCGACATCGGCGACGTACCGCACGCCCTCGAAATGGAACGGGTTGTGACCCTCCCTGATCAGCGCCTGCATCTCCTCGTCGAAGACCTCGGGGTGCCGGGCCGTGATGTTTGTCGCCTTCTTGCTCAAGGGGGAATCGATGTAGATCGCCTGCTGCGGAATGCGCTTCTCCTTGACCAGCTTGCCGAGATGCATCAGCACGTTCTGGGTCCGCCCGACCGAGAATGCTGGGATCAGGATGCGACCGCCGTCCCGCATCTCTTCGAGCACCACCTTTTCCAGATCGGCCTCGAGGTTCGGCGCGGGCGGGTGCAACCGGTCACCGTAGGTCGACTCCGTAATCAACACGTCACACTCGGGAATGCGATCCGGATCCCGAAGGATCGGCATGTCACGCCGACCGTGATCACCGGTGAAGGCGATGCGCAGCTGCTTCTCGCCGTCGTCCACGTCGATGATGACGAACGCGGAGCCGATGATGTGACCGGCGTCGAGGTATTCGACCCGCACGCCGTCGCACACGTCGAACGACTTGTAGTAGGGCACCGCGCGGATCTGCTTCATCGTCTTCGCTACGTCCGCAGCGTCGTAAGGCGGCTCGAAATGGTGGCCCTTCTTGGACAGGTACTTCGCGTCCTGCGCCTGGATGTGCGCCGAATCCCCGAGGAGGATCCCGAGCAAGTCCTTCGTGGGCTCGGTGCAGTGGATGTTCCCCTCGAAACCGAGCTTCACCAACCGCGGCAAGGATCCACTGTGGTCGATGTGTCCGTGGGACATCACCACCGCGTCGATCGACGGCGCGTCCACGCCAAGGTTCTGGTTGGCCTTCGCGGCGATCTTCCGCGGTCCTTGCACCATGCCGCAGTCGAGCAGTACGCGCTTGTCGTTGACAGTGAGGAGGTGCTTGCTACCAGTGACGTGGCGCGCGGCGCCGAGGAACTGCAAGGAGATCGCCATGCCGAGATGGTAGCTTCGGAGGTTTGTCCGTATATCGTGGATTCATGCTCCTTCGGATGTTCCCCCTGGTAATTCTCGCTTCGTGCGCATCGCTCTCCGTACAGGGTCAGCAATGGAATCAGTTCCGTGGACCCGGAGGGCGGGGCGTCGCTTCCTCGGACGACGGATTGCCGACCGAATTCGGCCCCGAGAAGAACATGATCTGGCAGTGCAAGCTCGACGCCGGTCACTCGTCACCGTGCATCTGGGGCGACCACATGTTCTTGACGACGTTCGTCGGAAAGAAACTCGAGACGGTCTGCGTCAATCGCGCGACTGGTGTGGTGACCTGGCGTCGGTCGGTCACGGTGGATGCTCTCGAACGACACCACAGGATCAACAACCCCGCATCCTCGACGCCGACCACCGACGGGGAGCGCGTCTATGTCTACTTTGGTTCGTTCGGTCTGCTGTGCTACGACTTCGCGGGAAAAGAGCTCTGGCATCGCGAATTCGAGCAGGTTCGCAACATGTTCGGAACGGCGGCATCTCCCATCGTCGCCGGCGAACTGCTCGTGCTCTCTCGCGACATTCAGAAGAACTCGTTCCTCGAAGCGATTCACGGCGCGACCGGCGAGACTGCGTGGCGCACCGACCGCAGTGGATTCCAATCCGGATGGTCGACGCCAACGGTATGGAAGAACGGAGAAGTCGACGAGTTGCTGGTCTACGGAGCTTTCCAATTGACCGCGTACGAACTGAAGTCCGGCAAGGAGCGCTGGTCGGTGCCCGGTTTGGCAGATGAGCCGTGCATCACTCCGGTCACGGGCGAAGGACTGGTGTTCGTCTCGTCCTACAACATGCGCACGAATCCGGAGGTGATCGGCTTGCCGAAGTTCGCACAGTTGCTGAAGGACTACGACAAGGACGGGAACGGCGCGCTCAACCGAGAGGAGGCGAAACCGAACAAGAGTGTCCTCTCGCGGGCCGACGCCGACGGAGAAGGCGACCATCCGCTGTCGATGTTCTTTCGGTTTCTCGACGCCGACCGCAACGGCGAGATCGACTCGAAGGAGTGGGGGAAGCTCGGCAAGTGGCTCGGCACCTTCAAACACGCGAACGCCCTCTTGGCCATCCAACCCGGCAACGGCAGCAACACAGAGCCCAAGGTCGCGTGGCAACACGGCAAGGGTGTGCCGGAATGCCCGTCGCCGCTCTACCACGGCGGTCGCGTGTATCTGGTCAAGAATGCGGGCATCGCGACATGTCTGAACGCGAAGACCGGGGAAGCGATCTACCAGCAGCGGATCGGATCACGCGGACCGTGCTACTCGAGTCCTGTCGTCGGCGACGGGAAGATCTACACGGCGTCGGCGCGTGGGGTCGTGACGGTGTTCGCGGTCGGTGACGAGTTGAAGGTGCTCGCGCACAACGACCTGAAGGAGCGGATCACGGCGACACCCGCGATCGTCGACGGCAAGATCTACGTCCGGACGGAGAAGCGGTTGTTCGCGTTCGGTCTCGCGAACTAATCAGAGTTCAAGGAGCAACTCGGCCCAGGCTTCGCGCTCGCGGGCCGGTTCGAACAGCGGATGAACGGTCTCGAGTTGAGCAGACAATGCCGCGAGGAAAGCCGCATCGACCTCCGCACGCTGCATAAGAGCGGCGAGGGCTCTCGTGTCGCCGACCGGGAAGTATCCCTGGTAGTCGCTGCCGAGCATGCCAATGTTGCCATCGATCTCGGTCGCGAGGATCGGAACGCCCGCGACGATGGCCTCGGTGACGACGTTGGCGCCGCCCTCGAACAACGAACTGACGACGAGGACATGGGACGAGGCGAGGAGGTCGGCAGCGGCATCCGCGGAGAGTTCGCCGGCCCAGGTGAATCGTGGGTTGGCGTCGTGCTCGCGCTTGGCGACGTCGGACCATTCTGAGTCCGGCGCGGCTCCGGCGAGGGTGACGTGGACCTTCGAATCCGCGGGCAGCAGCACGACCGCCCGCGCTGCGAGCAACGGGTCCTTGACCTCGCGAAGGTGGGCAAGGATGCATACCGAGAATGCGTCGCTGGACCGATTCCCCGCCGTGGCGGACCGCGTGGGCCGGGACTGGCGGATGACGTGGGCCTTCCCGCGGGCTTCCTCCGGCAACCGGGCCAGACCGGCGGGCTGCAGCACGACGATCTGGTCGGCGATCCGAACGGAAGCCCGCGCGTCAGCGTCGTCGGGCAAGTCGCCGTACAGGTCCGTCCCCGTCATCGCGAGCACGATCCGTCGGTTGGGATAGTTCCTCGCGAACGCCTCGATTACGCGAGCGCTCTTGCGGGCGTGCAGCGCGATGAGCAGGTCACAGTCCTCGTGCACTTCCGCCGACGGCAGCACGCGCACTTCGTGCCCCAGCTCGAAGAGCAGCCGCTGCCAACGCCGCGCCGTGACACTATTGCCCCGGGTCGACGCGATCTGGACCGGCGTCGCGATCACGATCCGCATCGCGGAGATTATTACCACGGCAACCTCCCCGCGGCCTGTGTCTTTGAAGACAGTTTTCCGCGGGGAAGATCCCGGAGGGTTCTACTGGGTGCGGCGGATGATATGGAAGCCGAACTCGGTCTCGACGACGTCGGAGACCTCACCGACCTTGAGCTTGAAGGCGGCGACGGTGAACGGCGGGGCCATCGTGTTCCGGTCGAACTTGCCGAGGTCGCCGCCCTTCGCCTTCGAGGGGCCGTCGGAATTCTCCTCGGCCAACTTCGCAAAGTTGCCGGGATCCGCCTTGGCCTTGACGAGAAGTTCATCCGCCTTCTTCTTCGCATCCTCCTTCGAACGCTCCGACATGCTCTTCGCCGAGCCCTTGAACGACACGAGAATGTGAGAGGCGGCGATCTCCTTCAACTCCTCGGAAGCATCCTTCAGCAGATCCTTCAGCGACTTGACCATGTTGTCAACCGCTCCGGGAACCGGGATTTCGTAAACGTGGCCCTTGTGCAACTTGTTGAACTTGGCCACGGCGCCCTCGGCGATGACTGATTCTGGACTGTTGTCCTTTGGCCCACCGACGAACGCGGCGTTCACCTTCGTGAAGAAGCGGTTCTCCTTCTTGCCGATGTCGAAGGTGAAGCTGGCCTTGTCCTTCAGCTCTGTTGTGTACTTCGTCTCGTACTTCACGTCCTTGACGAGCTTCTCCTCCGGATCGATTCGCTCGATCCAGGCCAACGAGGTCGTGGCTGCGTAGATGCCGCTCGGCAGGAACGGTCGCATCTCCTTGTCCTTGGGCAGATCCTTCATCTTGAACACGCCCTCGTTCGGGCTGGTGAGCGTGTAGGACCC
Source organism: uncultured candidatus Brocadiaceae bacterium (assembly GCA_964469555.1). GTDB lineage: Bacteria > Planctomycetota > UBA1135 > UBA1135 > UBA2386 > CAYYAQ01. The sequence continues at coordinate 110,290 of CAYYAQ010000001.1, read as the reverse complement.
GTCAGCCCGCTTGACGCTCACCGATCCGATCGCCTTTTCTTCGATCCTCAGGAACACCTTGTCCTCCTCGATCAGGTCATCGAACTCCCGGGTGAACTCCTTTCCCTTGTTCTCGGAGACCTTGTAGACCCAACTCCGGTGCCTGTCGGCGAACTTCTTGACCTTGGCGCCGGCCTGCAGCAGCGCCTCATGCTTCTTGAGTTGCTCCGCATCCGCGTTCTTGATCTCACCCACGCTCAGAGTCGCGGGGCCGACGTACTTTGCCGTCGCCTTGACCCACCAGTCGGAGCCCTTCTGGCCGAGCGTGAAAATGTACTGCTCCTTCGACTCCGTCGTTATGGCGTACGTGCGATTGAACTCGACGCCCTTGAGTGTCGATTCGGAACTGAATTCGCTAAAGGAGATGGTGTGGGTCAAGGTGAAGACATTCCTGACCTCCATGCTCTTCGCGGCCATGCCCTCCGGGACTGCTTGCAGCACCCCATCCTCCGTGCCAGCCTTGAGGATCGTGTACGGCTTCTTGCCGCCACTGACCTCGACCTTTTCGGTGTTCACGACGCTGATCAGTTCCTTGTCGACGTATGCCAGCGCATCCGTATCCACGAAGATGCTGTTCTCTGAAATGAAGACCGTGTCGCTATTGGTGAGGCGCACGTAGTTCGCGCTCCCCTCCATCTTGCCGACGATGAGCCCCACGATCTCCTCGGTTCCGCCGACGAAGCGGACGACCACGGAGTTTTCCGACTTGCCGTCGACCTCGAGTTCTTCGTGGACATCCGTGTTGTCGGCGATCTCCCGTCCACACGTGATGCCGGTGCACTGCTGGATCAGATTGTTGATCCGACCACCGTCTGCCGGATAGCTGTCGTTGACGAGGAACCCGCTCGCGACTCTCTGGAGAACGAGGGGCTTGCCGCCCTTCGTGATCTCGATCTTGGTCAGGCGGGTCGTGTCGATGTCTTGGACCAACGACTGACCTCGAATGAACTCGATGACCACGTTCTTGGACTGTGCGGCCAGCCAAACGGACCACATGACGAAAACGATGGTGGCCACCACCACGATATTGAATGCTCTGCTGCTCATGCCATGTCCTCCCGCATCTGCCGGGTTCGCTTGGACATTCTCAGGATCCAGAGAATCAGTCCGATCAGCGCTACCAGCGCCGGCAACCCGTACGTGTTCATCGACTGGGCCCACATCTTGACCGATTCTTCTTCCATCGTCGAATCGCGCTTGACGTCGTTCAGTTCGCGCTTCTTTCGTAGAACGTTGAGGTTGGCCTCACGTTCTCTCTTGATGGCCTCGGCTTTGAGGATCCCCTCATCCTTCTTCGTCGCGATGTTCTGCAGGTTCGTGATGACCTTCTGGAACTCGTCGATCTCCTTCTGGATCGCTTTCTGCTTGTCCGCGGTCTTCTCCGCGGCCCGGCGCCGAATATCCATGACGTAGTCAAACTCACGCCGAGCCGACCCGCGAGACCGGATGCTGATCAGGTCACTCGAACCCGCGAGGAAGTCCAGGGCGTTGAACAGGACCGCCTTGTTCGACATCGGACTGCCGAACCAACTCACCGGCGCAACGATGAAGTCATTGCTCAACCAATCGCAGTCTGCGAACAGGAGCACGTTGTTCGATTCCTTGGATTCGCTCAGGTGTTCCTTCTTGACCTTGTCTCGGGTCTCGTTTTGGGGATCGTCTTCGTTCGGAGCGTCCCCGGGCAATCCATCAGGAAACGCGCTCTTGAACTTGCCCGAGATTCGGACACAGGCGGCGAGGACGGTATTCGCATTCTCGAACCCTTCCTTGCCCATGTCGTCTTCCGCCGCCGGATCACCAGCAGCCCACAAGCCGGCGGGGTCCTGGCGGTACTTCATGAACTCCAGGTTCGTGTACTTCCGCCTGCCGCCCTTCTCTGACGTCTGGATCAGCGAAGTGACCTCCGTCGAGGCACCCTCCGTCTTGCTCAAGATGCCAGCGTGGATCATCAGGACCCGCGCACCGTCATCGAGGGCTTGCGTGACCGCCTCTTCCTTGTTGAAGCAGTCCTTGCCGCCCGTAAACATGACGTAAGGCAGGTGTTGCACGCCGCCCTGCATGATCGCGAGATCACGATCGCCCATGATCAAAGTGGACGCGTCGTCCGCGGCTTTTGCCGCGGCCTTCTCCATCTTCACGCCCCAGGCGTTCGTCAGACGGTTGAAGTCACTGTCGCGCTTGTGCGAGAAGGATGCGAACTGGTTTCTCGGGTTCGGCGGTGGCTGGTCCATGTTGCAGAACGGGTCAGCCGACGCGATGAGCTTGCCACCGCGCATCACGTACTGATCGACGGCGTAGAGGATCTCGTCCGAGAATCCCTTCGGATGGATCGCGAGGAGGAAGTCGATGTCGTCGGGGATCCGCAGCGCGCTCGGCGAGATCTCGTCGATCTCGTAGTCCAGGCTGAGCCACTGAGCGAAGTTCCACTTCTCCCGCACCGGGCGCCCCTGCTGCCGCATGAGCGCGGCCATCTCGCGTGACAGGTTGTCACCGAGAATGGGAAGGCTCGACAGGACACCGATCTTCTTCTTCGTGGGTCGCGATGCACGCTCGACGAGCTTGGTGATCTTGTACTCGAACAGGCCCTCCTCCCTCGCGTTGATGAAAGGGATGATCTCCTTGGCGCCGGTATCCGAAGTGATGGCGAGACCGAACGCGAACGTCAGACTGTCCGTAAGCCGCTCGATGCGGATGCCGAGCGCCGCGGCTTCTTCCGCAGCGTCGGAGTACGTCTTCGGGTCGAGTTCCTCGAAAGACAGCTTGCCCTCGCTCTCGCGCTCGAACGCTTCGAGCAAGTCTCGCGCGTAGACGTGCGCGCGGTTGAACTGCTTGAGCTGATCGGTACCGATGCTGTCGATCGCTGTTTGGGAGTAGAAGAGCCTGGCCTTGAGGGGCCGACGAATCTTCTTCAGGATGTTCTTCGTACCCGCCGTCAGCGTGTAGCGGTCGTTCTCCGTCAGATCGATCCAGCCCATCTTGCTGGAGTAGTGACTGAGGATAAACGCCAGCGACAGCGTGCTGAGGAGGATCCCGATGGAACCGAGAATGGATCGCATTGTGCTCGTCATGGTTTGTTCTCCTATGCGGCTTTCCGGTCGTCGAGCATGACGATCGAGGCAAGGACGAATCCGACGGTAATCACAGCCATGAACACGAGGTTCTGGACTTCGATGATGCCCCGCTGCATCACGTCGAAATGGGTAGCGAAGCTCAGTGACGTGAAGAGATTGGAGATCGCGTCCGGAAGCATGGGTTGGATCGACGGGTTGCCGATCAAGATGAACAGAACGCAGGCGATGACCGCCAGCACGCAGCTGATGACCTGGCTCTTCGTGATCACCGAGAAGAAACTGCTCACGGCCAGGCAAGCGCCGGCCAGCAGGCAGGCGCCCAGGTAGCCGGTGAAGACCGGGCCGATCTCAGGGTCGCCGAGATACGCGATAGTGAAGAGGATCGGCAGCGTCAGGACCAATGCGATGATCATGAACGCCCATCCGGCGAAGAACTTGCCGAGCACGGCCTGACCGGTCGTGAGCGGCAGCGTCAACAGCATCTCGATGCTGCCTGTGCGTCGCTCCTCGGCCCACGTCCCCATCGAGATGAGCGGGGCGAAGAACGCGAACAGCCACGGCAGCTTGGCGAAGAAGATGCCCATGCTCGCTTCGCCCTGCAGGAAGAAGTCGGACATGAACATCCAACCCGCGCTGACCATCAGGAACAGCGCCAGGAAGACGTAGGCGAGAGGAGTGCCGAAGTAGCTCCTCAGTTCGCGCTTGAAAACAGCGATGAAGGCGTTCATGCGACCACCTCCTCGGTGCTCGCAGATTCGCCGGCAAGCACCCTGTCGGTCGTCGTGATCTGGCGGAAGAAGTCCTCGAGCTTGCCGCCGCCCTGACTCGCGAGTTCGCTGGGAGTGCCGTCAGCCAGGACCTTGCCGCGATCGATAATGATGGCTCGCGAGCAGACGGCATCGACCTCTTCGAGGATGTGCGTGGAGATGATGATGCACTTGTCCTTCGCCATGGTGTTGATCAGGTCCCGCACGTCATGCTTCTGGTTCGGGTCCAGGCCATCCGTGGGCTCATCGAGGACCAGGATGTCCGGGTCGTGCAGGAAGGCCTGGGCCAGACCGACGCGGCGACAGTAACCCTTCGACAGGGTGCCGATGACCTGGTGGTAGACGTTGGTGATGGCGCACATCTCGCACACACGATCGATCGCGGCTGCGCGCGCGGGCCCGCGGATGCCGCGCACGTCACACATGAACTTGAGGAACGACTCGACGGACATCTCCTCGTAGAGCGGCGAGTTCTCCGGCACGTAGCCGATCTTGCTGCACACGCCGAGAGGGTCCTCAAGGATGTCGGACCCACCCATGACGGCGGTCCCGCTGTCCGGTCGCAGGAAGCACGTGAGCATCTTCATCGTCGTGGACTTGCCCGCGCCGTTGGGACCGAGGAAGCCGAGAACTTCGCCCTTCTGCACTTCGAAGGAGATGTGGTCTACAGCTCGGATCGCGCCGAACGTCTTGACCAGATTGTCTACTTTGATCATCGCTGGAAATAGGGGAACATTGGGGGTGGGACGCGTCAGAACTGGCCTTGTCCCGCGGGGAGAAGCGAGAGTGATACCCGCGGGCGGGCACGGCGCAAGGGGTCGGCGGGCCTTGTGGTGGGGAGGGTTGAGACTGCGGCTTGGATCGAGGGACTCGGATCGGAACGAACCAGTCCGATCACGCACCGACTCATGACGGCGCGCGGAACTCCAGAATCTGCCCGAACCAACGTAAACGGTCAAGCGTCATCCCCTTGAGACCGCCTGATCCGAAGTAGGGAATCCTCCCGGCGAGCACTCTTCCCCCGCAGGAGTCGCCTAGCGCGGGAGGAACTCGAGGTAGCGCCATATGGCCTCGAACTGGGCTTGGCCGCGGCCCTCGAGGACGTCGGTCAGACCGGTCAGGCCTTCCGCGTCGGTGAACCGGGTCATCTTGGTCGAGGGGTCGATGCGCAGCGGGTCGAGACACCAACGGTGGAAGAACTCCTTCCGGATCCTCGAGGGGGTCTGCTGCAGGTTAATGCCCGGAGCCTCGAAGACCTCCTGGGCGGGACGGTCCCCCACTCCATGACACTGGATGCAGCCGAGGCCGCCGTCGCGGGGGATCAGCTTCTCGCCGATCTTCACGAGGTCGGCCACGCTCGCCGGTTCGGCGTCGAAGTCCGTCCCCATCGTCGCGGCGACGAGCGCGGTGCCGTCGCGCCAGTGTGGCTTCGCGCTCGACGGGCCGTAGCCCGCGGCAAACGCGAAGCCCCGCGCGAACGCCTCTGGATCCAAGCTGAACACCGGCATGCGCATGTGCATCCACGGACGCGGGCGGTCCTTGGCCTCTCCCTTCAGCCACCGGACGAGCCACTCCGTCCGCAGCTTGCTCCCCGTGTAGGTGAGGTCCGGGGGCAGGTGCTGCACGCCCGCCTCGGGATCTTCCTCCGCGAAGGCCGCCGTCTCGCCGCGCACGCGTCCGAGCAGTGGCTCCTCGCCGCGCCAACCGTGGCAGTTCGTGCACCGGCCCCTCTGCATTCCGTACTCGGCGGTCTCAACGGCGATCGATGAACCACCGGGCCGCCGCGCCAGATACTCCTGAAGCGCCGCCTCGTCTTCGGCGGACAGGCCGTACTCGGCGACCCGACACGAAATCGAACCGTTCTTCGTCACGGCTGGCCCCGGTGCACGCATCTCGTTTTGCACCGCGATGCCATGACAGGACACACAACCCTTGGTCGCGATCAGCCTTTTGCCGCGCGCCGCGTCACCGGAGACCGATGGCGGCGCGCTCGCCCCCGACCGCGATAGCAAGAACGCCGCCAGGGCCTGCGCGGTGGGTTCATCGAAACCGAAATTCGGCATCTCACCGCGAGGGCTGTGACGGTCGGGTTGTCGCAGATAGTCGACGAGTGCCGCGGGATGGAACTTCGCGGCGACGATGTCGAGTTTGACGCGGTTCGCCACCGTTGCCTCGTCATGGTGCTCTGGAAGCGTGTGGCACGCGATGCATCCGGAGTCCGCGAAGATCACGCCACCGCGCTCGCGGTCGTCGTCGGTGAACTGGGGCGCGGTCGATGCCTTGCCCTGCGTCGCGAGGAACGCCGCGATGTCAGCGGCGTCCGTGCTCGCGGAGGAGCCGTGGAGCACTTTCGGCATGCGCGTCGTGTCGGGATCTTCGATCCACTGCGCCATCCAGTCCTCGCGCAACCGCGCACCGACACCACCGAGGGACGGAGCGACGGGCCCCCGGGTCTCCTCTGCGTGGCACTGCCCGCATCGCTGCCAGTACAGCTCGCGCCGACCCGATCGCCACCGGCTGAACTGAGCGAGCGACTCGGACGCGCCGTGGCCCAGGGCACTCTGCGGGATCGGCTCGCGGGCAAACTCGCTGCACTCCCAGTACACACGAAGGATCGCGGGCCCCTTCGCGGGACTCGTGTAGCGGGCCGTGAACGGACGCTCTCCCTTCTTCAGCCGCGTCCGCTTGCCCGACGCGTGCTCGGCAGAACCGTCCGCCGTGACCACGGTCTTGTCGGTCTTTTCGTGAACGACCAATTCGAACTTTCCCGTTCCGACGAACGTGAAGGTGTAGCGGTCGCGAGTCGGGACCTTCAGCTTGCCCTTGAATGTCGCGGTGAAGGCTCCCTCCGGCAGGAAGCTCGAAGCGCGTTCCCCTTCGGGAACGTACAAGGCGAGGTGCGCGAAACTCCGCGCGTCCGTTTTCTTCGGGTCAGCCTGCGATGCGAACGACAACCCCTCTTCCGGCGGTCCGGAGTACAGCGGTGGCGGCACGTAGGGTGGCCCCTCCTCGACCTCCCGTCCCCCACCGGCTTCGGGCTTGCTGTACAGGTAGAAAATCGCCGCTGCCGGAACAGCGACCATGCATGCGACGCCGATCCACCGCCCAAGATTCTTCATCGACCGTGCCTACTTGGGAAGGCGATGGATCGAACTGTGGAGCTCGGACTTCACCTTCTCGCCGTCCGCCGCATCGATATCGAACTTGACGCGCATCTGCATCACCGGCTTGATGTCCGGCAGCTTCAAGAACACGGTCTTGCCGTCGGTCTGCAACGTCGCGCGTTCGACCTGCCATGCATCGTGCTTCGGCTTCGCGCCCTTGTTGGCCTTCGGATCGGCGCCGACGGTCGAGACTTCGGGAGAACCGTACTTCCGCGTCCAGAGGTAGTTCCAGACCTCGACCTCGTAGCTCTCCGGATCCTCCGCCGTCTCCTTGTCGAGCCGGCAGGTGAACGTCAGGTAGACGCCATCCTTGGCTGTCTTCAGCGCCGTCAACATCCGCACCGGCTTGTCGGTGTAGCGCACGCGATCGAACCCGGTCATCTTCACTGCGTTCGTCTGCCAACCGCGGAAGCCGCAGACAAACAACTGCCCGGTCTTCGGGTGGACCCGCGCCCGCATGGCGCTCGACGTGAACTTCAAGGGGAACGGCGTGACGCCACCCTGGGTGACGCCGTCGACTTCCTCGCGCATGGTCTTGAAGAGCGTGGACTTGCCGTACGACAGGTGCAGGAGATCGCCCTCGAACGGTCCCCATTTGTCCGTGGTCACCCACACCTGGCCACCACCGGAGTTGTCGATCCGCATCGGCATGAAACAGATCGGGTAGTCGTACATCGTGGGCTTCGTCGGCAGGTGCGCCGTGTCGACGCAGCCGTTGAACGTGCCCTTCTTCATCCAGTTGAGTCGGCAAGCCGGGACCCACGTCCCCTCGTTATCTCCCGAAGTGACCTCACCATTCGGGCCGACCCCCATACCGTTCGGCGCACGCAGACCTGTCGCGAACACTTCGAGCTTCGAGCCATCCTTGCTGACCTTCAGGATGCAACCGTGATGCGGGACGAGAGTGTCGAAGCCACGACCGCCTGGGCGCACGGGGCCACCCTTCGAGAAGTAGAAGTTGCCCTCGTTGTCGGTCTGCAGATCGAACGCGAATTCGTGGAAGCTCTTCGTCATCAACACTTCGTTGTTGAAGCACTCGTAGAAGTCAGCCTCGCCATCGCCGTTCAGATCGTGCAATCGGTTGATGCCGTCGCGACCGAGCGTGTAGATCACGTCATCGACGATCCTGAGCCCGAGCGGATCGAACAAACCCGTCGCGAAGCGCTTCCACTTCAAGTTCTCGAGTTTCGCGTCGATCCCGGAAAGCACCCAGACATCGCCGTTCCACGTCGAGAGCGCCGCGCGACCGTCCGAGAAGAAGTCGAACCCGCCGAATCGCAGGTGCGAGGCGGTCTCGCCGTCGGAAGGGATACCCAGCCGGTCGACGACGTACGCGCCCTTGCCACGACCGAGAGCACCCTTGGTCCTCACGCCATCGGGCCAACGCCTGGGGCCGCCCTTGGTCATCGCCGCGAGCGAAGTCGCGGGAGCCAGGGCTGCGACCTTCTTCTTGACGTTCGCAAACGAATGACCCGAGCAGTCGAAGAACACGAGCTTGAGCTGCTCGCGGGACCCTCGAGCCGGCAACTTCAGCCGAACCGAGCCGTCAGCGACTTCGAGCTTCGCACCGGCAGGCGCGGCGGACAATGCCACGCCGGTCACGTACGAACCGCGACGACCGGGTGAACTGTTCCTCGGCTTGTTTTCGGCGTCGTAGATGTCGAACTCGGTGAAGAACGTCTCCTTGTGCCGGCTGACCCACAGCAGGTGGCGGTATTGTCCAATCGCCCCCTCGCCCTTCGCCAGGCGCACGCCGTGCATGCCGCCATTGCCCAGAGCGCGCGAGTCGACCGAGGTGATCATCTTCCAACCAACGCTCATCGGGTTCTTGGCCTTTGCGTCAGGAACCTCGGCGGCGTCGCTGCCATACAAGATGTAGCGCTGCGGCGCCCGCTGGTTGCGGTGCCTCGAGAAGGTGTTGATCTGGCCGATGTGGATCGTCTTCTTGAGATCGGTGACCATGCGGGCTGGGCCACGACCACGGAACCACGTCGTGCGATCCCTGTCGTCGGCGTTGCGAGCGGCGAACCCGTCGTGCAGTCGCGGCAGGTTGCTGCCCTTCGCGCCGGATTTCTTGTCGGGCTTGCCGAAGCCCTCGACAAATCGCGTCTCGACGCCATTGCCACTGCGCGCATCCGCGTAGTCGTTGTTCGACGGCGCGCCCATCGCGAGGTCCGTCCAGACTCGGCCTGCCTTCTCGATCGACGCGATCCCCGTGGCCTTCACTTCGTATTCGAGTACGACGAGGTTGGTGCCGATCACCTTCGGCTGCGCCCCTTGACGCAGGCCAACCATCATGGTCATCCGCTTCGTGCTCTTTCCGAGATCGAGGATCCGCGTGAGCAGACGACCGTCGCCCTTGCCCGACACCTCGAAGTGTTCCAGCACGTCACAGCCACCGACGTCGTAGCGCAAGACGACCTTCTGCCCATGCAGGTACAGACCCTTGTATCGCCCCCATGTCTTGGGCAGCGGGCCGTGCGGGATCGATCGCGGATCGTTGAAGCTCCCCGCAAATGCCCAGCCCGGACCGACTGGCGTCGCCAGCACCTGGTTGCCGACGATCTTGAGCCCGGGACCGTGCGCGCCGTCGTACGCCGTGCCGCGCAGCTCCTGGCGGTAGTCCAACGCGATCGCCGACACCCGCAGCAACTCAGTATCGAAGATCACCTGGGCAGAAGATTCAGCACCCCCCACGCGGATGGACACGCCTTTGAGCGCGAAGTTGTCGCGGGGCCAGAGGGCCTGCCACGTCCCGGCCATGGCCGGGCCGTACGTCATTGCATGCGGATGCTCCTGCGCGGCGCACGGCACCTGCAGGAGAATCACGAGAAGAAACAAGGAGGTCGCGGCGACGAGTGTCTTCAAGGCTTTCAACATTTCTGTTCTTTCGGGCCGGGGATCCTAGCGGAGACCGCGCCGGGCGCGATGCAATTTCATCGCGCCTTACGTCGCGCCGGGATGGCACCGTCGGTAAGCTCGCCTGACCCGTCACCCCACCCTCGTCTCGCAGACTCGAACCGACCGTGCTGACAACCATCCCGGATTGGATCCCGCTGACGTTCCTGCCGGTACTTGCAATCGTCGCAATCTGGCTCTTGGTCAAGTGGCGGCGGCAAGTCGAACGGACCTCGCGGCTCGCAGTGGAAGAGAGTCGCTACCGCAACCTCTTCGAGAACGCTCGGGACATCCTGTTCACGCTCAGCCCCGAAGGCGTGATTCAGACGATCAACCAGTCAATCGAACGGGTCTCTGGAAAACGGCGGGATGAAATGGTCGGCACCCACTTCGCGAACCTCGCGGCGGACGAAGAAGCGCGCGCGCTCTTCGCGGACCATCTCGACAAGGTGATCCAACATCACTCGCCAGGGACGACGCAGATTCGCATCACCGGTCAGGACCCGACCTCCGGGGCGAAGGAGAACCGGATCCTCGAACTCAGTTCGCACGGGTTGCCGGAGACAGGAAAGGTCACCGTGATCCAGGGCATGGCGCGCGACGTGACGATGCGCAAGCAGCTCGAACAGAGCAAGCTGAAGACCGAGCAACTCGAGACGATCAGCAGGATGTCGGGCGGGATCGCCTACGACTTCAACAACATCCTGACGATCATCCGCGGCTACGCCGATCAGATTCGCGAAGACGGGGACGACAAGCAGATGACCGCGGAGGGTCTCGAAGCCATCCTGGCGGCGACGCGACACGCCGAACTGTTGACGCTCCAGCTCACGGGCCTGTCGTGGCGCCAGTTGAAGAATCCCAGGCCACTCAACGTGCACGACGTCATCCACGACACGCTGAAAGATCTCGCCCCGATCTTCCCGGAGGACATCTCTCTCCAGGAATCACTCGACGCCGAGAACCCCATCGTGTTCGCGCCAGACGGTGCCATCGAACAGATCATCCTCAACCTCGCCTTGAACGCCCGCGATGCCCTGCCCAACGGCGGGTCGCTGATCTTCGAAACCCACCGTCAGAATCTCCCGGAGGACACCGTGATCGACGGCGTGGGAATCGGCGCGGGACCGTACGTTGTCGTCTCTGTGTCCGACGACGGCGAGGGCATGGATGAGGCGACGATGGCACGGGTCTTCGAACCGTTCTTCACGACCAAGAGACCCGGCGGGGGCTCGGGCCTCGGCTTGAACTCGGTGCAGAGCGCGATGGCCAGGATGGGCGGCCGCATCCTCGTCGTGAGCAGCCCGGGTCGCGGCGCGCAGTTCACGCTCTACCTGCCCTGGTCGGACCTGATTCCCCCTGCCTCGCAGCAACCGGTTGGACGCCCCGGCGCCGGCGAAAAGGTCCTGCTCGTGGAGGACAACGATCAGGTGCGACACGTGGTGGATCGCATCCTCCGCGCTTCTGGCTACGACGTGATGACGGCAGACTCCGTGGAGAGCGCGTTCAGCCATCCGGACCGCCAATTCGACGCGGTGGTCACGGAATTGGCGATGACAGGAATGACCGGCGTTGAACTCGCGGAGCGGATCAGGGAGCAAAACGCGGGCATCCCCGTGCTGTTCATATCAGGACTACCGCCGAAAAACGACGTGGGCAACCAGGTACCGCGGTCGCGGTTCATGCAAAAGCCCCTGGAACCGAAGCTTCTCGCCCTCGAACTCCGGGCGCTGCTGGACGATCCAGCCTGATCTTCTTCGCGCAGGTTCTTGCCCTGCCCGAACGCTCATGCGAGCCTTTCCGATTCGAAGATCTCCACCCGCTCATGTCAGAATCTCCCATCGGCACCCCCCCCCGCCCGCTAAGGGTAGCAGTCATCGGTTCCGGTCCGTCCGCGTTCTACGCGGTTGACGCCCTGTTCAAAGTCGACGGCCTCGACGCACGCTGTGACGTGTTCGATCGGCTGCCCACGCCATACGGACTCGTGCGCGGCGGCGTCGCGCCAGACCACCAGAAGATCAAGAACGTGATCCGGGTCTACGAGAAGACGGCGGCCCACCCGAACTTCCGGTTCTTCGGCAACGTCAAGCTCGGGCGCGACATCCAGGTCGAAGACCTCACCGCGCACTACGACCAGATTATCTACGCCGTGGGCAACGAGAGTTCGCGCGACCTCGGCATCGCAGGCGAAGACCTCGAAGGCTGCGTATCCGCGACGGAATTCGTGTTCTGGTACAACGGCCACCCCGACTACAGGGACTGCAAGTTCGACCTCGCGAACTCGACGAGAGTCGCGGTCGTCGGCAACGGCAACGTCGCGATGGACGTGTGCCGGGTGCTCATCCAAGACCCCGATCACCTCGCCTCGACCGACATCGCAGACTACGCGTTGGCAGCCCTGCGCGAGAGCAAGATACGCGAAGTGATCCTCCTCGGTCGCCGTGGTCCGGCGCAGGCCGCCTTCTCGCCAAAGGAGATCGCCGAGATCGCCGAGCTCGACGGCGTCGACCTCGTCGTCGATCCCGAAAGTGTCATCGTCGACCCGGTGACGGCAAAGTGGCTCGAGAGCGGCGCCGCCCCGAAAACCGCGCCGAAGAACCTGAACTTCCTGACGGAGGCGTCGAAGACCGGCGCCGGGGACCAAGAGCGCAAGGTTCACTGCCAGTCGCTCGTGTCTCCGATCGAGTTGCTCGGGGAGAACGGCAAGCTCGTCGGCGTGCGGTTGCAACGCAATGAGTTGTACGAGTCGAAGGATGGGACGCCGAGGCCGCGGGCTCTCGACTCCTACGCGGAGGAGTCCGTGCAGATAGTGTTCAAGGCCATCGGCTATCGCGGCATCGAGATTCCCGGCGTGCCCTTCCATCAAAGCTGGGGGATCATTCCGAACAAGGATGGTCGCGTGGTCGCCTCTGCGGACGACGACACAGTGGTGCCGAACCAGTACGTCGTCGGCTGGTCGAAGCGCGGACCATCGGGCCTGATCGGCACCAACAGTCCGGATTCGAAAGCGACGGTCGAGAAGATGGTCGAAGACCTCGCCGGACAGACGGCTGAGGAGCTGCCCGCGGACGGGAGCGGACAGATGGTCGCTCTGCTGAGTGAACGCAATATCCGATTCGTCACGTATTCGGACTGGCAGCTACTCGACAAGATCGAGAAGGAACGCGGCGAGGCCGACGGACGGGTTCGGCAGAAGTTCACCGGAATCGGCGAGATGCTCGCGACACTTCGCGATGCCTGAACCTGGACCATGAAGATCGTCAGCATCGGTGCCGGCCCCGCGGGCCTCTTCTTCAGCATCTTGATGAAGAAGGCGTATCCGGACGCCGACATCCAGGTCTTCGAGCGCAACCGCCACGACGACACGCTTGGCTGGGGTGTGGTGTTCTCGGACGAGACGCTGGACAACATCGAGACCTACTACGCCGAAACTGCGTGACGTCGACGGGGCGCGGCTTCTGCGGGCTGAGTCGAAAGAAGTTGCTCACGATCCTGCAGGAACGGTGTCGGGACCTGGGCGTCCAGATGCACTTCGAGACGGAGATCGAGAGTCTCGACCGATTCGCGGACGCCGACCTCATGGCTGAAGATCGCCACGGACAAAACCACATTGCGAGCGCTCGCGGTGCGTACGACGCTCCTGCGGCACTTCAAGCTGTACTGTTGGCCAAAGACCTTCTTCCAGTCGGGCGAGAGAATGATCCGAGGAATCCGTGGCTGCGTTGCGCCGATGCCGCGATCGACACGGGACAAGGGGGCTGGAGGCTCTTCTCGAAGGATGGACCCTGAGCTACAATTATCCTGTGCTACAATTGCTGCAGGCCGTTACCGCGTCGGGCTGCCCTCCACCTCCCATTCACTGGAATCTACCATGCAACTTCGTCCCACAATCCCATCCCTCGCCATGGGCGCGCTCCTGGCGACGGGGATCACCGCACAGAACAAGATCTGCTCCGTCTTCGGCGGCAAACAATTCGACCAATTCGGCGCGGGCGTCAGCGGCGCCGGCGACGTCAATAAGGACGGCTACCCAGACTTCATCGTCGGCGGCGACGAGATCGGCAAGATCGGATTCGCCACGGTGTTCTCCGGAAAGGACGGTCAGGTCCTCCTCAACCTGCGTGGCATCAATACGGACGACACGTTCGGTCGAGCTGTCGGCGCAGCCGGGGACATCAACAAGGACGGCTACGATGACGTGATCGTCGGTGCCCCCGAGGACTGTGGTTGAGGCAAGGCCCCTGGATTTGCCCGCGTGTTTTCGGGCAAGAACGGTTCGATTCTCCTCACGATCGATGGCAAGATCGGCGGTGACCAGTTCGGCAACTCGGTCGACGGCATCGGCGACATCAACGGCGACGGCTATCCCGACGTCGTGGTCGGCGCGCCTCAACCCAACCTGGTCGGCCTGTCAGGCTACGTCAAGGTGGTCTCGGGCAAGGACGGCAAGCTGCTCGCGCGCATCAACGGCGCCAAGATCATGGACCGCTTCGGATTCTCCGTGAGTGGCGCCGGCGACGTCAACAACGACGGCACCCCCGACATACTCGTCGGCGCACCCGAAGCCCAAAAGGGACTCGGAACCGTCACGATCATCTCGGGCAAGACGTTCGCACCCCTCCACACGTTCGTGGGACTCAAGTACAATGACAGGTTTGGGTGGGCCGTGGACGGTGGTACCGACGTGAACGGCGATGGAAGGCCGGACATCCTCGTGGGCGCGCGCAGCGAAGACCGACCCCACGTCGACAATGGTGCAGTACACCTCTTCTCGGGTAAGGACACCAAGTTGCTGCGAGTCTTCGCGGGCGATGCAACCGGCGACTGGTTCGGATCGTCTGTCTCCTTCGGTGGTGACGTCAACAAGGACGGCACCCCAGACATCCTGGTCGGAGCTCGCTTCGCCAAGGGCACGGGGAGCGCGAGTGTATTCTCGGGCAAGGACGGCAGCCGACTCGACGTGTTCTACGGCGATTCGAAGAACGACGCGTTCGGCGCCTCCATCGGCTCCTTGGGCGATATCAACAAGGACGGCTACGCCGACTTCATCGTCGGCGCACCCGATGACGACACCGGGAGCGCCCTCTCGACCGGCATGGCACGCGTGTTCTCCGGAAAGGAACTCACGCTGTTGACCGACACGCACAAGCTCTCACTGAAGACGGCGGGGGCACAAAAGATGACCCTCGCCGCCGGCGCCGCCCACGCGAACAAGCTCTACCACGTGTTCGGCTCCGTGACGGGATCGAACCCGGGCATCACGCTTAACGGCGTGCACATCCCGCTCAACATCGACATGTATACCGAGATCACTCTCGGCCACGCGAACTCACCGATGTTCAGCAACTTCCGCGGGAAGCTCGACAACACCGGGATGGCGACCGCGACGTTCAACGTTCCGTCAGGGCTCCCGTCGCTCGCCAACATGACGCTGACCCACGCGTTCATCGTCTACGATACGAACGGCAGGTATCGCATGGCGAGCAACGCGGCGACGTTGCGACTGGAAAACTAGAACCGCCGGTTCGAACGCCCAACGCACCCGCGTCGCGAAACTCGCGCGCGGGTGCTTTCACGTACCGAGGACCTTTCGAGTTTCCACCAAATTCGCGCCTACGTAGTCGCGCGTAGTAGGCCAGACCGCTGTCGCAGAGGGGCTTGGCGAGGGCGTGCGTTGGGCGCGCGGCGGATCCTGCACGGCTATGATCCGTGGTTGCTCTTGGAGAAAGTCTCGCATGAACAGTGTTGCCCCCTTCCTCTTTGCCGGCCTGCTCGCGGCCTGATCACCGGCCACCTTCCATCTCAAGAGAAGAAGTCCAGAGAGTTCGTCTGCAAGAAGGCAAGACTCATTCTGGACCTGTCCTTGCTGCCAGAGTTGGATGCGGGAGAGACCTCGGAGAGAACGACGGGGTTCTGGTACGGCGAAGTCGACGGTTGCACGTGGGACATCGACGATTGGATGAAGGAGCACATGTTGGTAAAGCGCCTGCCTTCCAGCGATGCGCTGAAGAAGTACGAAGCGAACTACAAGCCGAAGCTCCAGAAGATCCTGGATGATGACGACATCCACAGGGTCAAGTTCGGGGCCGAGAACCACCGCTGACGACGAGGTTGCTCCGGTCCGTCTTCGACGGGTCGGTGCTACAGTGCACGCAATCATGAAGCACCAACCCCTCGCCCTCGTTCTCGCCGCCCTCGTTCTCGGTGGCGGGTGCACCTCTCTCTCCCACTTCGGCAAGCTGCGCCACGTCGTGCTGTTCAAGTTCAAGGACGGCACGACGAAGGAACAGACACGCGCAATCGAGGATGAGTTTGGCGGCCTACCGTCGCGTATCCCATCGATCGTCGGCTTCGAATGGGGAACCGACGTGAGCGTGGAAGACAAAGCCGACGGGTTCACACATTGTTTCGTCGTGACGTTCGAGGACGCGGCGGGACGCGCAGCCTACCTGCCGCACCCAGCACACAAGGAGTTTGTCGAGCTGTTGCTGCCGTCGTTGGACAAGGTATTGGTCGTGGACTACGTGGCTGCGAAGTAGGAACCCGTGACTCTCATCGGGAAGTTCATGCTCGTCATCGTCCTCGCGGCGTTTCTGCTCGCATGGATCTTGCAGGGCGGTCTGAGCAAGAAACGACGGCGCGCACCCGGATTCTGGAAGAAGCTGTTCGTCCGCCAATTGATCCTGTTGCCGGTGTACGCGTTCGTCGTGCTTCCTGGCATCCTCGGCTTCCTCGTTTCGAAAGTCGTCGGCACGCGAAGCGACGAGAGGGCTTACCTCGGACCCGTGTTCGACGAGAAAGGCACCTGGATCTGTCAGGACCGCCAATCACTCGAGAATGGTACGCCGAAGACACCTGAGAGCGTCGACGCGATCACGAAACGCGTGGTGCACTTCACGAACACCGAGGGACGCAAGCTGCGCGCGTTCTTCGTTCCATGTCGTGACGACAAACCGACGGCGGTCGTCGTCCTCGTGCACGGCCTCTTCCGCAACGCGATGGAAGTCGAGCCCGTCGCCGCCATGTTCCGGAACCTGGACTCCGACGTACTGCTCATCGAACTCTCGAACCACGGAGGGAGTGAGCACCACGCGTTCACCTTCGGATACAAGGAACAGGATGACGTGCTCGCCGCGGTCGAATACCTGCGCGGACGCCCGGGCGGGATCCGCGCGCCGCTGATCCTGTTTGGCGTCAGCATGGGCGGGGTAGCCGCCGCCCTCGCCGCGCCCAAGATAAAGGAATTGCGCGGGCTGGTTCTAGAAGCGCCGATGACCAACATGCTCGAGACTGCCCATCGACAACTGAAGCGCGGGGTCGGCCTACCGGGATTCTTCACGTCGATCGTGCTCTGGCACCTGGAACTCTGGTCCGACTTCGACATGGGGGACATTCGACCGATCGACGTCTTCAAGAGCCTCCCAGAGACGTTGCCGTCCCTGTTCGTCGGCGCGGGCGACGACTATCGGGTCCCACCGGACGTGGTCCGCGAGTGCTTCGCGGCCCTGCCCGCCCCCGAACCTCGGAAGGTCCTTTGGATCGAGGAGGGATCGAAACACGGCCAGGTCAGCAACGACAAGCCCGAGGCGTATCGGGAACACCTTCGCGCGCTGTTGCAGCGCGTGACACTCTCGAAGTAGCGCCAGATTCTTCTCGATTGCGATGGAACCACCGCCGCTCCGCTGGACAATCACCTCCCCCCCCGAAACCATCCACGGCGGATGAACGCGCAACGAAAGGAAACCAACCCATGATCGAAGTCGGCCAAAAGGCACCAGACTTCGCCTTGAAAGATCAGTTTGGCCGCGAAGTCAAGTCGTCTGATTTTCTGGGCAAGTGCAACGTGATGTTGCTGTTCTATCCCCTCGACTGGACCCCCACTTGAAGCCACGAAGTCCCCGAGACGGAGGCGCTCCTCGACCGCTTCCGCTCGGCCGGCACCCAGGTTCTGGGTGTCAGCGTGGACACTGTCTACTCCCACGCCAACTGGGGCAGCAGCCTCGGCGGCGTCTCGTTCCCGCTGCTCGCTGACTTCCATCCCAAGGGTGGCTACTGCAAGAGCCTCGGCCTCTGGATCGAAGACCACGGCATCGGCGATCGCGCCACCGTGATCATCGACCGTGAGGGAATCGTACGCTACGCGCATTCCGACGGCCCGGGTGGGCGTCGCGACATCGCTCAACTCGCCGCGGAGTGCGAGAAGATCGGCGGCGACACCCTCGCCGGACCCGGCAGCGCGTCGGGCACGCTCTACATCAAGAACGCATGTGGCCCCAGCCGCGATGCCCAGCTCGCCGTGGACAACCTCCACTTGGGCAACAGCATCACGGTCAAGAACGTCACCGACGACGCCGCAGCGAACTCCGAACTGACGGCGGTCGGCGGCAAGGACCAGACTCCCTGCCTGATCGCCGACGGCAACGCGACGTACGAAGCCGCGGACATCGTCGGCGGCCTTGTCACCCAAGTCGCCCCACTGCCATAACCGGCAGCACGGTGTCGATCGAACCGCCGCGACCGCGAGGCCGCGGCGATTTCTTGTACGGCTAGCGAAGCTTTTCGAACTCGTCGCCGGGTGACCACTTCGGGGCGTCATCAGCATTCGCCGTTACGAGGATGCACTCGAGGACGAGGCGCATGTCTTCGACCGCGCCGCGCAGGTCCCACTTGTCGTGAAACTCGTCGTTCGGCTGGTGGTAGCGCGTGCGCGTGTACGCGCCCTTCACGAGGTTCTTGCCGCGCTTGTTCACGTAGAAGTCGCTGCCAGCCTTGAAGTACGCCGAGGGGATCCCGACACGCGCGAACGAGAAGTGATCCGAACGATAGAAGAGACCCAACGAGACGTCCGGGTTGGCGATGAGCACGCGGCCCCTGCGCCGGGCGACCTTGTCCGCGACGCCCGTGAGCGAGTTCTTGCCGTAGCCCACCATCGCGATGTCCTTCGTCGCCCCCCAGATATTGATGCTGTCCAGGTTGTAGTTCGCGACGATCTTCTTGCGCGGGTAGGTCGGATTGCGCGCGAAGTAGAGCGACCCGAGAAGGCCGGACTCTTCCGCCGTGACGAACGTGAAGAGAATCGTCCGCTTCGGCCTGATCTTCAACGCACCACAGGCGCGGACCAGGGTCAGCATTCCCGCACATCCCGACGCGTTGTCGAGGGCCCCGTTGTAGATGCTGTCACCGTTCTTGGGCGCGCGAATGCCGAGGTGGTCGAAGTGAGCCGTGACGACTACGGCTTCGCTCTTCAACTCGGCGTCACTGCCTTCGAGCTTGCCGATGACGTTGGCGGAGTCGATCCGGCGAACTCGATTCGACATGTTGAGGTTGATGCGAACACCCAGGGGGACCGGCTTGAAGGCACGAGTCTCCGCGACCTTCCGCAAAGCATCGAGGTCGTGACCGCCGAGCGCCGCCATCTTTCGGGCAGCCTCCTCGGAACACCACGAGCGAACTGCCATCGTCGCATCCGCTGGCTTGAACGGGAGCCAGAAGTCTTCGCGCTCGTGGCCGTTCTGAATCACTTGGAACGGATACCCGGCGGACCGCGTGGTGTGGATGACGATCGCACCCACGGCGCCCCGGCGCGCTGCCTCCTCGAACTTGTACGACCATCGACCGTAGTAGAGTCGCGTCGGGCCGGCGAACAGGTTCGGATCCGAGGACGGGTCGTTGTTCATCACGAGGACGACCTTCCCCTTCAGATCGACGCCCTTGTAGTCATCCCACTTCTGTTCCGGCGCGTCGATGCCGTAGCCCACGAACACGACATCGGCGTCCTTCCACTCCGAGTTTGCTCCGGGATGACCGGACTCGGCCGTGTAGTCCTTCGGCGCCGTGAACACGGCCTTGCCCTTCGGGCCAGTAACGGTCATCGGAATCAGGACCTTCGCGGTGATGCCGAACAGGCTCACCGGCTGCTCCCATGTCCCGTCGAGACCGCCTGGCTTCATGCCGAAGAGCTCCATCTGCGAAGCGAGGTACCGACGCGCCAACTTGTCGCCGCGCGTCCCGACGCCACGCCCCTCCAGCAGATCGTCGGAGAGATAGCGCACGCACGCGGCGATGCCCTCCTTCGTGATCAGATGCTCGACGCTGGCGACCGGATTCGGGTCTTGAGTAGTAACGGGTGCCTGGGGAAGGACGAGTAGAGCGAGGCTAGCGATCATGTGTGGATGGTCAGGGGGTCACTTTCGAAGATCGACGACAGGCACCGCAAGTTCGATGCCCGACTCGCGAAGG
This sequence comes from uncultured candidatus Brocadiaceae bacterium, assembly GCA_964469555.1. GTDB lineage: Bacteria > Planctomycetota > UBA1135 > UBA1135 > UBA2386 > CAYYAQ01. The sequence goes on along the minus strand of CAYYAQ010000001.1, from coordinate 90,112 downwards.
GCAGCAACGAGGCAACGCAGCACGGCGGAGCGGATCTTCGTGCGGTTCCGGACATCCTTGATGCGGTAGCGCCCTTCGAGAAGGATGCCGCTCGTGGCGTGACCCCTGGACACGTCCCACACCGACCTGACCACGACCTCCGCTGTCTCGTCCAACACGCGGTCGGCCTTCTGGATGGCTCGCCGCGCCACTTCGGTCGCGGCCTCGAGATCGGTATCGTACGCGACCTGAAAACGCACCCGGACTCGGATCGGCGTCATCTCGTACGAGAAGTTCGTGATCACCGACGACGACAGGACACTGTTCGGATAGTTGACGATCACGCCGTCGCTGTTTCGGACGCGGGTGCGGCGCAGGCCGATGTCGACGACGTCGCCCCAACCACCCCACTCCGAGCCGATGCGTTCGATCTTCACTCGGTCGCCGGTGCGCATCGGTTGGTCCGCGATCAGGAAGATGCCGGCGAGGATGTCGGCGAGGACTTCCTTCGCCGCAAAGCCGATGGCGATCCCGGCGATTCCCGCGCCGGCGAGCAAGGGCGAGACGTCGATTTCGTAGACCTTCAGCACCCACATGAGCGCCAGGAACATGAACACCCATACCGAGAACTTCCGGACGAACTCCACGAGACGATCGTCGAGGTCGTTGTCGGTCGTCCGCGAGATCTTCTCGAGACCCCGGAGGACGATCACCCGGAACAGGAAGTAGGCGACGACGCACGCGACGACGCCGAGCACCGAGGCGACGAGTTCGCCTCCCACCCCGGAAACGAGCCCCGACACGCCACCAATCTCCGAAACGGGTTGCGGGGGAGTCGAGCCCGTCGTTTGCCATGAACCGAGCATGTGCACGAAGCCTACCGAAGCTTTCCTTGGTTTCGCAACCATGTGCCCCGCCTCGCGGCGTGACCATGTGAGAAAGGTCGGCTAGACTGCCCGCCCGTCCTGATCCAAGATCCGGACGTGGCCCCCTCCCGCGCCCACGGAAGCCGAACCGCAGATACGGTCCACACCCTCGATGACCAAGAACAGTTCCCTCGTCGCCACCCGGTCGGATGCCCTTGCCCCCCGCCACATCGGTCCCCGCTCGAATGACATCCGTGCGATGCTCGAAACACTCGGCCAGGAATCGCTCGACGGTCTCATGGAGTCCGTAATCCCGAATGCGATCCTCAGCGACTTTGATCTGGAGGTGCCCAGGGCTCGAGGCGAGACCGAAGTGATCGCCGAGCTGCGCGCGCTCGCGGATCAGAACCAGGTGTTCCGTTCCTACATCGGAATGGGCTACCACGACTGCCTCACGCCCCCGACGATCCTGCGCAACATCCTCGAGAACCCGGGGTGGTACACGCAGTACACCCCCTACCAGGCGGAGATCTCTCAGGGTCGATTGGAAGCGCTGCTCAATTTCCAGACGATGATCATCGATCTCACCGGAATGGAGGTAGCGAACTGCTCGCTGCTCGACGAAGCGACCGCGGCGGCGGAAGCGATGACGATGAGCCAGCGCGTGTTGGGACGCAAGACCGCCGATCGCAACGTCTATCTCGTGTCGGAGACGTGCCACCCGCAGACCATCGAAGTCGTGCAGACCCGCGCCGAGCCCCTGGGAATCGAGGTCCGGGTCGGCGCCCCGGCGTCGTTCATATTCGACGACAAGGTCTTCGGCGTTCTCGTGCAGTACCCGACGACCGACGGCACGATCGAAGATCTCGGTCCGTTCGTAGAAAAGGCGCACGACGCCGACGCGATTGTGACGGTGGCGACCGACCTTCTCGCGCTGACGTTGATCAAGCCTCCGGGAGAGTTTGGTGCAGACGTCGTCGTCGGCAACAGCCAGCGGTTCGGCGTTCCGCTGGGCTACGGCGGCCCACACGCGGCGTTCATGGCGGCGCGCGCCGACTACAAGCGGCAGTTGCCCGGACGCATCATCGGCGTGACGATCGACGCCGCCGGCAAGCCCGCGCTGCGCATGGCGCTGCAGACGCGCGAACAACACATTCGCCGCGACAAAGCGACGAGCAACATCTGCACGGCGCAGGTTCTGTTGGCGATCATGGCGGCGATGTTCGGGGTGTACCACGGCCCGGAGGGGCTGACCCACATCGCCCGTCGCGTCCGGTTCCTCACGGGGGCGCTGGCGAACACGCTGAATGCTCTCGGCGTCAAGGTGCTGAACCAGGACTACTTCGACACGATTCGGGTCAAGCCCGGCGACGCCGCTGGGACGCTGCGTACTGCCGTGGCGGCAGGGATCAACCTGCGGGACTTCGGCGACGGCACGATCGGCATCGCGTTGGACGAGACTGTCACGCGACACGACGTGCGGCGACTGTGCGCCGTGTTCGGCGGCAAGGAATCGGACTTCGACGCGGAGGGGCTCGCGGCGACTGAACCCGCGTTGCCAGAGAGCGTGACGCGGACCACCGAGTTCATGATGCACCCGGTGTTTCACAGCCATCGATCGGAAACCGAATTGATGCGCTACACATATCGGCTGCAGACGAAAGACCTCAGCCTGACGACGTCGATGATTCCGCTCGGGTCGTGCACCATGAAGCTCAACGCTGCCGCGGAGATGATCCCGGTGACGTGGACCGAGTTCGGCAGGATGCACCCGTTCGCTCCGCTCGACCAGGCGAAGGGTTACGGCGAACTGCACGCACGACTCGAGAAGTGGCTGTGCTCGATCACGGGTTTCGCGGGATGTTCGCTGCAGCCCAACGCCGGTTCGCAGGGCGAGTACGCGGGCTTGTTGACGATTCGCGCGTACCAGCGAAGCCGCGGTCAGGAGCAGCGGAACATTTGCCTGATCCCGAGTTCGGCACACGGCACGAATCCCGCGAGCGCGATCTTGGCGGGGATGAAGGTCGTCGTGGTGAAGTGCGACGACGACGGGAACATCGACGTCGGCGATCTTCGGGCTCACGCCGAGGAACACCGGGATGACCTCGCCGCGATCATGGTGACATATCCGTCGACGCATGGCGTGTTCGAGGACACCATCCGCGAGATCTGTCAGATCGTGCACGACCACGGCGGGCAGGTGTATCTCGACGGCGCGAACATGAACGCGATGGTCGGCCTGTGCCGGCCCGGCGATCTGGGTGGCGATGTCTGTCACCTCAACTTGCACAAGACCTTCTGCATTCCGCACGGCGGTGGCGGACCCGGGATGGGCCCCATCTGCGTGGTCGAACACCTCGTGCCGTTCCTGCCGGGGCACAGCGTAGTGGGTCTGGGATCGGAGCACTCGATCGGTGCCGTCTCCGCCGCGCCGTGGGGCAGCCCTTCGATCCTGCCAATCAGCTACGCCTATATCGCGATGATGGGAGGCGAGGGGCTGACCGAATCGACCAAGGTCGCGATCCTCAACGCGAACTACATCGCAAAGCGCCTGGGGGATCACTACCCGGTCCTCTACCGAGGTCAGGATGACTGCGTCGCGCACGAGTGCATCCTCGACTGTCGACCGCTGAAGGCTCTCGCCGGCATCGAAGTCGCCGACATAGCAAAGCGACTGATGGACTACGGGTTCCACGCGCCGACGATGTCGTGGCCCGTGGCGGGGACGCTCATGGTCGAGCCGACAGAGAGCGAACCGAAAGAGGAATTGGACCGGTTCTGCGATGCGATGATCGCGATTCAGCAAGAGGTGCAGGACATCGCTGACGGCAAGTCGGATCCCGCGGACAACCCGCTCAAGCACGCTCCCCACTCCGCCCACGTGGTGTGCGCCGACGACTGGAACCACAGCTACTCGCGCGAGCTCGCGGCCTTCCCGGCGCCGTGGACCCGCGACCACAAGTACTGGCCACCGGTCTCACGCGTCAACGACGTCCACGGCGACCGCAACCTGGTCTGCGCCTGCCCGCCGATCGAAGACTACGCGGACTGAGCCGAGACACGAAGACGCAGAATCACATCCGGATCTTGCGAACTTCGTAGGCCTCGTTCTCGGCGTTGAGGACGACGTGGAATCGACGGGTTTCGGCGTTCGAGGTGCCGGGGAGACGATCGACGACCACTTCGACGTCGGTCGCGCCGGCGGCGCAGCACTCTCGGAGGCGTCTTCCTCCTCCACCCCCGTGTCCGCGCCCGCGCCGAGCTTCCCGTCCCGCAACGCCTGGGCAAGCTCCGTCCCGTTGCCACCACCGGGCGCAATGGTCGAAGTCCCACCACGCGGCCATGGCGCGCAGGACACGACACCTACCAAGGCGATCAAGAGGACGAAAACCAGAGACGCGTCGTGCGAAACGCACCCAGATCTAGCGAGGTTCCGACTCAGCTGCGCCCTTCGACCATGACATACGTCGAGATCTCGCCCCTGCAAACGGAGATCCGACGCGGTAGCGCATGCGAAACAACCCCTACGGCGATCAAGTGGGGTGCCGGCAGCCCGGCGTCGACGCTAGTCTTGGCCAGATCAGTCCCCCCGACTCGACTCCGCACGTCTTGCACGTCTTGCACTCGTTTCCGCCTGCCTCTCAGGGCGGCATCGAGACGTATGTACTGCGCCTCGCGCAAACTCAGGTCGCGGAGGGTTTCCGCGTCACGATCTTGGCGGGACAGGACTGCTCGGCGAACGACACGCTGTGGACGGAAGAACTCGTCGAGGGTCTTCGCGTGCTTCGAATCCGACCCGCGCGACGTGATCTAGAGAACACGATCATCAACCAGGATGTCGCGGAGGTCTTCGAACGTCTGCGCGACGAGAGCATCGACCTGTTCCACGTGCACCACTGGCACAACACCTCCGGCGACATCGTCACGCGTGCCGCCAAGCTCGGGATCCCGGCCATCGTCACGATGCACGACTACTTCCCGGTGTGCCCGTGGTTCTTCCGCATGCGCGACGAGCAGATCTGCGACCCGGAAGTCTCGCTCGAAACCTGCGCCAACTGTTCGACGCAGCGATCCGGAACCGATGAAACGACACTGCTGAGAGTGCTTCGGGGCCGCAGCGAATTGTATCGGTCTGAACTCTCCCTCGCCCGCGCCCGGTTCACGCTGTCGAACGATCAGGCGGCCTACCTCCGGGAGATTCCGATGTTGCAAGGCGTGGGTTTCGAGACCCTGCCGCTGCCCGAGCCCGAGCTGTCACCGGTGGTCACCGGCACCACAAACGATTCGTTCGAGGCATTCCGCATCGTCAACTGGGGGGGGCTTGTGCCGGGCAAGGGCATGCACATCCTGCTCGAGGCCTGTGAGAGGCTGTCGCGCGCCGTCGAGGTCCACCACTACGGACGAACCCTCGACGACGACTACCCGCAGACGCTGCGCGGCATCGCCAAGCGCACGCGCCTCGTCATCCATGGAGAGTTCGACAAGACGGAGATGGAGCGTGAGTTCGCGCGATACGACGTCGCGGTCTTCGCTTCCTTGTTCCGCGAGACACACGGCTACGTCGTCGACGAGGCGATGCTGCTCGGCCTGCCGGTCGTGGTCTCCGATCGCGGCGCGCCATCCGAACGACTCGGTGGGCGCGGCGTCACGTTCGCCGGCGGCGACTCCGCGGCTCTCGCGTCCACGCTCCAACGATTCCTCGACGACCCCTCCACGCTCGCGACCCTGCGTGGCGCCGAACGTCCCGCAGGGCAGACGATGAAGGAGCACTGGTCGCACGTGCGCGCGGTCTACGAGCGCGTGGTTCGCGAGTAGTCAGTCCAGGTGCCAGCCCTGCTCGACAATGAGACAGATCACCCATCTCGCGAGTGGGTTCAGCGACTCGGATCGAGACGCTTCCTCGAGCGGCCACCAGCGGAGGGTCTGTCCCTCCTCGGGCGAGACCTCGCCGTCGTAGCCGCGCACCAGGAAGCTGAGGTGACGGTACAGGCGCCCCGACTTCCGCTCACGATCGTCCTGAACCGCACAGAGTGACAATGCCCGCACTTCGACGCCGAGCTCTTCGCGCATCTCGCGGCGCAGAGCTTCCTCGGGGAGCTCTTGCCCTTCGATATGACCGCCAGGGATGTCCCAACAGTCCGGGTAGACCGCCGCGTCGGAATCGCGTTGCTCGAGCAACACCTTGCGGTCGGCGATCAACACGCCCGCGACAGTCCGGTGGGACGGGACTTCGCGACCCTGCAACTCCGCCGGGCGATAGCTCACGACTCGACCTCCCAGCCACGCACGGTAGCCAGGTCGGCGAGGGCACGGGCGTAGCGTCGTGGATCGAAACGCGCCGCGCCGAGCACGCGGTTCGCTTCGGTGATCAGCAGCTCCACTGGTCGAACTGCGATCACAACGCGGTCAAACACCGGCAACATCCGCTCGATCTCCCGACCGGCGTGAACCCGGATGTCCGCAGCGTCGAACACGGCCTCCGCCCAGAACGGAATCTGCCAGGCCTCGTCTTCGCCAACGGGCCCGAACTCCCGGGCGCGCTCGAGAACCTCGTACGCGTAGAACTCGATGAAGACACCATCGGGGACCGTCTTCAGCACCGACGTCCACTTCCGCATGCCGCCAATTGCTCCGACGAACTCGCCGTCCGACGGGAACAAGTTGCGCCAGCCATCCGTAGGTGGACCTGGATCGATGCGGAGGGACAAGGTCACGCCCGCTCCTCCAGCATCCGGTCCACATCCTCTCGAATTCGCGCGTGGTTCGCCTCGATGCTCGCTTCGCTGTCGAGGACGACCATCTGTTCCTCCGCCGCGATCTCGAGCAACGCCGTGCGGAAACGTGAGAGCATGTACGGGTTCTCGTCGACCGTGTACTCCTCGCGCTCGGAGATCCTCTCGAGCGCTTTCGCCTCGGGTAGGTCGAGAAGGTACACTCGATCGGCCTTCGGGTAGACGGACAAGAACTCCCTCGCGTACGGGTCATGCCCGTAACGACCGAGCCCCGCGGCCCGATGCGTCTGCACGTACCGATCGAAGATCATCACGTCGCAACGCGACATCTCGGGCAGGACGGAGCTGTAGTAGTACTTCGCCGAATCGAACAGCTTGACGTGACGCTGCAACCGCCACAGGTGCAGGTTGCGCCCGCCCTTGCACTGCCGCGTGACGTCGGTCACCGTGTCGTGGAACACACCGTGCCTGTAGATCTTGTGCACGCCGACGCGGAGTCCCCTCGATTCCAGATACTCACGGAGCGCGTTCATCTGGCTCGATTTTCCAGCCCCGTCGATGCCATCGATGCCGATAATCAGGGGGCGATTGACCAACGGACGGTCGTGGGGAACGACACCGTCGTAGCGACCGCGCAACACTTCGTCGTAGAGGTCGAATCCTGCCAACGCATTCGCCTCTAGCGCCCGAAACCTCAGGAAGCGTTCGGGCCAGAGCTCGCGCATCCACTCGTGGTGCGCGGCGCGCAGCGCGTCGGGGTAGTGATCGCCGGGGAGCAACCCCCACCATGACTCCGGAAGGCGCGTGTGAGCGTCTTCCGGCAGTTGCGGATCCGTGAGAAAGACCGGGATGATCCGACCGCGGCACCCGGCGGAGGCGCGCCGTCCGACCTCAATGTCCTGGGTCGCCTGGCTCGGTCGCAACGCGAGGAGACCGACCTGACCCTCGACCAACTCGCTCGGTGCACAAAAGGACCCGGACGGCAGCAAGACCGCGCCGGGTTCGACGTCGACCGTGCTCGCGATGAAGTCCGGTTCAAACTGGGGGACTCCGTCATCGAGAACAAGGCGCGGGCCGCCATCACGAAACACCTGGCGCAGTACTCGAAGCATCGTGCGACCCCGCGGACCCGAAGCGATGGTCACCTCTTCGTACTTGCCGAGAATTCCGAGTCGCAACGCGTTCGACGTCCCGCGCCGCCCCTCGTCCAGCACGCCCTCGGGTACAGACCGCTCGAACGCAGCGATCTCCGGAAACAACCAGGACAGCGGTCCGGGCGCGGGACTCACAGTGCGTCGCGAACGGTCGTTCATGACGGATCGACGATGTTGACGAGCAACTCCGCGTTTCGCTCGCGCAACCCCAGTCCAGCGTAGAAGTCCTCGACGGGATTCGTCGAAAAATCGTGAGCGCCAACCGAGACGAGGAATGCCGGATAGGCCCGCGGAAATTGCTGCGCGACGAGCCACAAGAATCCCTTCCGCCACTCGGGTGCATCGAGACCAAGCCCGGCGGGCAGTGGGGACCTTCGTTCCGGAGTGGCTGGGAACTCAGCGAGAGGGGGAGGTGTGATTCGCAGGCTCGAAACACCGCGGCTGGAACACCACTCGGCGAAGGTGCGCAGGAAAGCCTCGCAATCCTCGTCGTGAGACGGGAGGTTGATCCACTTCGTGGCGCCCTTCCTGGCCATTTTCTCCGGAAGCCCCGCGACGGTGCCGTTCGCTTCCGTCCGTTGATACTCGACCAGCAACCCCTCGGCCAGACAAGCCGCATGGAGGATGGCTGCACCACGAAGATCGCGCGGGCCCACGAAGATCTTCACAGAGCGCGCACCGGTTCGCGAAAACCGCCTCGCGCTCTCCGCAGCACTCTCTCCCGACGAGCCATCGTCCCATTCTTCGACCGTGAATTCGGCGCGCATCTGCGCCAGGAGTCGTGTCCGCTCCGGATTGCAGAAGACGACGCCAGCCCCGTCGTGGAGATCGGGTGGAACCGCATGGAACTCGCTCACCACCACGGCTTCTGTCTCTCACCCTCGGGCAACAGGGGCCGCAGGAAGTCGACGGCCTTCTGCAAACCGTCTTCCGGCGCGAACACCGGATCCTCGTTCTCGATGGCGACGAGTCCGCCGTAGCCAGTCACGACGAGCTCGGTGATGAGCCGCTTCCAGGGCACATCGCCCCAACCAGCGTTGCGGATTCGGAAGCCGCGGTCGGGCCGATCCCAAGCACCGTGGGCGAGCAGCCCGGAGCGTCGCGCGTGGTGCGCGACGATCTCGCCATCCTTCGCGTGTACGTGGAACACGTGGCCCGCGAGCTCCGAGGCAAACACGACCGGATCGACGCCGGCGAGCAATAGATTGGCCGGGTCGAGGTTGAATCCCCAACTCGAGTGGTTGTCGAGGACTTCGAGGCTCTCGAGCGCGGTCTCGGTGTTGTAGACGATCTGCTTCGGGTGCGGTTCGTGGGCGAACTTCACGCCACTCTCGCCCAGATCATCGAGGACGGGCAGCACGCGTTCACGAAAAACGGGGAGCATCGACTCCCAACCGCTCGAGTCCGGCCACGGGAACCACCGGGAGTAGTCTTCACAACCGACGAAACCCACGACGACTTCGACACCGAGGTTCTTCGCGATGCGTCCCGCGCGGCTGATTCGTCCTGCTGCGAATGCACTCTTCTCCTCGGGCGTGCCAGGACAGACCGGGTCCGTGTCGGCGTGATGCGGCCCGAGCAACAGCTGCCCTTCCTGATGAACCGATACTGCGGACAGTCTCACCTCGTGCTTCGCGAGCACGGCGAGAAGGTCGTCACAGTTTCCGTCAGCGAGGGCGCCTGGATCAATCCACGGATTACCGCCGTCCACGGGAAGTTCGATGTGATCGACTCCCAATTCTCGAGCCCGCGCGAGCGCGTCGTCGAGCGAATGTCGGTAGAGCGGCTGGGGGCACAGAGAGAGTCGCATCAGATCAGGTAAGGATAGTCACACTTGGCGCAGAGTGAGTCCGGGGGCAGCTGCCGATCTGCGTGCTGGCGTTGAATAGCCTTGAGAATCGGACTGTGCCAGAGTTCCTCGAGCGTCTGTTCACCGATTTTCCCGATCACGGTCGTCCTTTGCCAGTCGCAGTTGCAGAGCACCACCGTGCCGTCGAACAGCACGTATGCCTTCACGAAAGGACGTTGGCAGGGCCGAAAATTCGGGCCGCGCATCGCCGTCGCATCGAATTGCTCGACGTCGACCGATCCGGCTCGATTCGTGGCGGGTTTCAGGTAGACAGGCAACCCCACCCGATCGCCAAATCCCTCCGCGTCCGAACTGGCATGGCCCATGTCGAGCGCCACGACGCGCACGTCCATCGAACCGAGTTCACCAGCGGCGCGCGCGGCACCGACCTCGAGCAGGTTGGCGACGATGCGCTCGTAGTCCAACCCGACCATCGTGCTCTCGTAGGCGTCCGCCGTGAACCCGTTCACGGACACCGAAACCTCGTCCATGCCCGCCGCGGCCAGCGCGCGGGCACGTTCGCCGTCAAGCAGCGTGCCGTTCGTGATGATCGTCGCTCGGATCTTCGGATCGCGGTCCTTCAGGTGCGCCGTGAAGTGTTCGAGCCGTTTGTCGACCATCGGTTCATTCATGAGAAACAACGACGCTCGTTCCACGCCGCGACCAGCGATCTGGTCGACGATCTCGGCAAACGTCTCTTCGCTCATCCGCCCCATCGTCTGGGTTTCGCTGGTCTCCGGATACGGGCACGTCACGCACGACGCGTTGCAGTAGGACGTGGTCTGGATCTGGATCTTGACGAAGAACGGCAGGAGTACCTCGGCGACCTGATCGGCGCGGAGCGCTGGGTCGGCGAGACGCTCGACGAGGGCTTGCTCCCGTTGTCCGGACGTGATGTTGTCGAGTTCGTTCACGGGACCAACCTCTTCGCTCCGTGGAACATGCGCGCGAGCATCTGGTTGGCCGCCGATTCGGTGATCTCGTAGGGATGCGCCCGCAACGCCGCCATCGCGGCTTCGGGATCGCCGCGGCGGGCCGCCCGCGCGCCCAATTGTTCGAACTCCCCAATACTCTCGAGCAGGGACGCGATCGCCGGATGGGTTTCCTGGACTTGCGCGCGGTACGGCGCCGCCTCGAGCCCCTCGGCGGTGACAGTCGCGCGCTTCTCGACAATCGCACCGTCGGGCAGAAACGGGAGATGACCGGCATTAGGATCCGATACGTACGCCATCGCCGGTGGTCCGCCGAGAAGCGCCGTGAGAACCGGCGCGATGGTCATCGCGTTCCACGGCATCGATCGTTCGCGCAGCCGCTGCGGCAACTCCGGGTCATCCGTGCACGCGTAGTGCGCGTACAGTTCGTTCGCCAACGCAGCGAGCTGCTGGCCTCGGTCCGCCTCGCGCGCACGCATGTTCACGAGCTCACGATCTTGATGTAGAAGCAGCCTCAGGTACGGCAGTGGTAGCGCGCCGTACTCGCGCATCAAGCTCGCGTCCACGCGAAAGAAACCGCCGTTCTCGAGTTCCGCAACTCTGTCGAAGATCTCGCCGAGTAGGTCGTGGCCAGCGTCCTCTACGCGCAAGAACCAACCCTGGTGATTCACGCCGACGTACTCGGTTTCGACAGGCCCGGTCCGGTCCACGAGCGCCAACGCTTCCGCCAGCGTATGGTCCGGAAGTTCACACAGCCCGAACGTGCGCAGGCCGGTTTCCTCGGTCACCGAGGCGAGCAGCATCGACATCGGGTTGGCCACTTGCACGAACCACGCGTCCTTCGCCGTGCGCTCGACGACGCGGGCCATGTCCAGGATCGGACCCGTCGCGCGGATCGCCGCGGCCAATCCGCCAGGCCCGATCGTCTCGTCGCCCGGGAAGCCGAACTCGAGAGCGAGTCGCTCGTCCTGGCTGCGACCATCGAAGCCACCGATCCGAACCTGGTTGACGACGAGCGGCGCACCGCTCACCGCGACTTCGAGGTCCGTGCACGCGACGTACCGATGTTCGACGCCGCGGCCCTGGGCGTGCAGCGAACAGAAGTACGCCACCGCGCCCGTTCGGTCCTTGTCCTGCCCGAAGAGCCGGACCTCGAGCGGCGGGAGATCATCGGCGCGGTCCACCATCGCCGTCGCCAGCGAAGGCAGGAACGCACTCGAACCGCCGAGAACGGCGATCGGGACCGGATCAACTCGCGAAGAAGGCATGGATCCTCTCGCAGACAAAAGCGACTTGCTCGTCGGACAACTCGGGCGACACTGGCAGCGACAACTCCCGGGCGGCGCTCGCTTCCGCGACCGGGAAATCGCCTGGACGGTAACCCATCCCGGTGTGCCACGGCTGGAGATGTGGAGGCGTCGGGTAGTGGACACCCGCGTTGATTCCGCTCTCCTTCAAGTGGCGACGCAGCTCGTCCCGACGATCGAGGTGCGCTGCGTAGAGGTGGAACACGTGCTGACCGTGCGCCGCCTCGACAGGCGTCTCGAGAACAGTGTTGAGACTAGCGGTGTACAGCCCTGCGATCTCTCGCCGGCGGGCGTTCCATCGATCGAGGTGGCGGAGTTTCACTCGCAGCACCGCCGCTTGCAACGTGTCCAGCTTGGTGTTCGGAGAGACGTGCGCGAACTCGTACTTGGTCCGCTTTCCGAGGTTGCGCAGCTCGCGCAGCGTCTTCGCGATCGTCACGTCGTCGGTGGCGATCGCGCCGCCATCGCCGAACGCGCCGAGGTTCTTGCTCGGGTGGAAGCTGAAGCAACCCGCCTTCCCGAACGCTCCAGCCTGCCGAACTCCATTGGCCCCATGCGCCTGCGCCGCATCCTCGACAATCGCGACACCACGGTCGTAACACAGTTCCATCAGGGGCTCCATGTCACAGAGCCGACCGTACAGGTGAACCGGGATGACTACCTTGATCGCCTCCCCCATCGCTTGTTCCACGCCCTCGGCGTCGATGGTCAGGGTCCGCGGATCGGGGTCGACGAGGACCGGTCGCGCGCCGACGAGGGCGATGGCTGTGATCGTCGCCGCGAATGTATTGGCAGCGGTGATCACTTCGTCACCTGGAAGGACTCCGACGGCGCGGAGCGAGAGGACGAGGGCGTCGGTGCCGGTGCCGACCCCGACGACGTGCTGGACGCCGAGGTGGCTCGCAAATTCTCGCTCGAACGCCGCGACGGACTCGCCGAGAACGGGGTTCTCCTCGCGAAACACGCGCTCTATCTCGGCACTGAGCTCCGGCCACAGTTCGGCGTTTTGCTTTCCGTAGTCCTTCGACGGCACGCGATAGCTCATCGAAACTCCCCGCTCGCCGCGCGCGCCAGGCACGCCGCGCCGTGAGCACAGGCGAGGTCGCCTTGCGAGGAGAACGCGATCATCGCGTGATCCGAGTTGATGCCGAACGCGCGATCCCGCGACTCCGTCGTCACCTTCGCGAGGTATCCCGCACCAAGGTTGCACACGCCGCCCGTCAACACGACCCGGTCGGGATTGAAGATGTTGACGATATTGCTGACGCCGGCGCCGAGGGCTCGAGCGACTTCGTCGATCGCCTGGATCGCGACACTGTCGCCTGCCGCCGCGGCACCTGCGATCTCCTCGCCGGTGATTCGTTCTCCGTTCCTGCGAAGAGAACTCTCCCGCTCGCTGGCGAGTTCCGTCGCGCGACGACACAAGGCAGTGCCCGAGGCGAGGGTGTTCAAGCTGCCCCGGTTGCCGGAGACGCATTCACTGCCATTCCAGTCGATCGTCGTGTTGCCAAATTCGGCGGAGGTGTTGGATCGCCCGCGGTAGATGGCGCCATCGATCATGATCGCGCCTCCGATCCCAGTTCCGATCGTCAGCACGACCATGTTCAGGTCCGGTGGCGCGCCGAGCGCTATCCACTCCCCGAATCCCGCGGCGGTCGCATCGTTGTCGATGGTGCAGGGCTGATCGAATCCACCGGCGATGCGGTCCGCGAGAGGGAACCCGTCCCAGCCCGGAAGGATGATCGAACTGTGGACGACGCCCGACTTGTGATCGACGAGCCCCGCGAAACCAACTCCGACGCCGTGGACGCCACCGACCTCCTCGGCCAACTCCCGACCGAGCGCGATCGAGTGCCCGCAGACCGCCTCGGGTCCCTCGTCGCTGGGCGTCAACGCCCTCCGCGTCGCCAGGACTTCCTTCCCGTCGGGTGACACGACGACCGCGAACGTCTTGGTGCCGCCGATATCGAGACCCAACCACGGGCCTGTCACGACGCTTCCTCCGACTGGGCATCGCGTTCGCGAGGGTGAATTCCGAACGCCACAGGGTCTTCTTCGAACATGGTCCGCGCCCTGATCAGGTCCGCATCGTCGTTCACGTCGATCCACGGCGCGTCGTGATGGAACTCGATAACGCGCTTGCCGCCTTCGATCGCGAGGTTCACGAAGTCCGGCAAGGGTGTGTACACGCTCGGTTCGCAGATCGAGAAGCTGCCGGACGACACGACGTAGGTGCCTGACGAGATTCGGTACTGTTTGATCGGCTTCTCGCTGTATTCGACGACTTCGCCCTTCGAACGCGTCAGTACTTCGCCGAGCTTGAGACGATGATACTCGATGTGCGTCGCGATGGTGACATCGGCATCGCGCTCGCGGTGACGCGAGAGCATCGCGCGCAGATCGATGCCGGAGAGGAGGTCCGCGTTTTGAACCAACACGTCACCGCGGAAATCTCGAAGCTCGGCGATGGCACCGATCGTGCCGAGGGGTTCCTCTTCGACAATGAACTCAAGGGCCGCCTGTGGGATGTCCGATCGCCGACGAAGCTCGTGGATGATCTCTTGCGCGCGGTGATGAACCGATACGCGAATGTCCCTGATGCCAGCTTCCGCGAGGCGACAAATCGACAAGACGATGAGCGGGAATCCGGCGACCTCGGCCAGGACTTTCGGCACGCCCGGCTGCGATCGTGCCATGCGTCGCCCCTCGCCGCCAGCCATGATCAAAGCCATGGTCCCGCCGGTCATGAGGCCTCCTTCGCGCCGCCGATCGCTACTTCGACCACGAACAGCTTCAACGGAACATCGCCATCGTTTCTCAGTCCATGGGAGCCGCCCCGTCGATTGAGGACCAGGGATCCTCTCTCGACCCGGAGTTCACGACCGTCGAGCTGCATCGTGCCGCTGCCCTCGAGCACGAGATACAGCTCCTCGTTGTCGCCGTGTGAATGTAGCCCGATCGACGATCCCGGAGGCAGCTCCGCGTAGTCCACGAAGTTCCACGGCCCCTCGAACGCGTCGCCGTCGAACGGGCGGTGAAACAGGATCTTCCCGTCGCCGCCGTGCGCCGTGACGCTCTCGAGCGGCAAGCCGTTCAGGTTGACGACGCGCGCGTCACTCATGAATGCTCCTGGCATCCGTGCGCGACACAGAGTTCATCGTACTGGGCGAATCCCCGGAGCAAGTCGCCGGTGCTGATCTCCTCGGTGACCAACACGTCGCCGATTCCCCGAGGTAGAACGAAGTGCAGGCGATTGCCCCGGATGAGCTTGACGTAGCGCAGGTGATCGACGATCGATTCCGCGGACATCGGCGGAACGCATCCGATCAACTCGTAGGCCGCGAGAACATCGAAAATCCGATCGGCGTCCGACATCGTGATGACGGACTTCTGCAGCCCGATCGTGGTGGCCACGCCCATGCCTATCGCCACGGCCTCGCCGTGCCGCACCTTCTCGTAGGAGAACTCCGTCTCGATCGGGTGACCCAATGTGTGACCGAGATTAAGCGGGCGGCGGAGGTCATCTTCGTACGGATCCCTTGTCACGAGATCCATCTTCACGCTCGAAGCGAGCCCGACGACATCCGTCGCGACCTCGGGATCCGCAGCTCGCAGCGCCGTCGGATTGGATTCGAGCAATTCGAACAACTCGGGGCTGGCGATGATCCCCACTTTGATCGCCTCGGCGATGCCGCTGCGCAGGTCGCGCTTGGAGAGCGTCTCGAGCACGCACGCGTCGCCTGCGACGTGAAGAGGATGGTGGAACGCGCCGATCAGGTTCTTCGCGCGTGTCGTGTTCACCGCGACCTTGCCCCCTATCGATGCATCCAACTGGCCGATCAGCGAAGTCGAGAAATTCGCATAGGCGATGCCGCGCATGTAGGACGAAGCGACGAACCCGCCCAGATCGCAAATCACGCCACCACCAAAATTCACGAGCAGACCACGCCGGTCCATGCGCCGAGCCGCCAGATCCTCCAGCAGCTCTTCGAATGTTTTGAGGCTCTTCGAAGTCTCTCCCGGCGCGATGCAGATGAACTCCGGCGACAGGTTCGCGCGCTGAAAGGACTCACGGAGCTGGTCGCCGTACAATCGATCCACCCGGTCGTCCGTGAGTACGATGAGCTTCGACTCGAGGTCGGGGATGATATCTCTACAAAGCAGTCCGTAGTCGGGCAGGAGGCCAGGCCGATGCACTACGTCGTAGCCAGATCCATCCGGTACGTTCACGTGAAACGTGCGTTCCGCAATACGGATCTTCTTCATGTTGCGCGTCGCTGTGTGTGTCCCTCCCCCAGGGGCGATGGGCCACACATCGTAACGCCATTGGGCATGATACGTCGAGTGCCTGTGAATCCCGGATGCCCGATAGCATCGTCGTCTAGGATCATTTTCCGTCGCCGAGCCTATCCCGGACTCGGGCGAGATACTGCTCGAGGGATCGACGCCGCTGTTCGAGTGCCGGTTCGTTGACACTCCAGCCAGCTTCGTTCTCCTTGCCATCGTCGATCCAGTAACGGCGACCGTCCGAGCTGGCTCCGCCGAGGTTTCCGGCACGCCACACAACAACGTGAATCCGGCGTTCCTGGCCGCCGTCGGTCGATCGGCGACGCCTCGACGGATTGCCGCCACCCTCCGTTCGAGTTCTTTCGTCTGTCGAAGGTAGAGGCCGCGCGTAGAAAGCAGGTAGCACTCCGCGATGCTGGCCTCCGTCGCGGGAGAGGTGGCGTGCCCGACCCCGTGCCAGAGCCTTGCCTTGACGTGGAAGCCCTTCCGCGCGAGCAGATCGAAGTAGCGATGCGCGGCCTGGGCTCGAGACAGGGTCTGGCCGAGCGAGCTGAGTTCAGTATCGTCGAGCCCGCACGACAGGGTCATCGGGATGTGGCGTGCGTCGACATTCGCGATCGGCCCCCACGTTCCACCAGAGTGCGCGGAGCATCCGATGACCAGTCTTGGGTGCTTCATCGTGAATCGATGACTGAACTGCGCACCTGCAGAAAAACCACAGACAAACATCTTGTCGTGCAAGCGGTACTTCTTCTTCAGCGACGCGAAGAGCCCGATGAGTTGCTGGTCCGCCCGGGCTTCGAGCAGTTGAAACCCCTCCGGGAAGGACGGCGGCACCACGATGCAATCGTCGAACTGCGCGAGTGACCGCCGCAACCAGAGGATGTCCTTCCCCTCCGCCCGGAACCCGTGTGCGAGAACTACCAACCAGTGCATACGAGAGACGTCGAATCCGCTCGGCCTCTGCAACCAGTAGTCGCGCTTCATCGCGCAACGAAGCGGGCCGAGTACGGGCGGATCCTGCGATGCGGTCCGTGACGCGATCACACATGTCGCGAAGAGTACCAGCGCCTGGAATTGCATCGATTGTGCCGCAGTCTCGCCAAAGGCGACCGGTCGTTCAATGGAACGCTCCAGACAACCGCGGTGAGTTGGCTCGAGGCAGTACTCCTGATCGTCCTAGACCCGGCGGCATGACGTGGCCGGAGTCACAACATCTCGGACTCGACGCGGGCCGGAGCGCGGGCTATCCGAGCGCGACGCTGGTCGACGCGGAGACCATCGACATCCTCTACGAGGGCAGCCGCGCACAGATGACGTTTCAGCGGGTGAAGATCGCGGAACTGAATAGACGTTAGTCCGCCGTCGCGCTCTTCGATGGCTTGCGCAGCGGCAGAGCCAGCAGCGTGGACAGTAAAACGAAGACGACAGAACCACAGATGCACATCCGCAATCCGATCTGACCCTGACCAGCCAGCTGGAACAACACCCCCGACAAGATCGTGCCGACCAGACGACCGGCGGCGTTCGCCATGTAGTAGAAGCCCACGTTCATCGCGACCTTGTCCCCCTCCGCGTGCGCGATGATCAGGTAGCTGTGCAAAGCGCTGTTGCTCGCGAACACGATGCCGAATGCGCCGAGCCCGAGGGGCACCGTCCACTCGATCGACGCCTGGTTGTGCAGCGCGATGAGGATAGCGACCAGCGGCAGCGTCAAGGCGCAGGTCCACGGCCAAACGTCCTGGTCCGACTTGATGTACGCCGGCGCGGCGGCCTGTACCAGACCGTAGCCGATCACCCACAGCGCGAGAAACCCGCCGGTCTCTGCATGTGACCAACCGAGCGTCGTGGAGAGAAAGATCGGCAATGCCAGCACGAACCAGATGTCCCGTGAGCCGAACAGGAAAAACCGCGACGCCGACAACCAGTTGATCGCAGGCGTCTGCGAGAGGATCGAGGTGAACTTCGCCGTCTTGGACTTCCCTACTGCCGGCGGCAGCAAGATGACCGAGCAGACGATCACGACGCTCAGCGCACCAGCCATCGAGTAACAACTCGGCGCGAACCCGATTGTCTGCAGGCACAGTCCGCCGAGGAAGAAACCTACGCCCTTCAGCGCGTTCTTCGAACCCGTCAAGAGCGTCACCCATCGCATCAGGCGACCAGAATCCCCGGCTGGCACGACGAACTTGATGTAGCTCTTCGAGCTCATCTTCGTCAAATCCTTCGCTATTCCCGATACCGCCTGCGCGACCATCACGATCGGCATCGAGAGTGAGCCGACGAAGAAAGCAAGCATCACAAGCGCGACGGCCTGAAGGATCAGACCCGAGAAGAGCGTCGACTTCAGACCAAACCGTGCGCCGATCCAGCCGCCGACCAGATTCGTGACGACGCCGAAGAACTCGTAGAACACGAACAGCGAAGCGATGTCGATCGGTGAGTAGCCCTGGCCGTACAGATACATCAGCACGAGCATCCGCAGGGCGCCATCCGTCAATGTGAACGCCCAGTAGGCGCCGGTGACGATGATATAGTTTCGGGTTTCGAACACGGTTCGAGTCTGCCTCTTGAGGCTTGAGCCTACGAGGATGAAAACCTTCGCGCGGAAGGTTACAAGTCAGCGGTGAAGATCAGCTACCGAACCATGCGAACGGGAGAGGAAGCTGCCGCCTCCGCGGTCGTAAATGCTGCGTTTTCGAAGCTCGTCGCGCCAGGTTACTCGGAGGAGGGCGTGGAGGAATTCCGATCCTACGCCCACGCCAACTCGATCAAAGCCCGGCGGGGGTCGATGTCGAAACCCCACTACGCGCTCGTGGCGACGGTAGCTCAGGAAGATGGAGCCGAAGAGATCGTCGGCGTCGGCGAGGTCCGGAGCTTCGAGCACTTGTCCATGTTGTTCGTCCACCCGGACTGGCATCGACACGGGATCGCCGGTGAGCTGTTCGCCCGTTTGCTGACGGAAGTGCGCTCCCAGAATCCCGAACTCGAGAAGCTGACGGTGGACTCCTCGCCCTTTGCGGTGCCTGTTTACGAACGCTTCGGATTCGAAGTCACCGGGGAACCGATCACGATCTCCGGGGTCATCCACATCCCGATGGCGCTCGACCTTGCCGAGAACGATCAGGGATAACGAGCGACGACAGCTAGCGTGAGATCGACGTCCGCTGCGCGTTCGTCGTCACCGCCAACAGGGCGTTCGCGATCGGGCTCACCACCCACGACTGCGCAAAGAAGTACTGCCCGATCAGATTGCTGTCATTCGGCACGTTCCAGGTCAACCTCAACGCGCCGGCGGCGTTCACCTTCAGCGGGACGGCGACCGGGAAGTCGATGTTCAACTCGCAACCCGGCGCACCCATGAGAGTGAGATCCGTCCTGGCGCACTTGGTGCCGAGGACGAGGAAGAAGTTCGCATTCGCCGGAAAATGTTCAAAGTCCATCCAGTAGGGCAGGGAGAGTTGCGCGAACTGTTCGTCCGCGTGCATCCGCGGGATCTTCGGCAACCTTCCCTTGCATCCGGTGCCAAAAGAGATCGTCCTCCCCGTGCTGTAGGAAGAAGCCCACAGGCGCACCCAGCCGTTCGGGGCCTGGCCCGCTGTCGGCTTGTCGTTCTTGCCGTAGACGACCCACACGCCGTGGCCTACGGAGAACGTGCTGCGCATTCCCCCCATCCGCTCGAAGACGAACGGCTCAGTGCCGGTCCAGAACGAGATCTCCTTCGTCGGCATCGGGTAGTTGATGCCGTACTGCCAGATCTGGAGGTAATTGTTCTGGAAGTCCTCCCACGGCTTGCTGTAGACGACAATCATCGATCCCTGGAAACCAGGCGCGAGCGTGTAGTACGTGCAGGAAGTATCGCCACCCTGCATCATCGGGTAGGACGGATCGGTCTTGCCGACGCTTCGCGGGTTCTTCCCCAACGTCGTCGTGTGCGGCATGACCTCCAGGTCCTTCCAGTCGGCGTTCTTGCTCCCCGTACCGGGCTTGGCGTAGGCCATGCGCATCTTGTTGTTGCTCTTCAGCCCCCCCGCCGAGCCTGTGACGTACATGATGTAGAGGCCACCTTCCGTATCCTTGGAGATCAACGCCTTGTTGCCGGCGTTGATCCCGTCGATGCCCCTGGTCCCGTTGTTGTTGGGGCCGACCATGACCTGGGACGCCTGCTGCCACTTCAGCGTGGTGGTGTCGAACGATCGGTACGCGATGCCGCCTACGCCCTTCTGATTCTTGAACGCGCAGTGGATCACCTCTCCGGATGCGACGATCGATGCCTCGCGAGACCAGCTGAGCCCGCCGCTGCGCATGGCGTACTGCGCGCTGAACGAGGACTGACCTTTCTTCCTGATCCTGATAGCGCACTCGTCAGCACCCATGCCAAGGCCACCGGTCGCACCGACACCGTACGCAATCGCGACCGTGTCGAGCGGCGTGACAGTGATGTCCCGGACCTGCACGGACTGCTTGAGGCTGGCGTTGGCGGCGGCAATCCTGACCGGCGCACCAACCCATTTGCGAGTCGACGTACTGAACGTCTGATACCAGGCCGAGTGGTACACACCACCCACGGACCGGTCCGACCAACCGACATGCAGAACGTCACACTTGTGGCCAGCGCACAAAACGCCGGACTCCCACTCGTGCACCCGGTGCCCGGTGTTGTGCGGCAACGGATAGAACGTCCACTTCATGAAGTCGGTAGAGATCCCGAGAGCGAGATGCCCACCAGTCGTCGCCGTCGACTGTTTGTAGATGACCGCGGCGAGCGACCCATCCGCGAGCGACGCCAGCGAATTCTGGTTGTTGCTCATCGAACGCACGTCGCCACCGGGCGCCGTGCCCTTTATGATCGTCGGCGGCCCAGACAATTGCGCACCGACCACTGTGGTCAGAGTGGCAGCGGCAACGAGGGAAAGACGAATTGAGATTGCCATGGGATTGCCTCCGTCTGGATTCTAGGCGACTCCCGCTGGGAAAGAAGACCCGCAGGCGTTTCCTGCGAGATTACGCTCAGGTACCGAGAATTACGCAGAGCGAATTTGTCGTCACGGCGTTGCCAGGGGTCGATCCCGGCGAAATCACGAGGCACTGGACATAGACGCGAGCACCGATGAGCTTGGGGTCGTTCGGCACGTTCCACGGAACGGTCATGACACCGGACGAAGGCACCTGAAGCGGAACGATGAGCGGGAACGTGTTGTTCAGGTCACACGTCGGCGACAACATGAAGCCGAGGTTGAGCGGTGGCAGCAACATCGAGGTGCCAATCGCGAGGAAGAAGTTGGCACTCGCCGGGAAGCGATCGAGTTGAATCTTGAAGGTCGTGCCCAGCGTGGGAAGGGTGTCGTACGCGTGCACCCGGGGACGCTTGGCGAGCTTGCCCTGGCAACCGGTCCCCAACGCCACGGAACGCGCGATCGAGTTGCTCCCGAGTCGCCAGAAGTCCACCTGGCCGTTCGGGTACGTCCCGTTGTTCGGAGACGGCGCGTCCGTCTTTCCGAACGACAACCAGGATGCCGAGTAACTGTGATCGCCGTTGCGAAGGCCCGTGATCCACTCGAACGAGTAGGGCTTCGTGGTCCCACTGATCTTGACCTCGGGTAGAACGGAACTCCCCTTGTTGAAGCTCTGGACGTAGAGACTCGCGAACGTCTCGAACGACTTGCTGTAGACGGCGTATATGTTGCCGCCAGCCGCGCTCGCGAGGGTGTAGTTGAAGGTGTTCGAGTTGCCACCCTGGATCTGGGGGTAGCCGTACTTGCCGGCTGCGGCCTTCCGGTAGTTCGTCCCAATCGTCTGGGTGTTCTTGATGATGTGGAAGTCCTTCCAGTCGACGTTGGACCCACCCTTGCCGGGTGCGGCGTAGGCCAGTCGGAGCGTCCGTGGCGCGGAGCTATTCCCGGTGCAGTAGATCACGTAGAGGCCACCGTCGCGGTCTGCCGCAATCACGCTCTTGTTGCCCGCAGCGATGCCGGCGTTGTTGTTGGGCCCCACGAAGACCTGCGAAGCCTGATTCCACTTCTTGCCCTCGGTGTCGTACGCTCGGTAGCAGATTCCGTAACCGCCGGTGCTGTTCTTCATGCAGCAGTGGATGGTCTCGTCCACGCTGACGATGCTCGCGTTTTGCGAGTAGGACGCCCCGCCGTTGCGGAGGTTGAGCAGTGTCGTGTTGAACGACCCACCGCGTGGCTTGACGGCAAGACCGCAGTCCCATGCTCCGAGGCCGAGACCACCACTTCGGTGGCCGGAGATGCAAACGGCCAGCGTGCCCTTCGCCGTCATCGCGATGTCGACAGGCCAGAACTGGTTGTTCGCCCCGTATCCCTTGGCCAGCAACTTCGGGGTACCCACCCACTTCAATGTGTTCGTGTTGAAGACCTGGTACATCGCTGACCAGTACGAGGCATTCGCTGTCCGATCCCCCCACGTCACGTGGAGCTTGTCGCCGTCGCGACCGGCGACGATGCAACCCGAGTTGTTGTGGTGGTTGTTGTGCGATGTGTTGTTGGGAAGCGGATAGGTGCCGCTCAGCCAGATGTTGCCGTGGGTCAGGGAGCGGCGAAGCTCGAGGTGACCGTTCGCGCCAGCGTTGTCGACAACGTACACCACGGCCCAGATCGCCCCATCGGGGGTCAAGGCGAAGCTGTTGTTGTTGTTGTTCATCGAACGAACGAATCCATTCGGCGCCACGCCTTTGACGATCGTGACTTGCGCGGACAGAGACGCTGACAGAACCGACGCGGCTACGCAGACGAGGGTAATGGGACTCTTCATCGAGGGGCTCTCCTGGGTCGGAAGGGGGAATCGAGGCCGCAGAGTCTACCACACGGACCCCGCCGACCACGCCGACCCCGCCGACCCAAGACGATCTCGATGGAACGCTTTTCGCCGAAAAGTACGCGCGGTGTTTCGCCCCCGCACATACGCGTATGATCCGCCGCCGCATGGCCGATTCTCCGACGTTCGATCAGGACTACTACGACCGCTTCTATCGCAACCCCAAGACACGGGTTGCGTCGTTAACGATCACGCTACAGCTCGCCGAATTCGTCTGCTCCTACCTGAAGCACATCGGTCAGCCGGTACGCAACGTGCTGGACATGGGCTGCGGACTCGGCTTCTGGCGCGAAGCCATTCTCGTGCACTACCCCGACGCAAAGTACACCGGCGTCGAGGTCAGCCCATACCTCTGTGAGGAGTTCGGGTGGAAGAACGGATCCGTCGCCACGTACCGTGGACGCGGCAAGGCCGACCTCGTGGTGTGCCAGGGCGTTCTCCAGTACCTGACGGACTCCGAATGCCGCGATGCAATCGCCAACCTCGGCCGACTCACCCGGGGCGTCCTTTACCTGGAAGCTCTCACCATTCAGGACTGGGAAGAGAACTGTGATCAAGCGGTCACGGACGGCAACGTGCACCTGCGTTCTGGTGCCTGGTACCGCCGTCACCTGGCCAAGAGCTTCACGAACTGTGGAGGCGGGGTGTTTTTGGCCGATAGCTCGGACGCGAACCTGTTCGAACTGGAACGCCTGGACTGATCGGCCCTGCATGACTGGCCTTGGGGAGCACGAAGAGGCTGATTCTGCTCTTCGCGTGCACCACCATCGAGGCCGAACTCCTCCGCGCCATCGCCGACGCGATGAACTGCCCAATGCCTCCCATCCCCTTCGCCGCCTGCCCCACCACCGTCTGAGTTTCGACTAGCCGGCTAGAGTCCGACCCGCTCGCCCTGCTTCGCGATACGAAAGCCGGCAGCTTCGATCTCGCGCCGGATCCCCGAGTCGTGCAGAGCCGGGTTCGTGTGGTTGAGGTGGATGAAGCGGAAGCGACCGGGTCGTGCCGCCGCGTCGTCGCGGAGCGCTGCCATCGTCTCGGTTATAAAGGGGTGCTGCACGAGCGCCATGATGCGGTCGGGCAACTCACTCCCGTCGTAGAACGTCGCGTCCAGGTACGCGATGTCCATCCCCTCGACCAGGCGCCGGAGCAAGCCCGGCTTCTTCTTCCACGAGTCGACATCTGGCACGAACAAAACCGACTTGTTTGGACCACGGATCTGGAACGCCATGGTGTCCGAGTATTCGTCTCGATGCGGCACGGGAATCGGTGTCACCCGGATCCCCGGGATCGGCGAAAACGCCGTCCCAGGCTCGATCTCGTGAATCACGATGTTCTTGTTCTCCACCATCAGCTTCCACGGCCCGTTCTTGCGCAGGTACGCCGCGAAACGCGGACTGACGAACACCGGCAGCTTGTCCGTCGCTGCGACCTCCTTGCCGAACTGTGCGAGACCGAGGTAGTGCCCCATGTGCGCGTGCGTGAGCATGACCGCGTCCACTGGCTTGCGTCCCCGCCCCTCGATGCCGGCTATCGCGTGCAACATCGCGAGCTGTGGCTCGATCCGTGGCGTGCACTCGATCAGGCAGAGGCGACCATTCTCACGATCGTGAATCGCCAAGCACGCCGGATAGAGTCGCCGTCCACTTCGCCGCGCGTCGACGCAACACGGCTTGCTGCACCCGACGTGGGGAACACCGCCATCCTGCGCGACTCCGAGAACGATGGTCTCGAACCGCCCTTGTGATGTCGAGTTCGAAACGGTCGAGCACGATGGGAACAAGAACAGGAGACCGAGGATGACGCGATAGTTCATGGGAACGCCCTTGCGATGGGATAGGTAGAATACTCACTCGCCGCGTGGCGTCCCTGCGATTTCAGGCCACGAACCCCGACCTTCGCATCCACGCTGCGCCCCATGACGCCGCGACATCGTGAAGGACCGAGTCAACCTCACTGCATCGCCTCAAGCGGTACCGGAAATTGTGTCGATTCCTTGGTCACTCGTCCTTTTTGCCAACAGCCCGTTTGAGTCTCACACGCAAGCTCATCCTGTTCAGCATGCTCCTGGTGACGGGCACCGGCTTCGTCGTACACGGCATCGGTGCATCTCAGACCAGGGAGCAGATCCGATCCCAGCATCTGGATTCCTGTCGGGCGCAGGCGGGGCAACTCGCCGACACGTTGGGCAGCGAGCTCGTTCACGACCAGTTTCTGCCCAAACTGGCAAAGTCACGCGAGCGAGTCCTCGGCGCGCTGCAGCGTCTGTTGAAGCACTCCGAAAACGGTCTGGCCATCTACTCCCTCACCTACCAGGACGATCGGGCGATCATCGTTCAGGAGGCGATTCGCGACGGACTACCCCGTCCGTACGGCACGCCGGTGGCTCTCCCCAACGCCGGCCATCGAGCGCACCGCACTCACGCGGTGCAAACCGGGGTTTTCGAACGGAACGGGGCCCAGATCGTCCAGACCTTCGCTCCGATCCATAACGACGATCGACTCGTTCTCGGGCTTCTGGTCACGGAGTCCGCACTGAAGTATCCCGAAGTTCAGGGTTCGGACACGTGGTTGGCAGTCGCGATCTCCATCGCCGCCGGACTCCTCGCGATTGCCCTCCTGATGATCACCACGGTCCGTCCGCTCGAACGACTGCAAGATCAACTCATCGCGAAGCAGAGCCTCTCGCCGAAGCTCGTGCAGACACCTGCCGATCTACTGCGCGAGATCACGTGCATCGTCGACACGGCCAACTCGGAACGCGACTTCTTCAACGCCCGACTCAAGCAGCAGGATCGACAATCGGAGAGCAGCATCCGACGCAAGGACGAGGTCATCTCGAACACCGTCCACGAACTCCGCACACCGCTCACGTCGATCATCGCCTCCCTGGAGATCATGATTGACAACAAAGAGATGATGACTCCTGAAGAGAAGCAGGAGTTCATGGCCCAGGCATCGACCGCCGCCAGGCACATGATGTTCGTCGTGAACGACATGCTCGACGCCTCGGCGATCAAAGCCGGACACATCAACATGCAGATCGAGCCGTGCAACCTCGGCCAGATGCTGCGGGACGCCCAACGGTCCATGGAGATCATCGCCACGGCTCGCGCGATGATCCTCGAGGTCGTCGACTTGAATCCGAATATCGAAGTGATGGCCGATTCCGCGCGCCTCATGCAGGTCCTCTTCAACCTCGTGAGCAACGCCGTGAAACACACGCCCTCGGGCACGACGATCACGATACGCGCCTGGCCGAGTCTGAAGTCGATCATCATCGAAGTCGAGGACCAGGGTCAGAGCATTCCCGTGGAGCTGCGGGACAGGCTGTTCACGAAGTTCAGCAAGTTCGAACGCCACGAACCCCGCGTCGACAGCAGCGGCATCGGCCTCTACCTGTCCAAGAAGCTCGTGGAGCTCATGCACGGGAGCATCGGCTACCGGGCGATCGAATCCGGAGATGGCTCGGTGTTCTGGTTCACGCTGCCGCTCGTGACCGAGGAATCCCGACTGCAATCAGCCAACAGCTGAGCACGTCCTGGGAATCCTGTAGCCCCAGCTAGTCCAGCGCGCTAGACAAGGCCCAATGCTGGGCCTAGCCACGCTGCTGATCCTCTCCTGGGCGCCGCAGGAGGCGAAGTTCGTCGACCCGCTGCAGGCGTACTCCTTTGTCTTACCTGCGGGTTGGCGTCAGATGACCCCGGACGAGCACCGCCTCCTCCGCGACAAGTTGCCGAGAGACGTCGCGACTCGGCTGATTCCGACGCGAATCGATCGGTTCGGCGACGTGGACCAATGGCTGAAAGAAGGGTTCGACGGTCGCTGCCTGACGATCCACCGCGAGGACGGTGAACCCGCGATGACTCCAGGGACGCTGAAGGAGGTGCGCGAGACCGCCCAGTCCAAGAGCGCCTCGACTGCGTTTCGCTACGTCATCGAGGATCTCGAGATCGGCACCGTTGGCGAGCACGCGCACCCGGCAATCGTGAGCCGGCTCAAGGTGGCTCATTCCGAAGCGGGAGAACTCGCCCAGGTCCTGGAGTTCGTCATCCCAACGGGGGGCAAAACCGTGCGATTCAGCTACCGCGCGAGTCTAAAGGACTTCGACGCATTCCCCATCTACCGGAAATCCGCCGCAACACTGGAGATCGCGAGTCCACCGCGGGGCCGAAAAGAACTCTCGGACAAACTCGAGATGCCGCTTATCATCGGTGGCGTAATCGGGTTGGTGTTCCTCGTCCTCTACAGAATGCGTCGGGGATGATGGGTGCCCGTGCCCCCCAGCACCACAATGAAGCCCAGCGCCTCCACTAGAAAGCCGCGGTAACGTGACCGATTCAGATAATCAGGTAACGCAGTACCACCGCCTGGACAAGACCCTGTTCGCGGCCGGTATGCAGTGCGCAAAGAGGCTCTATCAAGAGTTCCACGATCCAGGCTCCATTCCCAAGCCCAACGAGATGCGCAAGTCTCTCGCGGAGATAGGCCAGAGTCTCACCGAGATGGCGTGGGATGGGTTTCCGCGAGGCGAACGCATCGAAGGGAAAGACCACGCGACGGCCGCGACCAGAACCCTCGAAGCGCTGCAGGGCGACAGTGGGGTCGCGATCTTCGACGCCGCGTTCACCCGCAACGGCGTAGAGATCCGATGCGACGTCGTGTTGCCGAGTGGAGGCGAGAAGACGATCGACATCTTCGAAGTGAAGTCCGGCACCAAGGTCAAGCCCAGACACGTCATGGACGTCGCACTTCAGATGTGGGGCATCGAAGGCGCAGGTTACACGGTGCGCAGCGCGAGCCTCCTTCACCTGGACGCCGAGTTCAGGCACGACGGCAGCAAGGACTTTCCTGTCCACGAGATCTTCAAGAACGCGGATGTCACCAAGAAGGCCCGCAAGCGGAAGCGTCGCATCGAGGACTACATCGACAACTTCCAGATCATCCTCGACGACGAGACTACGCTCGAGCTGCCGACTGGAACCTGGTGCCTCAATCCGATTCCGTGCTGCTACGCCGCCCAGTGCCGCAAGCTCGCACCGGAGAATCCCCTGCTCGAGTTCCCTGATCTCACGCCTGGCCAGGAATCCGAACTCCACCAGCTCGGCATCGAAACCATCGATCAGATCGACCCCGGAACCGAGAGACTGACGGATGTCCAAAAACGCGTTCTGAAGAGCTTTGCCGCGAACGATCTCGTCGTCGAGGAGCTCCTCGCGGAGGAATTCGACACGATCGTCTACCCGCTCTGCGTCGTCTCCACCCAACTCGCTCTTCACGTCCTGCCGCGCTTCGAGCACAGCCGGCCCTGGCAGCACGTCCCTTTCCAGTGGAGCGCACGGATCCTACAGGAGAACGGCGACGTCGAGTATCGCTCGTTCGTGTCCGACGGCACCGAAGATCCCCGTCAGGCGTTCGTCAAGTCGTTCGCGCAGTGCATCGACGACGTCGGCACGGTCGTGACCTGGTCCCGAAGACTCGAGCCATCGCTGCGGCAGATCATGGAGGACCTCCGCCCCGTCAAGGAGGAGGTCCGAAGCCTCTTGCAGATGGACCCGCTCGCCCTGGACGTCCTGATCAAGAACGCGACGTACCACCCCAAGCTAAAGGGGTCCTTCGATCTGCGAGACGTCCACACCGCGTTGACCGGCAACGATCTCTCCACGGGGAAGGCCGGTATCGACAACGAGGAAGATGCCCGCGCGGCATTCGAGAAGATGCAAAACACGCGCACCCGCAGCACGACGCGAGCCAAGCTCAAGAAGGATCTCGGGGAGTATGGCTCACGCCAGAGTCAGGCCATGCTCGAGATCGTACAGAAGCTGCAAGTCAACGACGACTGCTAGCCCGCCAAGCCTTCGTCTTCCCCCGCCTCGGGCCGCGGCACGCTGTCCTCCCGCGACAGGTACGTGTAGCCCATCAGTCCTTCCTCGAACCGGCGCAACAGCCATGCAGACCGCTCCATCTTCAGCGAACCGCGGCGCACGGCTTCCTCGCCGGCACGCCGCACCCGGCGCAATAGATCGCGCTTGCCGTACTGCACGTAGGCGAGCACCTCGTCGATCGTGTCTCCCTGGACAACGTTGTCGATGCTGTAGCCATGCTCCTCGTCGAGAGTGACGTGCACTGCGGTCGTGTCGCCGAAGAGATTGTGCAGATCGCCCAGGGTCTCCTGATACGCACCGACCAGAAACATCGCGAGGAAGTAGGGCCGACCGTTGAGTGAGTGCAGCTCGAGAGTCACCTTCTCCACCCCGCGATTGACGAAGCGCGAAACCTTCCCATCGCTGTCGCATGTGAGGTCTGCGAGGGTGCCGAGCCGGGTCGGGCGCTCGTCCAATCGATGAACAGGCATCACCGGGAACAGCTGGTCGATCGCCCAGCTATCCGGCACCGACTGGAAGATCGAGAAGTTGCAGAAGTACGTATCGGCGAGGGCCCGCTCCAGACCCGCGAACTCCGGCGGCGGGAACTCCATCCCCCGCGCGAACTGACGCACGCGGAGACAAATCGCCCAGAAGAGATCCTCCGCCTCGGAACGCCCCTTGAGGTCCAGGAACCCGAGATTGAAGAGGTGCTGCGCTTCCTCCTTGAGCTGCAACGCGTCGTGGTAGGTCTCGCGGAAGTTCTCGATCGTGACGCCTTCCCACGCTTCGCACATCGCGCGGACTGTCTGGACCTCGCTCCCGGAACTCGAAGCCGGGGGATTGGCGATCTGGATCTGGTTGGTGCCGAGGACGTCGAAGATCAGTACGCTGTGGTAGGCGCTGAGCGCCCGACCGGATTCGCTCATGATCTGCGGGTGTGGCACGTCAACTTCATCGCAGACCTGCAACACGGCATCGACGACGTCGTTGGCGTACTCCTGAACCGTGTAGTTGATCGAAGACGACGAGCGGTTCTTGGATCCGTCGTAGTCGACGCCCAGACCACCACCAACGTCGAGATACCGGAGCCCCGCCCCCATCTTGTACAGTTCGACGAAGAACCGCACGGACTCGCGCAGGGCGTCCTTGATCGCGCGGATCTCAGTGATCTGGCTGCCGATGTGGAAGTGCAGGAGTTCGAGGCAGCCGAACATGTCGTCTTCGCGCAACTTGTTGGCGATCATCACGATCTCGGTCGCGCTCAGCCCAAACTTGGACTTCTCGCCGCCGGAGTCGTTCCACCGTCCCGCGCCCTTGCTCGAGAGTCGCGCCCGCAATCCGATGCTCGGCACCACGTCGAGCTGCTTGCCGATCCGCATGATCAGTTCGAACTCATCGAACCGGTCGACGACCAGGATTGGATGCCGGCCCAGCTCCTGGGCGAGCAACGCCGTCTCGATGTAGGCCGCGTCCTTGAATCCGTTGCACACGATCACGCCATCCGGCTGATCCATGTATGCCAGCGCAACCAGCAGCTCCGGCTTGCTACCCGCCTCGAGCCCCATGTCCCAGGGTCGCCCGAACCCCAAGAGTTCCTCCAGGATGTCGCACTGCTGGTTGACCTTGATCGGGTAGACCATCCGGTAGCTCCCCCGATAGCCGTACTCCTCGATCGCCTGTGCGAATGCGCCGTTTATCACCTTCAGGCGGTGCTCGAGGATCTCGGAGAACCGCACGAGCACGGGGAGCTGCAATCCGCGGCGCTGCAGGTCGACGACGAGTTCGTGTAGGTCCACGCCACGACCATCGGGTCCCGCTGGCGTGACTTTGACGTGTCCCGCCGAGTCGATGCCAAAATAGCCGCCGCCCCAGGCGTCCACCTGGTAGGTCTCCGCAGCGTCGGTGATCGACCACGCCGAGCCATCGTGGCCATGCTTCTTCGGGGAGTTGGTCAGGGGTCTCTCTCGAGAAAAGGCGTTCAGGAAAAGCCGCTTTCTAGGCGGAACCGGATCGCTAATCTACCGGCCTCCTTCGATCCAACACAACAATGAGCCTTCACGACTCCGATTCCGTCGTCGCCGAGTTGCTAGACGCAGAAGAACGCCGCCAGACCGAGACGATCTCCCTGATCGCCTCCGAGAACCACAGCACGCCCTCGGTGCGGGAGGCCTGCGCCAGCATCATCACGGACAAGTACGCTGAGGGGTACCCGGGAGCCCGTTACTACGGGGGCTGCGAGATCGCCGACCAGATCGAGAACATCGCGCAGGAACGCGCCCTGAAGCTCTTCCCCGGGATGGCGAACGCCAATGTCCAACCGCACTCCGGCACCAGCGCGAATCTCGAAGTCCTCGAGGCGCTGGCCGGCGCCGGCGGTCGGATCGTCGGCATGCAACTCAGCGCCGGCGGCCACTTGAGCCACGGCTACAAGAGGAGCCACACGGGGCGCATTTTCGAGGCAGCACACTACGGCGTCGACGAGTCGACCGGGTTGATTCGCTACGAGGAGGTCCGCGACGTCGTGCGAGAGCATCAGCCGAAGGTCCTGATCGCCGGCGCGAGCAGCTACCCGCGGAGCATCGACTATGCCGAGATGGCTGCGATCGCAAAGGAGTTCGACGCGATCCTGATGGCGGACATCGCCCATCCGGCCGGCTTGATGGCGGTCGGCGAGATGCCATCACCGGTCGGTCACGCGGACGTGCTTACGATGACGACCCACAAGACGCTGCGTGGCCCCCGCGGCGGCATGATCCTGACCACCGAGGAATTCGCCAAGAGGGTCAACTCGTCCGTGTTCCCGGGGGGCCAGGGCGGCCCGTTGATGCACCAGATCGCGGGCAAGGCCGTGGCGTTTGGCGAGACTCTCGAAAAGCCGTTCCATCTCTACGCGAAGAGCGTCAGGGAGAATGCAGCCCGCCTGGCTCAACGCCTGGCTGAGGGCGGCTTGAACATCGTCACCGGCGGCACCGACAGCCACATGGTGCTCGTCGATCTCCGCGAAGAGGACGTCACCGGAGCCGCGGTGGAAGACATGGGCATCGTCGCGGGGATTTCACTCAACAAGAACCTCGTCCCGAACGACCCCCAGACGCCATTCGTCACGAGCGGGATCCGCGTCGGAACCGCCGCGGCGACGACCCGGGGCATGGGCCTGGACGCGATGGACACCCTCGCCGAGATCCTCACCGGCATGA
The DNA here is from genome assembly GCA_964469555.1 of uncultured candidatus Brocadiaceae bacterium. Classification (GTDB taxonomy): domain Bacteria; phylum Planctomycetota; class UBA1135; order UBA1135; family UBA2386; genus CAYYAQ01. The sequence continues at coordinate 58,108 of CAYYAQ010000001.1, read as the reverse complement.
TCCGAGGCGAGAACCCTGGGTCGTTCCGGGGCCGCGTGCTCGAGTTGTGCACGGCGTATCCGCTGCCGTAGCGGCTATTGCACGGTGCACTCGACGCCGTTCGTCACCGTGAACGGGAACACACGCTTCGAATTGGTGTCAATGAATCCGAACTGGGCTGCGAAGACGAGACCCTTCGACGTGTTTGCCGGGATCGGTATCGGCAGCGTGAATGATCCCTCGGCGCGGGACGCGTCGCCCCCGCCGGTTGCGACGACGGCCTCGATCTGGATCGCCGTGCGGAGGAGACAGCCCGGCGCGCCGAGCGGCTTGAGGTCGAAGGGGGGCACGTTGCCGCCGATGCTGAACATGATCAGCATGGGCGCGCTCGGTGCCATGCCGAACGCCTCGAGGATGAGAGGGGCACCACTGGTCGGAACCGTCTTGGCGCCGAGGACCGAGTAGTTGCCGAAGCCGTCCGGGCAGCTCTCGCCTGTGGGCTTGACTCCCGTCGCAGCGTTACGTGTAGAGACGGACGGGCGTGCTTTTCACAGCGGTCGGGCTGGCGCCGTGGAACCCCCACGAATCACCCGCTGGGAGTGCGAGCGGTTGGTCGTTGTTGGCGCAGTTGACGACGGTGTAGAGCTCGGTCAGACCCGGCGCCGTCGGTGCTCTCCAGTTGAACGTCCAGGAGCGGTTGCGCCGACCGCGATGCGTGATGGCCTTGCCCGCTGTATCGATTTTCGTGGAAGTGCCGGGGATCAGTGTTCCACTGGTGACGTCGGCGGTGAATCCCCCTGTGCTCTGGGTGGGGTTCACGGTCGACGTGCCACTGATCGTGATCGCCGTAGTCTGCCCAGCGAGGACAGTCCGGGTGGTGGGTTTCACCGTCACGGTCACGCCACGGTGCTGGTTCACGTGGCACTGGCCGCAAGACTTGGCCGCGTCGCGCGTCAACGCGCCGACATTTCCGATTGGACCCTGGGCCGTGAAGGGGAGGATGCCTATTTCCTTGGACATCAGACCCTCCCCCACCAATAGAACGAGGGGAACGGCAGCGATGAGGATAATTGTACGGCGTTTCACCAGTGGATGGGTTGGTTGAGGGAGTGTGGTGCCGGGGACCGTTGCTGGACGCAAGCCCAGTTCACGGTCCACAGGCAGGCATGGAGGCACGCCCAAGATACCACCCCCGCGGGGGAGATGGTTGGCTGCTGCCCCCCGTCATTTCGCCCGGGCGGGCTAGTTGATAACGATCTTGAGACCGTTGGTAACGATCCACGGGAACGTACGCTTGGGATTCTTGTCCAGCGCGCCGAGCTGTGCGTAGATCACGAGGCCACGCAGGTTTGGGTCGTTCGGAATCGGGCCCGGGAGAATCACCTTGCCCTCGCCCCTCACGGCGTCACCGCCGGACGTCGGCCCGAGCGCCTCGATCTGCAGACTCGTGCGGAGGAAGCAACCAGGCGCACCCAAAGCGGTCATGTCGATCTTGGGAGTCGGTCCCCCGACGCTGAGCATGAAGAAGAACAGGCTGCTCGGCGGCAAGCCGAACCCTTCGAACCTGAAGTTCGAGTTGCCGACGGTCGGCGGGTTCGGGCAGCCGAAGACCGACTGGTTGCCGTGGCCGTCATCGCAACCAGGACCTGTCGACGTCACGCCATCCGCGTTGGTGTACATGCGCACCGGCGTCGAGTCGGTGGCGAGGATCTTGCTGCTGTGGAACCCCCATTCGTCGGCCCCGTCCGCCCGCCCGTTGCCGTTCACGCAGTTCCCGACGACGTAGAACTCGCCGAGTCCGGTCTTGGTGCCGGCCTTGATGCCGAACGTCCAGAACCGCGTCGTGAAGAGCTTGTGCGTGATCGCGGTGCCCCCGGTGTTGATCTGCGTGTCCGTCCCTGCAACCAGGGCGCCGAGCGTGAGGTCGGCACAAAAGCCGCCGCGCACCGTCGGCACGCCGGGGTTCGTCGCCGTGACCGTGACGGTCGTCGAACCGTTCTTGGCGAGGATCAAATCGTTCATCGAGACGGCGACCTTGGTCAAGAACGGCGTCTTCCGGTGGCACACCGAGACCCCTGGATTTCCCCCGCACGAACTACTCGCCACCCGCGTGAGACTCCCGACCTGGATCATCTTGGCCCCCACGAGGACGGAGGTGTTGGGGAAAATACCCTTGCCTACGGAGTTGGCATCGGTGTTCACCCCGATGACGAAAGGTAAAACGCAGGCGACGAGCAGAATCTTGCGCATGACACTGGGAGGTAGATCCGAGAACTGCGGGGCAGAAAGAATCCTACCGCTGGTTCTTGTCACCAGGCGGGAAGATCGCCGTGTCGAACTGAAACTTTCGTGTAGATTCCGCCGCGCACGTTGAACTCCCCCACGACCTCCATGAATCGGGGCTCCACCAGAGCAACCAGATCGTCGAGGATCTGGTTGACGACAGCCTCGTGGAAGGAGCCAACCTCCCGATACTGCCACAAGTACAGTTTCAGGGACTTGAGTTCGACGCACAGGGCGTCGGCGACGTACCTGAAGTGGATCGTGGCGAAGTCCGGCTGGCCGGTCTTGGGGCACACGCACGTAAATTCCGGGCAACGGAATTCGATCACGTAGTCGCGCTGCGGGCTGGGGTTGGGGAAGGTCTCGAGCATCGGGGCGACCATCATTACTGTCCCGGGGACAGTTTTCATAGTTTTCACGTCCCCGTGAAGTCCATGCACACCGGTCCGTCGGAGTGCGTGCACCGCCGCCGCCGGCACGGAACACACGCCGGGCCATCCGACCGCGTGACGATTGTGGCGCCCGGCGGCGCGGTCCGGTCCGGATCCTGGGGTCCGAAGAACACCACCGTCTCCGCACCGGCGGCGTTGAGCACGTGGACCGGACCGATGTCCGGGCCGAGCACGCGGCCACCAGCCCGCCGGACCAACGCACCGAGCGCGACGAGCCGACGGAGCTCACCCGGCCCGTGCGCGATCGCTTGGGCGTCCGAGGGAACCGGCACGTCGACCTCGCCGGGTCCGCGCAGCCAGAGCACCGGCGTCGACACGCTCGCGGCATGGCGCTCCATCGACTGAGTCGGCCACGCGCGGATGTCCCGGGAATCCGACATGATCATCACGGTGAACGGACGCGACGGGTCGATGTCCAGGGACTCCACGGATCGAGTTGCCTCGCCGACCTCTTCTTCGCTGACTGCGAGTCGCGCGCGCGCCAGAGGCAAGTCAGGTTCCAACTGGCGCAGCAACTCGTGCGCGATCGCCGCGGGGTGGACGGGCGCGTCCATCGCGACGCGACGATTCAGAAGCAGCGCACTCGACGGTTCGCGGCGATGGTCGCCGATCGCGCCGATGCGAACCGGCCCTCCCGAGAGTCGGCAGACCGCCGCACTCTTCCAGTTCCCTTGAAGGTCGACAACGCAATCGGGAGCCAGCGCACGCAGCGCGGCGCGGGTTCGACGCAATCCAGACAGACCGCCGCCCCGATCGTGGGCGACGACGGACGCGAACCCCATCCCCTGGAGCAGCGGCGCGAATGGCGACTGCGTGACAAAGTGGAGTTCGAGGTCGGGCCGCGCCGCGAGCAGTGCCTGCGCGGCCCCGAGGGACTGCACGACGTCGCCCATCGCCGACAAGCGCACGAGGCACACGCGCTTCACTTTTTCTCTCGCAGGGAAAGGGACTTCTTGCGATTCAATTGTACGCGCAGGACATCCCGGTACCCGGGCAACCGACGAAGCTCGGACCTTCCCCGATCCACGACGATGACGTAGCGGCCCTTCGTCTCACGCCGCTGTTCGTAGTCGCCCACGACGCGCAGATGTTTGCCAAACCCGCCTTCGAGTTCTTCGCGCGTGTGGAGCAGCATCGCGGTCCCGACGTGGCCGTTCGTCGTGATTTCCTCGATGCCGCGAGACGACAGCTCCCGCGCCAAGACCGATGCCCGTGCCGGAACGAAGTCGTCGGTCGTCTCCGCGTACCGCACGCGATCGGGGAACGCGGTCCACGCGATGATGAGCGGCATGATGACGGCGAAGCGCACGAGCTGCCCCTTGCTGTGGATCACGAGAACGACGCACCCCAGCGCGATCAACGCCAGGAATGTCGTGCCGGGGTAGGGATGCGGAACCCACGCGACGGCAACCACTCCCAGACCGGCGACGACCCCGACGACGGAGAGCGCGCGACGAACCCAATCCGGTGGCGGCTGCTCGTCGCGCAGCCACTGCGCTGCCAGCGGCGCCAGGCCCAGCAGGAGCATCGGCACCGCGGGCAGCATGTAGCGCGTGGCCCGGTCCTTCGAGAACAGGAGCACGACCGCGGCGCCGAGCGCACCCCACACGAGGAAGTTCTGCCGCGCGGTCCTTCGGCAGCTCACCAATCTCGTCTCACGAAACCACTTCAAGATCCAGGGGCTGAACGGTAGCCCGATGACGAGCACCGATCCGACGATGTGGCCAGGGATGCCCTTGAGCGATTGCCACTCCCAGAACTTCAGCCGACCCACGGTCTCCTGCACGGCGACCTGACTCACGTCGTCCGCGGGCCCGACCGAGTCGAGGACGAGCTTGTAGGCGACATACAGGGCGATCACCTGCGGGAGGTACCAGACGATTCCGCGGAGGCGGTTGTGCTTCCACCACAGGACGAACGGTCCGAGGAAGAACATCAGGTACGGCGGTCCCTTCGTCATCACCGCGAGCCCGCCGAGTAATCCAGCGAGGATCAGCCGCAATCGATTGCGTTCGAAGACCCCGTCCGACAAGCACAGCATCGAGAGCACGGTCAGCACGGCGAACATCGGATCGATCTCCGCGAACGGCACGTCGTGCATGACGATCGGCGACACCAACACGGCGCCGGCGCCGAGGCGGGCGGTCGTCCGGTCGTGCCAACGGCGGAGGAAGTGGAACGCCACCACCGCGAGCAACCAGAACGCGAGCACGGACGGCAGGCGCGCACTCCACGGCTTCACACCAAAGACATGGAAGCTGCCCGCGAGAACCCAGTAGTAGAACGGCGGCTTCGCGTAGGTCTCTTCCTCCCAGAGCCGCGGCACGATGTAGTCACCGCTCTCGACCATCTCCGCCGCGATCTGCACGCGCCGCGCTTCCGTGCCCCGCCACTCGGGGAAGTTGAAGAACGGCAGGAACGAGAGTATCGCGAGAACGAGGAGAGCGAGGGCGGCGCGCATCTAGTCTTCGACGACTTCGACCTCGCGTCGGCGCAGGATGACGTTGCGCGTGTAGACGATGAGGCCCACCGCCTGTCCGAGCATGATCACGGGATCATTTCGCTGGTACGCGTAAATAAACAGGATCGTGCCACCCGACAAGCTCAGGTACCAGAACGCCATCGGGAACACGCTCTTCTTGGCCCTTTCACTGACCATCCACTGGACAAGGAACCGGCTGAAGAACATCGCCTGGCCGAAGAGCCCCACGCACAGCAACCAGAGGGTAATGCTCGAGGACTGGGCAACCTCCTGATTCCAGAACGCCGCGGTCCAGAGTTCGCCTGTCCAGAAGTCGGATGTGAACAAGCGCGTCCAGATGCTCTCGGATTCCTGCAGGACTTCAGCCAACATCAGCGCTCCTCCTTGACCCGGTATTGCAACAACCGGCTGCGGTACCAACGCACCGCGAGACAATCCTTGAACCCACGCATCGCGCGGTTGCCGATGCCGTACTTCGCCTTCCCCGCCACCCGCGGCCGGTGGTTGACCGGAATCTCGAGGACGTTGCCTCCGGTGTACCGCACCAGCGTCGGCATGAACCGGTGCATGCCGTTGAACCGCGGCACCATCAGCCAGTAGTCGCGGCGGAACATCTTGATGCCGCAGGCGGAGTCCGTGACCTGGTCGCTGGTGACCGTGTTGCGCACGAAGTTGCCGATCCGCGAACTCACGCGGCGGACGAACGTGTCCTTGCGGTTTGCGCGGACGCCGGTCACGCCGGCCACGTCCTTGTCCTGCAGCGCTTCGAGCATCAAGATGAGATCCCTGGGGTCGTTCTGCATGTCCCCGTCCATCGTGCACACCAGGTTGGCGCGGGTCTTCTCGAGTCCGGCGAGCAGCGCACCGCTCTGGCCGGACTGCTTGTCCAGGCACAGGATGCGCAGCCAATCTGCGTCGTGCTCACGCTTCCACGCGTCCATCGCCTTGCGGCTTCCGTCGGAGGACGCGTCGTCCATCAACAGCACCTCGAACGGGCCGACCGGCGCCAGCACCGTCTCGATCTCGTCGAGCAGGCTGTCGATGTTCTCTACCTCGTTGTGGATGGGAACGACGAGGGAAAACCGAAGTTCCGGATCCAATGTCTGACCGTTTGTTGCACTCATCTCGCTGACAAGTCACGCCTTGCGCGGGCACCAGCTCGTGACCATACCGCCGGTCCAGGATCAGCCCCAGAACCTTCTCGTGCCCATCTTCGGCGACCCGAACTTGCCCTATAGTGCCGCGACCATGCGCATCCTCACCCGCCCCGTGTCCGCAACCCTGCTCGCCGCGGCGTTCCTCGCCCCCCAAACCGACCTTCGCTGCCAGGCGAACTGGACGCTGCTCAAGCCGACGGCGAGTCCGACCCCGCGCTTCGGTCACGCGATGACGTTCGACATCATCCGCAATCGCGTCGTGATGTTCGGCGGCTGGGACAGCACGTCCCGGTCGCTCGCCGACACGTGGGAATACGACGGCAAGACCTGGACGAAGATGGCGCCGACCGCCTCTCCGCCGGGACGCGACGGCCACGTCCTCGCGTACGATCTGGCACGGGGGCGCACCGTGCTCTTCGGTGGCGACGCCAACGGGACGATCAAGTCCGACACCTGGGAGTACGATGGCAAGACCTGGCTGCAGATCAAGCCGACGACGGTTCCCACGGCGCGCAAGTCGCACACACTGACTTGGGACGTCAAGCGCAGCCGCGTCGTGATGTTCGGCGGCAACGCCGGCTCCAGTACCTACCTCAACGACACCTGGGACTGGGACGGCAAGAACTGGGCGAGGCACAGCACCAATACGTCTCCGACGGTGCGGATCGCGCACTGCGCGGCGTACGACCCCGTGACCAAGGGAATCATCGTCTTCAGCGGCTATCCCAACCTGCCGAACGACACGTGGCTGTTCGACGGCACGGACTGGAAACTCCTCAAGCCAGCGGCGAGCCCCCCAGCGCGTTACGACGTGACGTTGACGACCGACCTCTACCGCAACCGCGTCGTTCTCTTCGGCGCGAACAGCGACTTGTGGGAGTGGAACGGCTCGACATGGCTCAAGCGCGCGCCAAAGACGATGCCCCCGAACCGCCGTGACCACGACATGGTCTACGACTTCATCGGGGCGCGCATGATCATGTTCGGTGGGAGCAGCACGCTCGCCGGCACGTGGGAATACAAGACCAGCGCAAGACCGAGCGTCCGCAATTTCGGCGCGGGCTGCGCGGGCAGTGTCGGCACGCCCGCGCTGACGGCTATCGGACTGCCGTGGTTCGGGGAGGTTCTGCCGTTGCGGGTGACGAACGTCGTCACGTCCGGCCCCTGCATCATGATGATCGGACTCTCCAATACGGACTGGTTGAACGTCAAGCTGCCCGCGGACCTGAGCAGCGCCGGAATGCCCGGGTGCTACCTCCGGGTAGAGCCACGCATCCTGCAGTTGATGACGGTGACCGGTGGCGTCGGGACGGGCGCGCTGCCCGTTCCGCCGCACATCCCGTTGATCGGAGTGAAGTTCTACTGCCAGACCGCGAACATCGACTACAAGTCGAACAAGGGAAATACGACGGTGTCGAACAGCCTCGAAGGACTGATCGGCGCGAAGTAGGGAGACCACCATGCAATTGCTGCCCGCACTCTCGTTGGCGAGGCGATGCCATGGACCGGACGCACCCACACGCGCCGCGTGCTCGGCGGTCACTTCGTGCAAGAGGACATCGTGATCGAGTTCCCGGGCGACAATGGACCCGGCGTGCTGATGCTTCGCGGCTACCACGCATCGAGACGGTGGCCGTGTTCATGCCGAACACGAAGCCCCTGAAGATCCGTACGATGGCGGGTACGTACCGCGTGACGGGGAAGGTGCTGCCAGTCCGGAGCGCGCCGATGATGGATGTCAACTCGATCGCGACGGAAGGGAAGTTCGTGTCGACGTGGTCGGACATCTACCAGGGGCAGCCCACGAACATGCGCACCGTCATGCACCTCGCCGCGGACGGTTCGATCCAGCGCGCGGTGGTGCACTCGACCATCAGCACCGACGACCCCGTCGTGGGGTTCACCGCTACGTTCGAGAAGAAGTAGATTCCCTACTCGGGGATGTCGAACCGATCGAGAGGCGTCTCGCCGCTCGCCCAGAACTCGCCTTCGATCCGCGTCCCGGTCACCTTCACCAGCAGGAATCCGAATCGCTCCTCCTTGTGCGCGAGCCGGCGCGCCGCTACCGGTCGAATACTCTTGCCCCCGGTGCCGACCACGACCTGGGTCACGCCGCCGATCGGTTTGAAGCGCTGGTAGCTGTGCGAATCGCCCGAGATGACGAGGGCGACCTTCGCCTGCACGAACAACGGCCACAGCCTCTTCTGGAGCAACTCGTTCTCGGCGAGTCCCGCCTCGTCCGAATACGCGGGAGTGTGCATGATCACGATCGTCCGCGGATGGCTCTTCGCGCCCAGAATCTCCTCGAGCCACTGGCGCATCTCGGAGCCAGGCTCCCACGTCTGCCAAAACGCGTCGAGCACGAGGAAGCGCACCGAGCCCCAGGTGAACGTGTGTGAGAAGTCCTTGTACTTCTGCTTCGGGTCCAGCGGCTTCGGCGTGTGGAACACCCGAAAGAACTCCGGGTGCTCCCACGTGTGCATGTCGTGATTCCCCAGGGTCGCCACCAACGTGGTGTGGCTGAGCACGGCTTCGAACGGTCGGAAGAACGCCTCCTTGTAGGCAGGCAGCTGGTCGTGGGAGTAGATGATGTCGCCGAGGTGCACGAAGAGGTCCGGATTCTTCACCGCCATCCACTCGCCGACATCCCACTGCGCCGTCCGCGGGAAGACGCCTCGGAGCCGTTCCCACCCGAAGTCGCGCATCTTCAACCAGCGCGGCACCTTTCCCGAGTCTCCGACGGCGGTGAACGTGAAGGACTTCGCGCGGTCGACGGGCGGCGTAGTGAACGAACCCTTGCCGAGTGCCTCACCGTCCGCTGAGTTGACTTCGTAGTGGTACGACGTGCCCGGTTCGAATCCGTCGAAGCGCACGCGGTGGGCCGATTTCGCGTCATCCGACCTCTCATGGATCTTGACTGGTTTCAGCCCGACCACGGTCACCTCGATGGGCCGCGGCACCTCGTCGAACCAACAGATGTCCGCGGAGGTGGAAGTGACGTTCTGCACGTACGGGCCCAAGGACACCGGAGTCGGTCCAGCGATCCACAGGCTGACAAACGTGAGAAGCAAGAAGCCCAGGACGACCAGCACGATTCGGCGAGCTAGCTTCACTTCCGGAGCCTCTCGATGCGCGCACGACGACCGGCACTGATCGTCGTGGGAAGTGCTCCTTTCGTCCGATCGATCGTGAATCCGTCCAGGAGAGATTCGTCTCCCGCTGCACCCATCACCCGAACATCCAACCGCATCCCTGCAGCCTCCACGAACAGGAAGCTCCACGTGCTCGCACTCGCAGCCACCCGCGTGTCATGCTGCTTTACTTCGTAGAGACTCTTGCCTCCTGCGCCGACGACGACCTGGATCGGGCCGTCCGGCGATGAGGGCTTGAAGCGGACAAAGTGATGATCGTCACCGGACATCACGAGGTCGACACCGTGCTTCGCGAGCAACGGATACAGCACATCGCGAAGCGCGGGAGCCTCCGTCCGTTTCTGGTACGCCGTGAAGCACGGCGTGTGTGTCGCGACGACGATCCAGGGTTCGGTCGCCGCCGAGAGTGTCTTCTCCAACCACCCGCGAACCGGACCCTTCTCCCAGTCCGGATCGACTACGTCGAGCCCGATGAGCCGCACGGAACCCCAGGCTGCCGTGAAGTTGCGATTGGGTCGACCAACACCCTTCGGCGACGGGTTGTGGAACAGATTCTCGAACGGCGGCGGCCCACCGTCTCGCGGCACGTCGTGGTTGCCTATCAACGCGTAGAGCGGCGTGTCCCGCAACATCGCCGCGAACGGGCGGAAAAACGCTTCCTCGTGCGCGTCCCGCAACTGACGCCAGTAGACGATGTCCCCGAGGTGCACGAAGAAGTGCAGGTCCTGCGCGTCGATCCACTCGGCGACGTGCCACTGCTGCGACGTGGACGTCCACGCCAGTGCGGGACGGATCCGGCTCCACCCCATGCGGTGCATGTTGTACCACCACGGCAACTGTCCAGAATCACCCACCGCGGCGAAGCGTACGGGCACGTCGTCGCCGACCGGTGCGGTGCGAAACGTACCTTCGTCCACCCGCACGCCGTCTGCTTCGAGCACGAACTCGTAGCGCGTCCCCTGACGAAGTCCGTCCACCCGGATCGCGTGCTCGACGACGACCGCGTCCTCCGACACCACGATCGGATTCGCCCCGTCCCCTTCCGCCCAGATCCTCACCGTCAGTCGGCGGGCGTGCTCATCTACCTTCGCGATCGTCGCGCCATCCGTCGTGACCCGTTGCACGTAGACCCCGGTCTCGAGTGGCGGCGGTCCCGCGATCCACAACCCACCGACTCCGGCGAGAAGGAGCGTCAGCGCGAAGATCGTCTTCTTGCGTCTCAAAACCCCGACTCTAGCCATACCTCGGCGACACGCACGCCCAATTCCCGCCGATCGTCGGAGTCTGCGATGTCACTCGGCCGGAAGGCGTCACATCGGAGTTCGATCTCGATCGCCTTCGCGGGATCCTGCGCGATCGGGAGATCGATCTCGATGACGTGCAGGTCTCCGTGTTCCACGGAATGTCGACCGAGATCCTGCGCGCCGACTTTGACGTGCAGATTCGGTTCGATCGCGCCACGACCGAGTCGCAGCATCAGCTTCCTCGACGGAGTCTCGGCGTCGATGTAGAGCCATGCGCGCCTTTTGCACCAGCGAGCGCCCGACTCCTCTCCCGGCACCTGTTCGAGGGGATGCCATCCGGAACCGAGCGCCCGGTGATCGTTTAGTCCCATCTGCAGCCGCGCCGTGGACTGCGCGGAGTGGCGATCGTTCACGATGAAGAGGTCCCCGACGTGATGTGGCTCGCCCACGCCTGGATCGATGTACGCCGTCACGTCCTCGTCCGAGACCCGCCGGCATGCCCGGCTGCGGAAACGCCGCCGGAGAATCGAGAAGAAGTGCAAGACGCACCAGCGATTGGCTTCCTTGATCGCGCCTCGCGCGAGCCTTGCAGCGTCGGCGTCGATCCCGTTGGCGATGGCATGATCGAGATGTCGGTACCGGATCTTGTCGTAGCGTCGCAGCCGAAGAAGAGTGCGCAGCATCGTTCCAAACGAGTAGTTCTTGATCACGCACTGCATGCGGTTGCGCTCGCACAGCATTCGACGACGCCGCGTCCTCGCATCGATCTCTTCCTTGCTCTGAGGCTCGGCGTCGCCATCCAGATCCCCGTGCCAGTCGTGGTACACGACCGCCAGCGGCGCGTACAGGATCTCCTTCCCCGCCAGGCGCAACCGCCAGCAGAGGTCGACGTCTTCGCAGTACATGAAGAAAGAAGGGTCGAAGCCCCCGAGCTTCTGGAGCAGATCGGTTCGCACGAGCTTCGCGCCGCCACAAGCGGCGAACACCCTGTCGGGAACCGGGGAGGGGTCCACGTCCTTGTCCCCGATGCATCGGTCCACGGCGAACCCGCCCTCGTTCATGATGACGCCCGTCGAGTTCAGTATCGTGGGACATCGCATCATCAACATCTTCGCACCTACGGCTCCGACGTTGTCATCACGCTCAGCGACGCGCACGAGCTCGCGGACAAAGTCCCTGCGCGCGACCGCGTCCTGGTTGAAGAGCACGACGTACTTCGCCTTGCTGCGAGCGAAGGCGATGTTGTTGCCGCCAGAGAACCCCACGTTCGTCGGTGAGGCGACGACGTCGACCTCCGGGAACTCATCGCGAACGTGTTGCGCCGTCCCGTCCGTGGAAGCACTGTCGACAACCGTGCACGTGAGATTGGGATAGTCCTGATCCACGATGGAACGCAGCGCGGGAGCGATGATACGGCGGCTGTTGTAGCTCACGATCACGACATCTACCGACGGCCAGCTCGGCTGGGGCAGCTCGGTGACCGCGCGGGGCCGCGCGATCACGCGGCGCGCGATCTCGAGGATCTTCGCGGCGATCGCGCTGGGGTCGTCAAACGATGGGAGGTCATCGATCGGCACGTCTGCACATCGGCCCCGCAGAAGACCGGCGACGCCCGAGGGTGCCAACACGCCGAGGCTGCGCCGGCACAAGACACCCGCCAGCGGCAACCGGTCACGGAGGCGTTCGCGATCCGAACGCCAGAGAAACCGTTCCGGCCAGCCCCGCGCCGTTTCGCCGTGCTCTTCGACCAACAGCTCCCGATAGGCGTCGAGATCACCCGACTCCTCGGTCAATGCAGCGAGGATCCGGTGCACGCCGGGCGTGAGAAGGACGAGCAGTCCCGGAAACTCCCGGACGAACCGAACTTGATGTGCGTGCAGCAGATCATCCGCGACGAAATACACGGGCAGGTCCACGGCGCCCGTCGCAAGCAGGTGCGGCAGGTCCGCGCAAGGATCGATCGGCGTCGAGTCGAATCGCTCACGGTCAGCCTGCTCGGGCGCGTGCGGCAATAGCCGAAGCTCCGCGTGATCCCCCAGGTGCGGCAACAGGTCCACCACCAGCCCCGCCGCAGGGCTCCCGAGGGGAGGCAGGGGGGAGACCAGCGCGAGTTTCATCGTCACTTGATATCAACCTCGGCCGTCTGCGGCAAGCACGTGGTGTCCGCGTCTGTGCTGGCTTTCCACATGCGAGCGGGCACACTCTCCCGTGATGCTCATCGGAATCGACGTGTCCCGGACCGCAGAGGCCAAGACCGGACTCGGTTCGTACGCCCATTCGCTCGTCGCGGCGATGGCGCGGGTCGACAAGACGAACGAATTTCTCCTCTACCCGTTCGTCTGGGACTGCTTTCCGCCGAACTACGAAGCCGCGTTCTGCCCGCAACAGGCCAACTTCAAGATCGCCCGCCGGCGCGTGCCCAAGCGGGTCATCCAGCGCTTGTGGGAGAAGGCCAGCGCCGCGGACAAGGGCGAGATCATGGGCGGCGAGCCCGACGTGTACTTCAGCCCGTTCCACAGCGTCCCGCAACGAAACTACCAACGCCTCGTCTGCGTCTACCACGACATCTCGTTCCGGGTCCACCCTGAGTTCAGCACGCAGGAGAACGTCGACCACTGCGAGGTGAGCTTTGCCCGCGCCGTGTCGAATGCCGACCACATGGTGACCGTCTCTCACTTCTCGAAGAAGGAGATGGTAGAGAAGATGGGCGTCCCCGCGGACTGGATCAGCGTCACGCACGAAGCGGCCGACCCGATGTTTCAGAAGATCCACGGTTGCCAGTTGCCTGGCCGGATCCGGAAGGACATCGGCGAACCGGACCAGACCATCCTCTACGTGGGTTCGGTCGAACCCCGCAAGAACCTCGCGACCCTGATCCGCGCGTACGACGCGTTGGTCTCGCGCGGGAAGTTCAAGCCGGTCCTGATCATCGCGGGCGGATCGGGCTGGAAGAACTCGGACGTGTACGAGGAGATCGACCGACGGGGACTCAAGGACTCGGTCTACTTCACCGGATTCGTCACCGACCAGGAGCTCGTGCAGCTCTACAACGCTTCGACCATCTTCGTTTTCCCGACGATCTACGAGGGCTTCGGACTGCCGGTGATCGAAGCGATGAGCTGCGGTACTCCGGTCGTGACATCCCGCGTGTCATCGATCCCCGAGGTCGGCGGCGACGCGGTGTCCTACATCGACGACCCATTCGACGACGAGAACCTCTGCAAGCACATGGAAGAGATCTTGTCGAGCCCCGAGCGGCAGGAGGATCTGGCCGCACGAGGCCTCACCCAAGCCGGCACATTCACGTGGGAACGCACCGCGTCCGAAACCCTGGCCATCCTCGAGCAGGTCCATCAGGACCCGCAATACCGGCGAAAGCGCATCGAGATGGGCGTGGACGAGCGGGGTCTCGCCCGAGGGTGGCACCCCCAGGAGATCGACGGCTCCTCCGTATTCCGCTGGGCGGAGCGAGAGGCGACGGTGCGCCTGTTCGCTCCGAAGGATTCGAACCGGAAACTCGTCATCGAAGCCGCGGGCAGCATCCCCGGGGACGAACAGGTCCTCGCTGTGCGGGTCGACGGGCTGCAGATCGGGTGCTCCAGCCTCTCGACGGAGTGGCAGACCTTCCACTTTCCGCTGCCCGATCGGATCCCCCGGGACCAGGAGATCGAGATCGCGCTTCGTGTGAACTTCGAGCTTCCTCCTGCGATGAAGGGGGGCGATCCACGATCCCTGGGGTTTCGGGCCACGAAGGTCTGTTTCGAATAGAGGTTTTCCCAGGTTCCTGGTCGCTGATCCGGACAGGTTTTGCGACAGTCCTCCGTCCTGATCGGCCAGACCCTCCGATTAGCCCGACCCTCGCATGGCATCTCGAAAGCGTTCAAACACTCCCGCTGCGCCCCGTGACAAGCTCGGCGTGTGGATATTCGGCGCGATGGGCGGATTGTCGACGACGATGATCGTCGGCGCGCGAGCCATCGCGAAAGGCAAGGTCGGGACCCAGGGGCTGCTGACCGAGACACCCGGACTCTCCAAGATCGGGCTGCAAGGAGTCCCAGGCCTCGTGTTCGGCGGCCACGAGATTCGCGACGGATCGATCGTCGAAGCGGCGGAAGAGATTTACGAGAACACCGGCACCATTCCGTATCCGCTGCTCCGCTCACTCAAGACGGACCTGACGAGAATCGACAAGAACGTGCGGCGCGGCTGCCTCGTCAACGCGGGGAAGACGATTCTCCGCATGGCTGGCAGGTCGCCCTCGTCGACGACACTGAAGACGGAAGTCGTCCGGCTCAAGAAGGACATCCGCGACTTCATGCGGCGCAACAAGCTCAAGCGCTGCGTCTGCGTGAACCTGACTTCGACCGAACCGAAGCTCAAGATCACCAGACAGCACGAAACCCGCAAAGGCTTCGAGAAGATCATCGCGGACAACAAGACGACGGCGGTGCGACCGTCGGCGATCTACGCCTACGTCGCCGCGTCGCTGGGTCTCCCGTTCATTCACTTCACGCCCTCGAACGCCGCGCTCATCGGTGGTATCCGCGAGACGTTCGACGACACGGGCGCCCCGTACATGGGCTCGGATGGGAAGACCGGCGAGACGCTGGTCAAGTCCAGCCTCGCGCCGATGTTCAAGTATCGAAACCTGCAGGTGCTGACCTGGCAGGGCTACAACATCCTCGGCGACCGCGACGGCGTGGTGCTCGCCGACCACGAGAACAAGTCGTCCAAGGTCGAGAGCAAGGACCTGCTGCTGAGCAAGATCCTCGGCTATCCACTGCACACGCATGTGGGCATCGACTACGTGCCTTCGCTAAACGACCTGAAGACCGCGTGGGACTTCATCCACTTCCAGGGTTTCCTGGGCTACAAGATGTCGATGCAGTTCACGTGGCAGGGCTGCGACGCGATCCTCGCCGCACCGATCGTGCTCGACATGGTCCGGCTCGCGGACCTCGCGAAGCGGCGCGGCGACACCGGCCCGATGAAGCACCTGTCCTGCTTCTTCAAGAAACCGCTCGACGTGACGCAACACGACCTGCACCTGCAGTGGCACTTGATGACGGACTACGTGCGCTCGGTCGAAGAGGGGTAGTCTCGAGCCACGGGTGGAGGCTGGAGCCCGTCCCCACGTGAGTTTCCGACGATGGAATCACGGCCCTTGACTGTTCGTGGCCACGGCCACGATCCCGTCCATGGCAGCACGAAAAAAAGCCAGGAAGTCGAAAAGACCCCCGAAGAAGGTCCGATCCGCCGGCAAGCCCGCCAAGCGAAAGGGCAAGGCCAAACGCGGCACCGAGGTCGAGCGCCGATGGAGCGCCTACCTCGACCAGCGCAGCTCACTCGAGCAGGCGGTCGAAGCCGTCCGCGCGGCGCAAGAGAGTCTCAGTGAGGCGCGCGACGAAGAGCGCAAGGTGCGAGGAGACTTCGACAGTGCCAAGGAGGCGCTCGAACAGTTGCTCGAAGTCGAACCCGCTGCGAGTGCACGCTCGCAATCACGTCCGCTCGGAGACGTCCCGGTTCTCTCGCTCAAGGACTCGAAGGGCACTCCGAAGCTGGGCTGACGGCGACCCGGCTCGCATGCCCCTGTGTGACCTGCGGCGTCGAGCACCGAGCACGACAGTCCTCTCTCCTGCTACGGTTGGGAAGCTCCGCGGTGTGGCATGACGGTCGCACGTGTACGGGAGATTGCGCATGAGGTGCTTCACCGGGAACCGCCAACCCTCTGAAAATCGACCTCACTGACGCAGACGCCAAGCTGGAGTAGCTGTCACGTAAGCCGGCCAGGTGCGACCGTTACCACTCGCCACTCGTCGTGCAAAGGCTGCCAAGCAGGAGAATCAGTGGGAGGGAGCATTTCATCCGGGCATCTTCCAAACAGTCGACGCCGGCTGCAATCCACGGACATCTGGATGGGTCATGGGGTCATCGGCGGATGCGCGGGACAAGTGGCACGCCTATACTCCCGCCATGCCGGTCACCCACACGTTGAGTCTGAGCGCGCCACGCGAAGAACTCCGTCCCCTCTACCCCAACATCGAACCTTACGACCACGGTCTCCTCGCCGTGGACGACCACCACGAGATCTACTACGAGCAGTGCGGCAATCCCGACGGCAAGCCAGCGGTGTTCGTGCACGGGGGACCGGGCGGCGGCGCAGGCGAAGACTACCGGCGCTTCTTCGACCCCGAGGCGTACCGGATCGTCCTCTTCGACCAACGCGGGTGCAAGCGCAGCAAGCCTTACGCGAGCCTGCGGGACAACACGACCTGGCATCTCGTCGGCGACATCGAGAGCATTCGCGAACACCTTGGTATCGATCAGTGGTTGGTGTTCGGCGGTTCGTGGGGCAGCACGCTGAGCCTGAGCTACGCTCAGAAGCACCCGGAACGCGTCACCGAACTCGTCCTGCGCGGCATCTTCATGCTGCGACGCAGGGAGTTGCTCTGGTTCTATCAGGATGGCGCGAGCCACATCTACCCGGACGCGTGGGAGAAGTATCTCGAGCCGATCCCCGAAGTCGAACGCGGGGATCTGATGAGCGCGTACTACAGACGACTCACGAGTGACGACGAGGCGACCCGCGTCGAAGCGGCACGCGCATGGTCGATCTGGGAGGGCAGCACGAGCCTGCTCTACCAGGACGAGAAGAAGATCGCGGAGACCGGATCGGATGACTTCGCCGTCGCGTTCGCGCGCATCGAAAGCCACTACTTCGTCCACGGCGGATTCTTCGAGACCGAAGATCAGCTGCTCCGCGACGTCGACAAGATCCGTCACATCCCGACGGTCACCGTGCAAGGTCGCTACGACGTTGTCTGCCCGGCGCGCTCGGCATGGGATCTGTACCGTCGCTGGCCCGAGAGCGATCTCGTGATCGTCGACGACGCAGGGCATTCTGCCTTCGAACCAGGGAACCGAAGCGAGCTCATCAAGGCGACGAACCGTTTCCGAGCCTAGGCAGCTATCCTGTCGACCACATGACGAAGCGACTCAGCCTTCTCCTCGCGGCTTTCCCGATCATCCCGGCATGCGTCGACGAACACGCCGTCGCCATCGCCGGCGAAGGCGCGCCTGTCAGTGAAGGAGCTCCGGCAAAGAAAACCCCAGAAGTAGAGAAACCGGCGTTCGCGGTCCAGAAGACCGTCGAACACGGTCGCCTCGAAGATCACGACGGCCTGCGCGTGATCCGACTGTGGGGAACGCCGAAGCAACGGGGCCGAGCCCACGGTCTTCTCGCCGGTGCGGAAGCCCTCGGCCTGATGCGCCGCGAACTCACCGCGCGATTCGGCCACCAAAAGTCACGACTCGCCCAAGCGCGAACGCTGCTGCCGCTGATGGTCGCATTTCCGCGGCACTACCACGTCGAGCTCGCCTCGATGTGGAAGGCCGTGAAGGAGCAGCACCTCGACATGGTGCTCCCCGATTTCGACCGCAATCTCGACTTGAAGGACGCGCTGCTCCTGAACGCCATGGACCTCGTCGCGCAGATGGGGTGTTCGGGGTTCACGGTGTCGGGCGAACAGGTCGAAGGCGGAGGCGTCCTCACCGCGCGCAACTTCGACTGGCCTATCACCGGCACATACCTGATCGAGAGCTGCTGCCTGATCGTCCAACACCCAAAGGACGGCGCCGCGTTCGCGTCGATCGCGTGGCCCGGCTACGTAGGCGCCATCACGGGCGTCAACGAACACGGTGTCGCCACGTTCCTGCATTTCGGTAACAGCGGTGGTGGCACACCGCGACCCGGCGCCTACCCGACGGCGACCGCGGCTCGCGGAATACTGCGGCAGGCGAATGCGGAATCCGCGTTCGAAGTCGGAGAGGCCATCCTGAAGAGGACGTGCCCGCCGCGTGGATACTTGACCCGCGTCGTCACGCCCGATCAATCGAAGGGCCATCCCGCGCGGGTGTTCGAGGTCGACGTCAAGGGAGTCACGCACCGCGAAGACGGCGAGTACTGCATCGTGACCAACCACTTCCTCTCGCGGGGAGAATCGCCCACCATCGGCGACTCCGTGAATCGCTGGGAGCAGATTCGCAACATGCTGAAGGGTGACCTTTCCACCGCCGATCAAAAAGTGTCCGTCGGCGAGACCTGGGAGGCTCTCGCGGAGGTCGAGCGGAGTGGACAGAGATTCGCCACGCTGCACAGCATGGTGTTCCGTCACGACCCGTGGGTGCTCGAGATCGCAATCGGGAAGCTCGACGAGTCCGGTCGGGTCGATGGCGCGCCCTCTGCAGGGACCCGTCACCGACTCACGCGCGACGCCGTGTTTGCCTCGATCGAATAGCCGCCCGCTACTTGCGGCGGCGACCGGATGCCTTCGCCTTCGCGCCGAAGAGGTAGACCTGCCCCTCCGAATCCGACGCGATGCCACGAAGCAGACCGATGTCGGCGTCGCCGATTCCGATGCAGTGGATCTGCACCTTGCGGAAGACGTTCATGCGCCGGATGTCCTGACGCAACCATCGCGGCTGATCCATCGGGCCGTGGTAGATGATGATCGCAGGGCGGGGCATCTCGCGTCCGTATTCGAGCTCCGCGACGACCTTGTCCTCGCCGTAGTCCTTGTCCGGAATCACGAAGTCGTCGATCGACGGAGCGCCGTCGGACAGGAGAAAAATCGTGTCGCAGCCCTGAGCCATGGCTTTCATGTCGACGTACTCATGGCGATCGGCGAAGCCCTTCGCGCGCATCGCGAATGCCCGCCGCAGTCCACCGTGCGTGTTGGTCTGCCCTCTCAACCAGCCGTTCGGGGCGTCTATCTTGGCGAGACCCTTCGGCAGGGGCCCGGCCTTGATGCCATCGAGCTCCTTGATGACCTTCTTCACGTTCGTGCGGCTGGCCTTGATCATGCCAGGCGTCGCCTTGAACAGTCCCGACTCGTCCCCGAACCAGACGACGCAGAACCGCTTGTCCTTGGTGAGCCGCTGCATCGAGATCTTGAGATGCCAGCGGGCGAGATCGAAGCGTGTCTTGACGAGGTGCCAGGGGATGTCGTCCTCGGTCGGGAGCTGCCCCTTCTTGCGCTTCCTTTTCTTCCCGGTGATCGGCCCCTTCGGTAGGAGCGCCGGGTCGATGGGCTTCAGCATCGAGTTCGACATGTCGACCAGGTAGCAGATCCGGTCGCCCTCCGCCTCGATACCGAAGAAGCGCAACGTCGTCACGGTGTTTCCGGCTCGCTTCGGAGGTTCGAACTCCTGATCGAGCAACTGGATCCAGGGCTCGGGCTCGATGTATCGGCGGTCCTTGCCGATCGTCTTTGCGAGGTATCGGGCGATCACCATCTTGCCGCTGTGGGAGAGCTTGACGCCCTTCGCAAGAAGCCCGATGTACGCGCGGATGGCCTTTTGCATGTCGTCTTCCTTGAGAAACGACTTGTGCGCGAGGATCGCGCTCGACAACGCGCCAACCAACAGTCGCCGCTCGCCCAGCTGTTTCGCTTTCGGGAACTTTGCGATCACGCCGGGGATCAGTCCGAGCACTTCGCGACGCTCCCGCCAGGCCATGGCTTCGATCGCCGCCGCGCGCAACAGGATGTCGTCCGCGTCCTTCACGATCGAGATGGTCCTGGCCATCGCTTCCGCGCGACCATCGACAGCGATCGTATTAACCCAGAGCCAGACGTCGGTCTTTTTCTTGTACTTGCCACGGAGCGCGGCGAGCTTGTCTTCCCACGTCCAATTGTCGTAGTAGCTGCCGAGCAGACCGGCGATCGCGTAGCGCGCGTGGTCGGCGACCAGCAGGGCGCTGAGCGTGCGCGTCGCGAGGGCCTTGGGTTTGCCGTAGTCCCGCATCAGGATCTGCAATGGCTTCGATTGGCCGCTGCGCGCCAGGACCATCCAACCACGCGTGTTGTACTTGAAGGGCTTGCGGGCGATGTCGCGCTTGTAGCCCTTGAGCGCCTCCTCTTCGCCCCAGATCTGCGCGGTGGCCGGCGCTGAAATCGCGACGTGCAAGGTGAGGCCCGCGAGGACGACGGCGCATTGTCGTAGGGTCAGGAAATTGTGTCGCGTTTCCATTGAGTTCAGTCGCCGGGTTTCTCGGTGGCAGCCGCTTTGCAATCGGCGAGGATCTCGCGGAGCGCAGCGACATCGGCGGGGCGCGAAGTGGCGAGGACCGTCACGCAGTTCTCCGCGAGAGGCCAGTTCTTGGCAGCACACGCGAGGCTGAACGTATCGAGCAACAGGGCGGAGTTGGTCGCGTGCTCCGACAACCAGCCTTCGTGGAACTTCAGCGCACCGGCGACGGAGTCCGTGACAACCGGTACGTCCTGTAGGTGATGTTCCATCTCCTCGCCGGCCATGTTCGGCATGGTGATTCCGTGCCCTGGGGGAAGGAACGTGTTGACGATGCGGAGCACGCGATTCAGCAGTCCGACGGTCTGGTTCTGCGCGACGACATCGACATGGTTGGCCATGTAGGTGACGTGAAACCGGATCAGGTGGGTTTCCTCACCGATCGGCGGGACGGCAGCGGGATCCGCGAGTTCGAGAACCGGCGCGTCGTGCAGGAGTCGCGTCAGGTCGCGGATGGACCACCACTTCATCCCATAGGCACACATCCGACTGTAGACCGGCAACTCCAACTTCCCGTCGCGGCTCCGTAGAGTGGTGTCGGCTTCACGGTAGACGACCAGGCCGTCGGCGAAGATCTTCGCGCTCTTCCGGACCTGGCGCACCTCGCCCTTGACGACCGTGTACTGGACGCCCAGCACGAAGTCCTTGGGGGGCCACTTCCCACCTGTCTCGCTGACTCCCTTGCAGGAGGCGACCATCGCGAGCAGGATCAGAGGGGTTATCGGAATCCGCGACATCGACCTCGGATGGTAGCGTTCCGACGCCGAAGCGACCCGATTTCCAGTACCGATTTCGCCGACCCGTCCGTAGCCTATCTCCATGATCCGATCCCTCGTCCTCGTCACCGCCGTTTCGCTCGTGGCCAGTTGTTCGTCGACCCCGAAGCCAGAACCCGTCATTCCGACCACCCCACTCGTCATCAAGGCCGGCAAGCCAGTCGCCGATGTCCCGGGCGAGGGCTTTTTCCGCAACGTGCGCCAGCTGACGTTCGGCGGGGAAAACGCCGAGGCCTATTGGTCGTGGGACGGCAAGAAGCTGATCCTTCAGAGCCGACTCGGTCGGTACAAGGAGGGGAAGTTCGAGTGCGACCAGATCTTCGTTCTCGATCTCGAGAGCGGCGAAAGGAAGCTGGCCAGCACGGGGAAGGGGCGGACTACCTGCAGCTACTTCTTGCAGGGTGACAAGCGGATCATCTACGCGTCGACGCACCTCGCGGGTCCGAACTGCCCGCCGTCGGTGATGCGCGTTCGCGGGAAGTACGTCTGGCCGATCTACAAGAGTTTCGACATCTTCACTGCCAATCCCGACGGGAGTGAGTTGAAGCGCCTCACGAATACTCCCGGATACGATGCCGAGGCGACGGTGTGCCCGATCACGGGGACCATCGTGTTCACATCGGTTCGCGACGGAGATCTCGAGGTCTACACGATGGAGCCCGACGGGTCGTCGGTCCGTCGCCTGACGAATCGTCCGGGCTACGACGGTGGCCCGTTCTTCTCGCACGACGGAACGAAGATCGTGCTGCGCTCGGGATTCCTGAAGACCGCCAAAGAGCGGAAGACCTACTTCGACCTCCTCGCGCGCGGACTCGTGCAGCCCACCGTGATGGAGATCACCTTGATGAATCGTGACGGGTCGAACTTCCGTCAGATCACGAACAATGGCAAGGCGAACTTCGCGCCCTTCTGGCATCCCGACAACAAGCGTATTCTGTTCGCGAGCAACAAGGACGCCCTGCCCGGGCGGAAAGGCGCGACGATGTTCGACATCTACATGATGAACGAAGACGGGACAGGCATGACGCAAGTGACGACGAATCCGTCATTCGACAGCTTCCCGATGTTCTCCCCGGACGGCAAGCACATCGTCTTCGCGAGCAACCGCTTCAACCCCAAGGGCAAGGAGCGCGACACCAACATCTTTGTCGCCGAGTGGGTAGAG
The DNA here is from genome assembly GCA_964469555.1 of uncultured candidatus Brocadiaceae bacterium. Lineage (GTDB taxonomy): Bacteria > Planctomycetota > UBA1135 > UBA1135 > UBA2386 > CAYYAQ01. The sequence goes on along the minus strand of CAYYAQ010000001.1, from coordinate 35,332 downwards.
GCCGAAGGCAAGTAACCGAGGACTAGCCCCGGAAGGGGGCCGGGCCGTCGTCGGGCATGGGGCAGTCCATCTCGTCTCGCAATCTCTCGACGACGCGACCGTTCAAGACGTGTTCTCGCCAGATCTCTTCGACGTCGGACTCCGTCACACGGGAGTACCAGATCTGTTCGGGGTAGATCGCCACGGCCACGCCGCGATCGCAGAAGCCTAGAGAACCACAACCCGTCACCGCGACGCGAGGCTTCATGCCGGAGGCCTTCAGCAACTCCCGGAACTTCGCGTACACCTCGGCGCTGCCCACCTTGGCGCAGGACTTGCCGTGATTGCAAACGAAGACATGTCGTTCGGGGAGCATCAGTTCAGCCTTTCCAACCCACCTCTGTTAGCCCATCGTCGAGCCACCGCACAGGCTCACCGCCTGCCCAGTCATCCCGCTGGCTGCGTCGCTCGCCATGTAGGCTACCAGCCCACCGATCTCGTCGGGCTGCATGATCCGACCGAGCGGCACCAGGCCCATCGCGCCGTCGAACGCCTCGTCGTAGGAAACGCCCGTCGCTGTGGCGATTCCCCGGATCCCCTCGTGCGCCATCTCCGTGTCGACCCAACCCGGACAGATCGCGTTCGCCGTGATCTTGCGCGGCCCGAGTTCGAGCGCCAACGCCTTCGTGAAACCGATCACACCGTGCTTGCTCGCACAGTACGCCGTGTAGCCGGGCACACCGAACTTGCCGAGCACCGATGAGATGTTCACCACGCGCGCGCCGTCCGGCATCCGCCTCACACCCTCTCGCGTGCAAAAATAGACGCCGTCGAGATTCGTGCGGAGGATCACGTCCCACGTATCCGGGCCATCGATCGCACACGCATTCGGCCCGCCCGCGCCCGCGTTGTTGACCAGTAGATGGAGCCGGTCCGCCAGGTTCATGGCCTCGTCCATTTTCGCGAACGTGCCAGCGACGGCCTCCGCATCCGTGATGTCGACGTCGAACACGCGGGCTGTCCCGCCACCGTCCCGGATCTCCGATGCGGTCTCCTCCAACGGACCACGACGACGACCCAGCACAGCCACTTCCGCTCCGGCCCGGGCCAGACACAACGCGATGCCCTTGCCAATCCCGGTGCCGCCACCGGTCACGACACACGGTCGTCCACTCAGTTGCGCGGAATCTTCGCTCATGCTGAGCAGTGGATCCGATGGCCCGCGATCGCGACAAGGCCAAAGCCAAAATCGACGATTTCAATCAACCACTCTGCCTCCCGCGTACACTGGTGACGCATGCTCGAGAGGAGAAAGGACTGCCTGGCTCTGGTTCTCACCGCCGCGACCGCCGGTGGGTGCAGCTCGTGGGTCAGTCCGAATGCAGGGCGACCGGCCTATATCAAGCAGTACGTCGATGCACACTACCGCGAACTCGGCAGCCAGTTCGTCGCCCCGCTCACCCGGAAGGACTTCGCGAAACAGCTGAAGTCGAGTCGCGTTCTCTACCTCGGTGACCACCACCGGGACCAGGACCTCCACTTCCAGATCGTCGAGCTCGTCGGCTGGATCTGCGACCAGGGCCTCCGCCCCGTCATCGGCATGGAAGCCATCGGCAGCCAGGACAACCCGAGCTTGCAGGAGTTCATGTCGGGCGGGATCGAGTTCGAAGAACTCCGCCGCAGGATCGCACGACGCTGGCCCCTGTCGTGGTTGGAGCGCAGCGGGGTGGACCGGGAGTTCTTCCGCGCCCTCTTGCAACAGGCTCGCTACCGACGACTCGACGCTTTTCCGCTCGAACCGACCCCACGCCTGCCCCTCGAAAAACGCGACGCCCTGATGGCGACGACCATCAAGCGCGTGTTGCGACTCTACCCGGACCGGCTCGTCATCGTGATCGTCGGCCACGCGCACATCATGGGCGACGGCCACCTGCGCGGTCGCGTCGGTGCCAAAAGCCTCGCGATCACTGCCCGCTGTTCGCCCGCACTCACGCGGTTGCTGCCGGCGCAGCTGTCGATCGACCCGACGAGTCTGCTCCGCACGAATCGGGACGTCTTGTTCTTCCCCAAAATCGCCGCGACGAGGCTCCCCGACTGAGTCCAGGGTCCTCCATGCGCGCACTCCCCTTCGTTCTACTGCTCTCCGCCGGTGCGGCTGCCCAACACTCGGCGTTCGAGGCGTCGCTCAGCCGATTCGAAGCGAAGATCGGCGTAGCGATCCTGCGCAACTACAACCGCGGCGCGACGTCTCTTGGTGCAGCGGCGAAGGAAGTGCTCGGGGGACTCGTGGTCGCATCGAAGAAGTAGTCTCGATGCGTTCAGGTGGGGTGTGGGGCTGTGTAGTGCTACTTCCCCTGAACAAGGCCCCTGAAAGCCACGACTAGTCGTCAGTCGATCGCCGCTGCTTCTTCACCTGGCTCCGCTGCCTCTTGGCATCGAGGCGGCGTTGCTTGCTCGCGCGCGATGGCTTGGTCTTGCGGCGCGCTTTCTTCGGAGCCAGGGCCTCGCGGATCAGCTTCTCCATCCGCGCCAGTGCTGCTTCCAGATTCATCGATTGCGATCGGTGCTCCGAGCTCACGATTTGAAGGTTCTCGTCGCCGTCGAGACGGTTGTTCAGGTGTTTACGGATCTTCGCGACGCGGGTCTCCCCGATCACATCGACACACCTCTCCAGGTCGAGCCGCAGGTCGGCCTTCGACTCCGTCTTGTTGACGTGCTGCCCGCCAGGTCCGCCGGAGCGCGAATAGCGCACGCTCAGTAGGTCTACGGAGATCACGACCCGTCCCGAGATCTGCAAATCGCGGAGTTCAGCCATCGAGCCAACCGCAGAGTGGCGCCTCGCGGCACGCCAACGCCCGCGCTAGAAATGCCGCGCCCTGCTCCGGGCGCATCGGAAGCGGACGAATCGTCCCGCCGAACTGCTCAGTCCGCAGGGATTCTTCGGCGCACGTGAAGTACGTGGTCGCGCGCATCGTGCCGCCGCCGAACGTGACCGTGCACGACGCCACGTCGAGCTTCGCCCGCGCCGCCGCGCCCCGCGCGAGCCGCGCGAGGCCGAACGCCGCTTCGCGGAGTACGGCGAGCGCCGGCAAATCGCCGGCGTCCGCGGCGCGAACCACCACGGGGAAGCACTGTGCGATCGCCTGTGTCGAACTCCTCTTCAGCGCGAGGCCCGTGAGCTCGATCGTGGCCACTCCGAGCGCTTCGGGCATCACCGATTCGAGCACCGTGGCCGGCCCCATCCCGTCCGCCGCCAGGAGCGCTGCATCGGTCGCTGACCGCGCGACTCCGTACCCACTTCCATGGTCTGATGCGATGCTGCCCCGACCGCCCACGCGGTGCAGCCGGCCCTCGGCATCACGCGCGACCGCGAACGATCCCGTCCCCGCGTACACCGCGACCCCCGGACCGTCCACCAGCGCCGCCGCCGCGCACGTGACCGTGTCCTCTACGACACGCACGCGAGAATCGGACGTGTTGAGCAGTCGCTCGAGGTCCCGACGAGCATCCTCTGCCCCGACTCCGGCCAGCCCGACGACGACCGGCGTCTCCACGGGCAATTCCCCGCGCGCGGTGACGACCTGCAACAACTCCGCCACGCACCCCGCCGCAACGGTCGCGCCGACCTCCGCAACCTGGATCGAAGGTCCATCGTCACCGCTAGAACGGAACGAGCCGTCTGCGTCGAGCACTGCCCAACGACTGCCGCTGCCGCCCGCATCAATGCCCAGGTAAGTTTGCACGGATGAGACTCTACAACAGCGGCGATCGCCATGCTCTGCCGTTGCCGTTGCCGTTGCCGGTGCCCTTCGGCTCGAGTCATGAGCAGGCTCCCTCTCACAGTCACCACGCTGATGGCGTTCTCGGTCTCTACTCGGCACACCTCTGCGGTGTCGAGATCTCCCCGACCGTGTGGTTTGCGATCTCCAAGCACGTGCTCATGGATCAACGGCGGGTCGACGCACCGAAGATCAGACTGACACTTACCACGCAGCGAAAGGACAAGAAGCATCGCGTCGCCGAGAGCGGCGGTCAACGTGGCACGCGCGCGGTCTCGTCCAGACGCCTCGTCGAGCCGTGGGGCTGGGCCTACCAGGGTCCTCTGAACGGAGGCAAGAACCTGGTCCGCCCGATGACGGGGAGCATGACGGTGGCGGGTCTGACCAACCTGACGATCTGCGAAGCCGTCCTGCGCGGAGCGCGCAAGGGCGGCGGCGAAACCGACAGCCTAGACCGCGGTCAGCGGATCAGCTCGCGCACGACCACTTCGGCGAGTTGCTCGACCGGGTAGTGTCCTTCGTAGACGGCAAAACCGGTGACGAAAGGCACCTTCTGATCTGTGGCAAACGCAAGGGCGACCTTTTGGAAGTCCTTCGACAGGCTCCTGTCGATCGCGAGCACCAACTTGCTGTCCACCGACTGACAAACTGCGTGCAAGTCTTGAAGCGTCGCCCGGAGGTCATCGACGGTCTGCGGCTTCGTCTCTGGCGGTCGAGACCTACGGTAAATGTCGAGGAGAACGGATCCGGAACTGTCGCGGGGCTTCCCCGCGATCTTCGCGAACTCGCGCGGCGATGCGCGGAGGATCGTATGCGCGTCGTCCTCATCGCCACTCAAGCCCAGCACGACGACCCTCGGTCGGTAGTCCTTGTAGTAGTCCGCGAACAACGCGAATTGCTGGTACGCGTTCGGCTGTTCACTCGGGATCGCCGCACATGTCGGTTCCTTCTTGGGAGGTAATCGGAGTTTGGCTTTCACCAAGACGGGAAGAGCAGCGTTGACGTTCCTGCCGTGTCCACCGATGTCGTTGAAGTCGAAGAACTGCTTGCCGCCGAGGAGCAGGACGTCGTATCGATTCGCCGTCAGCATGTGCGCCGTGTACTGGCACTTCAGCATCCGCGCCACCGCGTGGAACGGAGTCGCGCCGGACTGCGGTCCGAAGACGAGATCGAGGCGATCGTCCTCGAACACCGCGAAATTGTCGCCCTCGCTTCGTGCCGCCATCTCGAGGACTGCCCCGGCGCCGGCGACACCTACGAGCAACGCGACGACCAACCTCGGCCCGAACTTCAGCGCCTTGAAACCGAGGACGAGCGCGCCGGGAAACAGGCAGAGCGCCCCCCATGCCACGCCCTCCGGCGACGGGGTCACCGCGGGCAGCAGATTGTCCAGGACCAACCAGGTCGCCAGGAATCCGCCCGCACCGAAAACCAGGAGCGACGAGATTATCGCGACTGCAGATGCACCGAACACACCGAGCAGTAGACCGAGCACCGCGCCCGCACCGGCCCCGACGAACCAGGCCAAGAAGCTCGGAGACGCGGGCCAGGGCGTCACCTGGAAGTCGTGCACGATGGCGACGCCGTTTCGGGACACCAGCGCGAGGTTGCCGAAGTCGTCCGTGGTCGTGATGTTGGGAAGGTCGATGCCGTTGACGTTCGCCCGGATCACGCGATTCCCGCGGCACGACAACTCCAGGCTCGTGGGAAGGCCCGGACTGACGCGGATGCCACCGGCGTCCGGATCGAACAGCACCTGCTCACGCGTGAGGAATCCCGGACCATCCTTTCGGGTCGACACGCGGATGCCGGAGAACCGCGCGTGGAACAGCGGCAGGTGTCCTTCACCCCAGTGTTCGACTTTGCGGAAGAGCAGGTCGAGGTCGGCATTCTCAGGGAGCTCGAGGCGGCAGTTGAGATCGAAGTCGCCGTATCTCCTGGGCAGTTCGAGCGGACGATCCGGAGTGATCGTCTTCCCATCCGATCGCGTGATCGACCACGCCTCCCCGAAGATCTTGGGGCGCGTCGGGGAACTCGTCGCGAGGCCAACGCTGAGCACGCCGGCGGCCACTCCTGCGACAATCGCGAGCGGGATGACTTTCACGGGTTGAGTTTCATGTGGCCTTGTCCGCTGCCGACTCGACGTGAGTCCGCGGGGAACATAGTGTGGACCGGCACAGGTGGCCACTCATCTTCTACAACCCGATGTGCTCGTGCTCGACCACGCGGTGGCGGCTTCTCCTCTCGTCGAAATCGCAGACGGGCGCATTCGCTCGGTGCGATTCGACAAGTCGAACGGCGACGCCGGGGCACAGCGGATCGTCGGGGCGCTCTTGCCCGGCCTGGTCGACCTCCAGGTCAACGGTGCCGGCGGTCGGGCGGTGGACGAGGCCGGCACCGAAGCCCTCGATCACGTGGCGAAGACGGTCGCGGAGCACGGCGCGGCGGCGTTCCTGCCGACGCTGATCACGGCGCCGTTCGAATCCCTCGTGGAACAGGTCGCCGCTGTCGCCGAGTGGATTGACTCGAAACCCGAAGGCGGCGCCGTCCCGCTCGGGATCCACGTCGAGGGGCCGTTCCTCAGCAACGCCGGTGCCCACCCACCGGAAGCGATGATCGATCCGGCGCAGGACAAGATCGAGTCGCTGCTCGCGGCGGGACGTGGCACGATCAGACTCGTCACCCTTTCGCCCTCGCGACCCGGCGCCGCAGCCGCCGTGGCACAGTTTTGCGCCGCCGGAGTTTCGGTCTCTCTCGGTCACGGCAGCGGCGAAGACGGAATCGCGGAGTGCGTGGCCGCTGGCGCGACGATGGCAACCCACCTCTTCAACGCGATGGGTCCGAGCGATCACCGCAACCCTGGGATGCCGGGAAGGATCATGGATGACGCTGCGTTGTCGTGCAGCTTCATCGTCGACGGCATTCACGTCCACGAGATGCGCCTGAGACACGCGGTGAAGACGATCGGCGTGGAACGCACCGTCCTCATCTCGGATAGCGTGTCGGCGATGGGCATGCCCGACGGAGAATATGCACTCGGTTCGCAAACCGTCACGTTGCGGGACGGCGCAGTGCGCAATTCGGACGGGACACTAGCCGGGTCCGCGCTGACGATGGAGGCAGCGGTCGAGAACTTCGCTCGCGCGGTGCCGACAGCGGGACCGTGGACTCTCGCTCGCATCGCGTCGACAAACCCCGCCCGGATGATCGGTGCCGACGACTGGGGCAAGATCGCAGTCGGCGCCCACGCGAAGTTCGCGCACCTCCGACCGGACGGCACCATCCGAGCAGTCTAGGCCTCGTGCTGAATCGCGACGCGCATACCGATCAACATCGCCACGGCGGTGACCGAAACCCAGATCGGATCGCGTATGAACAAGGGAGAGGCCATCATGAGCATCCCCGCCACGAGCTGGGGGAGGCGCTGCTGCTTCTTGCCGAACATGAAGAGACTGAACCCCACGGTGCTTACAGCAAAAGCGGCGACGATCTCTCCGGTTGACACAGTCTCGACTTCGACACGCGTAGCCAGTCGGCTTTAGACGGGATCGCTCGGGAGGCTGCTAGCGCAGCTTCAACAGCTCGGCGACGCCCCAACGGCGCTCGAACAGACGCATCTCCGGCAACACGGCGCGCGGAAGAACGCGAAATCGATCGCCCGCAAAGGCACATCGGACTGGAAAGTGTCTGACTTCTGGAAGACGGACCGGCTGCCGGAAGCCATGCGCCACGGGAGCGGCCACGGCACCAGCGCGGTGTTCCTCTCGGCCGAGTTCATCGACGCATTGCTCGCCGACCGTGAGCCGACCGTAGACCTCTACGAGTCCCTCGCGATGACGGCGCCGGGCATCGTCGCCCACACCTCCGCGTTGAAGAGCGGAGAGCAGCTCGAGGTTCCGAGCTTCGACAGGACCAGGCGTTGAGACGAATCAGGCGGTGGACTACGATTGCGTCACCATGAAGAACTTTCTCGCCCCCGTTCTCTTGCTCGCCGCTGCGACGCTCGTCGGCTGCAACCCGGAAGAGGACTCGTACGCTTCAGGCACGCCTTCCAAGCCGCCCGAGAAAGGCACGCCCGCCGGAAAACCAGCCAAGGAAGCGGAAGCGATCCAGGACATCGACGTCGCCGGCGCAGCCAAGCTTCTCGGCGCCGATGACTCCGTGGTCATCCTGGACATCCGCACCCCCGGCGAGTTCGCCAAGGGTCACATCCAAGGTGCCATCAACATCGACTACCGGAGCGGCGACTTCGCCGCAAAGATCGGGGCACTCGACAAGAGCAAGAAGTACATCATGCACTGCCAATCCGGTCGCCGCAGCGGCGAATCACTGCCGAAGTTCAAGGAGCTCGGGTTCGAGTGCGTCTACCACCTCGACGCGGGCTTCGCCGGGTGGCAAGGGAACGGACACCCGGTCGATATCAGCGACGGCAAGTAGTCACGACGCGACGACTACGTCCACCTGCTCGTCCGCGCCCGGCACGATCTTCACCGGGACGTCGAGCCGCCGTTCGTGCACGTGGCACACCTGCCCCGGTTCCCGACAAGTGGCGTAGACGAGGCGCAGACGCACGATCCCCTCGCCTTCCTCTCCCGTCGCGACCCCTCGCGCCATGAAGTAGTCCTCCTCGACATCGGGATGCGCGGAGACGTCGACGAGGAGCGGGAGGCCTTCGATATTCTCGGCTTCGAGGCAGGCCCGGGCGTCGTACTGCAGCATCGCATCGGTGGGCAATCCCAACGGGAAGCGAAACACCGCTTCTCCGAGCGGCGGCAACTCGACAGGCTCGCAGCGGTCGTACTCGCTGCCGAACGCCGTCCGACCCCGCGGGATACCGGTGATCTGCATCACCTCGTGTCCGCCTTCGGGTGTCGAGAGATCGACCGCGATGATTCGATGGTTTCCCGTGTCCGAGACGTACAACGTGTCGCCGTTGACGGCGAGACCCTCGGGTCGCGACACGTCGAACGGCAGCGTCTCCAGTTGACCGTCCCGATACCGCCGGATCTTGTCGTTCATGGTGTCGGCGAGAACGAGGTCCTCCCCGTGCCACACGACCGCGCGAGGATTCTGGAGCTTCGGCTCGGGGCCGTCGCAATCCCCCCACTTGTAGACCCCTCCCTCGATCATGGTCGACACTTCGCCGGTGTCGAAATCCACGCATCGCAGAGAGCTCGAATCACTGTCGACGAAGACCAACCTGTCATCGCGCAGCGTCAATCCGGCAGGCTGGGCTAGCGAGGCGTCGTACGAGGGTCCGTCGAACAGTCCCTTCGTGTCGTTCCCGGTGAAAGGTGACGCCGTCATCGTGTCGAGTTCAACGCGCCAGATCTGATGCCCGCCCGCCATCGTGACCATGAGATCGTCGCCGCGCTGCACGAGATCCCACGGGGAGTTGATCGGTTGAGACAGGCCTGAACATCCGCCGTCGAGATCTACCACCGGTCGACCCGTTCCGAGAACCGAGTCCACGCGACCCTCGTCGAGGTCGACTCTCCTGATCAGGTGGTTGCCCGTGTCCGCGACGTAGACCCCATCGCCGATGACGAGGAGTCCTTGGGGATGGAAGAAGCTAGCGGTGCCGAAGTCGCCGTCTGATGCGCCTGGAGCACTAGAGCCGACGACATGTTGCACTTCGCCCGTTTTTGGGTCGACCGCGACGAGACGGTGCCGTGCAGAATCCGAGACCCAAAGGCAGCCGCGAACTTCGTCCCAGGCGAGGCCCGTGGGATACGCGAGCCCCTCGAGCGAGGCGGGTGAGTCGTTCTCGTCGTACTTGAGTTGGGAATACGGCTCATCGCCTTCTGCCTCTGCCTCCTCGAGGAGGAACTCGATCGCACTCGACATCCGATCCCGGTCTGGTTCGCCGGCGCCCTGGAAACGCAGGTGTCCCGTCGCATCGATCAAGGCGACAAACGGCCACGCCCGCGCCGAGAAGGACTTCCATATCTCGCCGCCCTCGTCCACCACGATGGGGTGCCGCAATCCAAAGCGCTGGGTCGCCTGTGTCACATGGTCGAGATCGCGCTCGGCGGAGAACTTTCCCGTGTGCACGCCGACGACTATGAACGAGCGGTCCGCGAATCTCTGCTCGAGGTATCCGAGCGTCTCGAAGACGTGATGGCTGTTGACGTTCGATGACGTCCAGAAATGCACGAGGGTCACGTAGCCCTGCAGGTCGTCGAAGAGACTCAGCGGTTGCGTCGTGTTGATCCACTCGAAGTCGTACGGAAAGTCCGGTGCGTGGATCGTCTCGTTCATAATCGGTGGAGGACTCCGACGGCGCGCCCGACCTGTTCGATCAGTTCGGCCTTGTCGGCGGTCGCTTCTGCGAACGCGCCTTCAGGCTTGAACTCGGTGAACAACTCGTGGCAGGCGTCGAGGCAATTTTCGTGCAAGCAGGGACCCTGGCTGTGGAACAGCCGTCGTCGCATGAGGTCGACGAAAGTCATCGTAGCCTGCTCGCGCAGGGAGAATGCAGCCTCAACGCGAAGCAAATCCCGGTGTGGACAAATCGGCTCCAGCAGATCCGATCGATCGGCGGCCATAGCGCGCAGTTTCGGCGCGCGGTCGCCATGCCGCCACCAGAGCGGGTCGCCAAATTCCTGCGGCCCGGTACCACCAGGGAGATACTGGTCACGGGACGGCGACGGGGAACGGAGACCTAGAAGTCCGTTGATCGCCCGCTCCGCGAACGAGCGGTGCGTCGTCAGCTTGCCGCCGACGACCGTATGCACAGTGCCGATCTTGCCCACCTCGCACTCCAGGAACGCCTCGCGATTCGCTCCACCCGCCGGACCCTTGCCCGTCGGAAGGGTGCGCCAACCCGTGTAGGCGGAGCGCACGTCGCCGCGAGACGGCGGGGACTCGAAGAGGTACTCGAGCGCGCCGAGGAGGTACTGAAGATCGCTGTCGGGAAACGCCGCGTCGTCTGCCCTGGATTCACGGATCTCCGATTCCACCTCCGTGGTGCCGCAGATCGTGCCGTCTCCATGCGGGATGACGAACTGGATCCTCTTGTCCGGCAGGAAGGCCGCCAGCGCAAGCTCGCCCGGCATGGGATCCAACACGACGTGGGATCCCCGGCTGACACGCACAAGGTCACTTCCTTCGACACCGAGCAAGCTGCGAACCCGATCGACCCCAGGACCCGTGGCGTTCACGATGAACTTGGCCCGCACGCTAAGCTCCAGATCGGTGAGCACATCTCGCATGCAAACGCCGCCGTCGGCGACGCCTTCGACGGCGACGTGATTGAGGATCTTGGCACCGGCCTCGTGTGCCGCTTCGACGACGGCCATCGTCAGGCGCTGATCCGTCGTGCGCGCGTCGTAGAACACCGAACCTCCGAGGAGGTCACGCCGGCGCAACCGGGGGAACAACCGGAGACAGTCGTCGACGCCGTGTGACCGCGCACCGGGTAGCGAATGGCTGCCCGCGAGCAAGCCGTAGAGCTTGAGCCCAGCCTTGACGATCCACGGTCGCCGACTGCCGCCCTTGTAGAACGGCATCAGCATTGGCAACGGTCGCACGAGGTGCGGCGCGAGCCTCAGCAGACGCTCGCGTTCCTGCAGCGCTTCGCGGACGAGTGACATGCGTCCGTGTTCGAGATAGCGCAACCCACCGTGGATCAGCCGAGAGCTCTGGGAACTCGTACCACAACCGAAGTCATCCTTCTCGACGAGCAACACCGTCGCACCGCGCAACGCCGTTTCGCGGGCGATGGACGCACCCTGGATCCCGCCACCGATGACGAGAAAGTCTACGGTCGTCTTGTGGAGGGTCTTCGGGTCCGCGCGCAACGGGACGAACACCTCGACCACGCCTCAGTTCAGGAACAGCCGGTGCTCTCGGAATCGCTGCTCGATGCAGCTGTCCGAGTCGACCGTGCGCGGACCGAGCGGGCCAGCGATCGCTTCCAGGCGCCGGGCGATCGCCCGGATCGCCCGAGTGGTCTCGCCTTCGGGATCGCACACGACCAGCGGTTGCTGTCCGAGCCGCCGCCTTGTCACCGTGGGATCCTCGCCGACCTCGCCGAGGTACGTCAGCTCTACTCCCGCGTGGCGCATTGCGACCTGCGCGAGCTTGTCGAAAGTCCTCTCCCCTTGCCCCGCGAGCGTCACGCGGTTCACGACGACGGAGAACTGGGCGTCCTCCCGCAACTGCGACGCGCACTTGATCACCGCGTAGGCGTCGGTCAGCGCGGCGATCTCGGGCTGCGTGACGAGGACGATGTGGTCCGCGCAGAGGAGCGTGAGGATGTTTTGCGGAGCGACCCCCGCGCCGACGTCGAGGAGCAGGACGTCGCTCTCGGCGGCGATCTTCCCGAAGATCGAGCCGAGCATTCGCAACTGCTTGTCGGACAGGTCCGCCATCTGGAGGATTCCAGAACCGCCGGGGACGAGCAGCGGACCCGCCTCGGTCTGGATCTGGACGTCGGCAAGCTGGGCCTGCCCCGTCAGCAGGTGCTGGAGGGTCCGCTTTGGTGCCACGCCGAGGAGCAAATGATCGCAGGCCAGCCCGAAATCGCAGTCCGTCAGGGTCACGCCGTATTCGAGTTCGGAGAGGACCACCGCCAGGTTCGTCGCGAGGAAGGACTTGCCCGTGCCGCCCTTCCCACTCGCAATCGCGATGCTCACGGCTTCCTCGGCAGTCGAGCGTTCGTGGGGCCCTCCGCCGAACATGCGACCGAACAACCCCCGTCCACGCGGGCCGAGACCTGATCCGAGGACGGATCCCAGGCCTGATCCGGACTTGGACCGCTTCACCCGCCCACGTGTGGTACGCCTGACCATTCGTTTCGTCGTAGATCCCGGAGCCTGACCGTCCGGACCTGACCGAAGCCCCAGAAATTAGCGCAGAGACGGGGCTCAAAAGCAAGCCCGGCGGACCCGTAAATGGGCCGCCCCATTATGGCAGAATACCGCGCATGCGGATCGGTCCTTACGAGCTGACTTCGATCGAGACGGGATGGATGGCCCTCGACGGCGGTGCGATGTTCGGCGTCGTGCCCCGAGCGCTCTGGTCCCGCCACATCGAACCCGACGAACGCGGTCGCATCGGGCTCGCACTGCGCGCCCTCCTCATCGAGGAACAGGGCGGATCCGGCAGGAGAATCCTCGTCGACACCGGGATCGGCCAGAAGTGGGACCCGAAGGGCGCGGACATCTTCGGGATCGACCACAGCCGACTCGAGTTGGAACGCAGCTTGGCGGAGCGTGGACTCGCGACCTCGGACATCACCGACGTGTTGCTGACGCACTTGCACTTCGATCACGCCGGCGGCGCGACCAAGAAGATGGGCGACACCATCGTCCCCACCTTCGAGAACGCCACCTACTACGTGCAGAAGGCCAACCTCGAATGGGCGCAATCCCCGACCGACAAGGACCGCGCGAGCTACCTTCCCGAGAACTTCGAGGCGCTGTTGCGCGAAGGCGTTCTCGAGCTGACCGACGGGCCTGGGGAGTGGCTCCCCGGGATCGAGCTGATCCTGAGCGACGGCCACACCCGGGCGATGCAGCTGCCGCACATCCACGGGCCGGAGGGGCATCTGACCTATTGCGCCGACCTCATCCCGACCTCGGTCCACGTTCCCACGCCGTGGGTGATGGCCTACGACAACTTTCCGCTGACGACGATGGAAGAAAAACGGGGGACCCTCGACCGGGCGATGGCGGAGGACTGGACCCTGTTCTTCGAACACGACCCGTTCGGGCCCGCGGCGAAGGTCGAGGTCGGCAGGCGCGGCTTCCAGGTCGGCGAAAGGGTCGATCTGGCGTGACGTCACTCCCGCAACCGTGGCTCGAGGATGCCCTCGAGCAGCTGAACCTCCGCCGGCGCGACCGCTGCCTGGTGTTGACGTGTCCGACCCAGGCGCACATCGTCGCGGTTTCCCAGATCGTCGGCCAGACGGCACACATCGTCGTCGTCGAGCCGGACGAGGAACTCGCCGAGTTCGCCTCGCGGGGCAAGCACGAGAACCTCGAAGTCCTGGCCTTCGAGCCTTCCGGCCACGAGCGTTTTGGGACATTCGATGCGCTCCTGGCGTGCCCGCTGACGACGATCGGTTGGTCGATCGAGATCTGGACCGAGTTGATCGTGAACAACCTGCGACCCGGCGGCCGCTTCGTGCTCGACCTTCCGGCGGAGAACCTGTGCGATCCGCTGACCCGCGCGTGGTCTCAGGTTGACGGAGATCCGGAAGCACTCAGGCAGATCACCGGACCGTCCGAATCCACGCTCGCCGAGACCCTGCGTCGCCGTGGATTGCGCAGCGTCGAGGCGTCGATGGGCACGCACCTCTCACGCCTGGAGAACCCCTACGTCCTCTCGGAGTTCATGCGCAGCATCTGGGACGACGCGGCGATGCAGGACGACCTGGCCCGCACGCTGGTCGAGGTGTTGCAGACGACCGGCGAAGTGGACGTCGTGTTTCACCGGACGCGGGTCCACGGGCTGCGCTGAGAAAAAACGCACATCCCCGGGCTTTTCGACCCTCGCCATTCCCTTGGGTTCGGAAGACATCCCAACATTCCTCATCTCGGACACAAGCCCCTCGGCGCGGGGCGGCAAAGCCGCGAGCAGGTCACGAGGCAAGCGTGGTGCAACATGCGAACAGTGCGTGGGGGAACTCGCGAGCGGTGCGACCGAGAGGGGTGTCTTCCGCTTTTAACTTCTCCGCAACACCCGAGGACCTAGCCTGGGTAGTCATGCAAGACGAAGCACCGCGTGCCTGGTCTCTCCTGAGTATCTGCGCGCTGTTGTGCGGCTCGATCTTGACCCTCCCCGGGTGCGATGGGAACCAACCCAAGTTCGCGGCGCACATCCACGGTCCCCATGATGGCCTGGTCGCGCAGTTCTTCAGCGGCGAGGAGTTTTCGGGATGGGTCGAGATCAAGCTCCACGACGACAAGGGTGACCTCGAAGTCTGGCTGGGCACCGACCAGAAGATGGAGAAGCCGTTCGATCTTCCGGTCACGGCATCGATCGAGATCAAGTTCCTCGACGAGAGCAGGAAGAAGGTCACCCTGCGACCCCGCAACACGGTCAAGAACGAGGACGAAGGCGGCCACCCAAACATCCGGAACGGCAAGACCAACTACTTCATCTTTCCGAGCAAGAGCTCCGAGGACGCATCCTGGCTGAAGGGCAAGGGCTTTAAGGCCCTCGTCGTCGTGCGCTTCCAGAGGGACGGGAAGAAGTTCGAGTCCGTCGATCTGGAACTAAAACCGCACACGCACTAGGGCCAGAAGCCCTCGCGTTCACAACAGCTGGTACGCCGGTCCCCCGCCGCCCTCGGGCGTCACCCAGTTGATGATCTGGTAGGGGTCCATGATGTCACACGTCTTGCAGTGCACGCAGTTGCTGGCGTTGATCTTGAGCCGCTCCTCGCCGTTCTCGTTGGGCTCCATCTCGTAGACCATCGCGGGACAGAAGTGCTGGCACGGGTTGCCGTATTCCTTCACGCACTTGTCGTGGCAGATGTCGAGGTCGGCGACCACGAGGTGGCACGGCTGATCCTCCTCGTGCTCGGTCCCGCTCGAGTAGACGTCGGTGAGCTTGTCGAAGGTGAGCACGCCATCTTCGGCGAGCTTGGGCTGCGACGGCTTGGTGCCGCCGTGGTACGCGGCCAGCGTCGCCATGTACTCATGGCCCCGTTTGTTCTTGAGGTTGTCCCGGAAGAACGCCCCGAGGCCACCGAAGAGCACATTGAACGCGGCCCCGATCAACCCCATCAGGCGACCGCCGTGGAAGGCCTGGTGGAAATTCCGGGAGGTCCGGAGGTCCTTGTGTGACCAGTCGGCGCGGAACTTCGTGTCGAAGCTCTTCATCGCCGATGCGCCGAAGTCCCCGCCCGCCTTCAACTCCTCGAAGATCGTCTCCGCGGCGAGCATCCCCGAGCGGATCGCGAGGTGGATCCCCTTCAGCCGCATCCCATTCAGAAAGCCCCCGGCGTCGCCGCAGATCAGGAAACCATCACCGTACAGTTTCGGCATCGCGAACAGACCACCCTCGGGCAGGCTCTTGGCGCCGTAGTGGAGCATCTTGCCGCCCTCGAGGAACGGGCGGATCTTCGGGTGCAGCTTGTAGCGCTGGAATTCGTAGTGCGCGTCGAGCGACGGGTCCTTGTAGTCGAGCCCCACGACGAGCCCGATCGAGACCATGTCCTTGCCGTCGTTCGACTGCCCCATCCCGTAGACCCAGCCGCCGCCGAACGTGTCGGACTTCAGCGGGTAGCCGAGCGTGTGCACGACGGTTCCTGGCGGGCACTGGCCCTTGGGGACCTCCCAGACCTCCTTGACGCCGATCGCGTAGACCTGCGGGTTCTGGCCCTCGAGCTTCAGATCCGAGACCAGTTGCTTGGTCATCGAGCCGCGGCTGCCCTCGCACAGGACGACGCACTTGCCCTGCAAGATCGCGCCGGGTTCGTGGGTGGACTTTGGTTCTCCGTTCTTGTCGAGGCCATTGTCCGCGAGCAGCACGCCGGTGACCCGGTCGCCGTCGCGGGTCAGCCGGGCCCCCGGGAATCCGGGGAAGATCTCGACGGCATTCGTCTTGACCTGCTCAGCCATCCAACGCACGAGCCGGTTGAGACTGACGACGCTCTTGCCGTGGTTCTTCAGCGGAGGTGGCGTGATCGGCATCTTGAAGCCACCGCCCGCGGTGAGCATCAGCATCGCGTCGGTCGTAACCTGGGACTCCACCGGGGCTCCGCTCTCCCGCCAGTTGGGCAGGAGTTGATCCATCGCCCGGGGATCCATTACGGCGCCCGAGATACCGTGGGATCCGATCTCCTTCCCCTTCTCGATGAGCACGATCTCGGGCTCGAGTTTCTCACCGTCCCCCGCCGCCGCGTTGTGCTGTTCGAGGAGGTCGCCCAGGCGGATCGCAGTGGCCAGTCCGGCGGGGCCCCCGCCGACGATCACCACGTCGCACTCCATGACATCGCGCTCGGTCATTTCTGCTTCACTGCAATTCTGGGGAGGTCCCTCCCGTCCCAAGGCGGTTGCGGCCGATGGAAGCGCCCGTCGCGAACATGGAACTTTGCAACTTGGAACTGGTTACACCGTAGACAAAACCGGCTAATCACAGTTGATGGTCATACGCGACGAGCGTTGACAACCCAACCGGTTTCCCCCGCTTTCGCGACCATCCAAAGCACCACAACCCCTAGTCGGAAAGGTCAGTCCGAAATGACGCAATTCACGTTGGATCAGTCATCCGCACTCCTGCCTCTGGTCAGGACCATCGCCGACGAAATCGTCGAGCGCCGTGGCGAGAAGCATCGACTGGGCCGGATCCGAGATGAACTCGAGTCCGTCCCCACCCCCGAAGGTTTGACCCGGTCGCTCGCCGATCTCGACGCCCGAATCTTCGAACACGACACCGGTCTCCGCCGGGCGGTCGGGGAGATCGAGGCGCTCGGAATGAGCCTTCTGCGGCTCAATCCGCTGACAATCCACTTCCCAGGCCGGACCCGCACGGGCGACGTCGTCTTCTGCTGGCAGGAGGGCGAAGAGTCCCTGTGCCACGGGCACGCGCTCGGCGAGGAAGAGGAGCCCAGGCGCCCGCTGAAGGTCCGGGTCGTCGACGCGCCGAAGGGATAGCGACGACGGCCCGCCAACCGCCAGGGGAGCAGATTCCCGGCGAGTTCGGCGAGCGGTCAAAGCTATAGTGCGTGCGCTCCCGCACTCCAGAAACTCGCCTTGTACCACCACATCACCCTGTTCCGGCTGAAGCCCGGCGTGACCCTCGATCGGGTTCGCGAGGCCCGCGAGAGCCTCTCCCGCCTGGTGGAAACCCTGCCGGGAGTCGTCCAGTTCACCGTGACCGACAACGTCGCGGAGTTGAACCAGGGCTTCACGATGGTCCTCTTCTCGATGTTCGAGAGCGAGCAGGCCCACAAGATCTGCCACCGTCATCCGCAGTACCGGCGCGTGTGGAGCGAGTTGCTCGAACCCGTGATCGAAGATCGGATCGTCGCCGAGGGCCTCTCCGAGTAGCGCCGCGCTTGCGGGCGAACGACTTCGGTTTGTCCGGCAACGGCACCTCTGAATAGTCCGACTCAGCGGTCTTGATCCCAAGCGGGAACGTGTTTGAATGCCCACATGAACCCAACCAAGCGCGTGGCGATCACCGGTGCCGCCGGCAACATTGGATACGCCATCCTCCCTCGCATCGCCGCCGGTGCGATCTTCGGCGCCGACACGCCTGTCCACCTCCAACTCCTCGAGATCCCGCCGGTTCTACCGACACTCGAAGGGGTCAGGATGGAGCTCGAGGACTGCGCTTTCCCGCTCCTTTCGAGCGTGACGTGCACCGACGACCCGGGCGTTGCATTCAAGGACGCAGACCTGATCCTCCTGATCGGCAGCAAGCCGCGGGGCAAGGGCATGGAACGCTCGGACCTGATCCGGGAGAACGGTCCGATCTTCACAGGCCAGGGGAAGGCCATCAGCAACCACGCCGGACCGGATGTGCGCGTCGTCGTCGTCGGCAACCCTTGCAACACGAATTGCCTGATCGCGATGCACAACGCGCCGGACGTGCCGAACGACCGGTTCACGGCGATGACCCGACTCGACCAGAATCGCGCCGAGGCGCAACTGGCCGGAAAGTCGGGCGCGCACTGGAGCAAGGTGAACAACGTCGCGATCTGGGGCAACCACAGCGCCACGCAGTTCCCGGACTGGAATCACGCGACGATCGACGGTCGACCGGCGGTCGAGGCCATCGGCGATGACGCCTGGCTCCGCGGGGACTTCATCACGACCGTGCAGCAGCGAGGGGCCGCGGTGATCAAGGCTCGAGGGTCATCTTCGGCGTTCTCCGCCGCGAACGCAGCGCTGGATCACGCCCACGATCTCTACCACCCGACGGCAGAGGGGTCCTTCACCTCGATCTGCGTGCTCTCCGACGGCAGCTACGGGGTAGCTGAAGGGTTGATCAGCTCGTTCCCGTGCACCACCGACGGCCAGGGAAACTGGTCGATCGTGCAGGGTCTCGAAGTCGACGAGTTCGCCCGCGGGAAGATCAACGCCACCGTGGCAGAGTTGTCGGAGGAGAGATCGGTCGTGTCAGACCTCCTCAACTAGTGAGATGTCAGGGAGGTCACCAGCTTGGAACTCCACGCCGCACTCCTGATCCTCGGAACCGGCCTCGCGCTGGGGTGGATCAACAACCTCGCGGGCGCGGCGGGTGCTCTCGGGTTGATCACGTTCGATTGGCTGCTGGGCATGGACGCCATGGAAGCCAACGCCGCCATCCGACCGTCGGCGTTGGCGATCGGCCTCGGCGGATTGATCGGGTTCCTCTCCAAGAAGCAGGTGATCCCAGCGCGAATGTGGGGCTACGCCCTGCTGACGGTGCCCGGCGCCGTGCTCGGCTCGCTCATGGTCCGCCCCGAGTTCGCGACTCTCTTCCAGCTGATCCTGGCCGCCGTGCTGCTGCTCGTGTTGGGCCAGTCCATCGCGAACAAGACGGGCGGAGAACCTCGGGGTGGCCGGAAGGAGACGTCGATCTGGCTGCTGCTGCTGCTGTTCTCCTGGCTCGGCGCCCACATGGGATTCGTCCAGGTCGCGACGGGACTGGTCTCGATCTTCATCCTGTCGATGGTTCACAGCCGCGATCTCGTGAGGATCAACTCCGCGAAGATGGTCTTCGTGCTCGTGTCGGCGACGACGAGCAACGTGACGCTGGCGATCCAGAGCAAGATCACTTGGGAGCCCGCGCTGATTCTCGCCGCGGGCGCGGGAGTTGGCAGCTTCCTCGCGAGCCGCTGGTCCGTGAAGAAGGGTCACGGAGCCGTGCGGATTGTCGTGATCGGAATCTGCGTCGCGGTGCTGGCGCGGCTCGCGTTCCGGATCTTCGGCTAGGCCGCTCTTCTCACCACGGGTTCGGGGAATCCACACGACGTTCGCGGGGATCAGGACGGTAGGATTTCGTTCGCCATGGAGCACATCCTGATCACGGGCGCGAGCGCGGGAATCGGCGCCGCCATCGCGAAGAAACTCGCCGGACCGGACACGCGCCTGTCGCTGGGCGCCCGCCGCACCGAGCGCCTCGCCGGAGTCGTTCCTGGAGCCTTCCATCACAGCCTCGACGTGACAGACGAAGATTCCGTCGAGGCCTTCATCGCCGCGTCGATCGACGCAAACGGTCCGGTGGACGTGCTGATCAACAACGCTGGACTCGCGCGCGGTCTCGAACTGATCGCCGAAGCCGACGGCGTGGCATGGCGCGAGATGATGGAGACGAACGTCATGGGCGTCCTCAACATGACGCGACGCATCCTGCCGAAGATGCTCGAGTGCGGGTCAGGACACGTGGTGATGATCGGATCGGTCGCGGGCCGGGACACATACGAGCGGGGCAGCGTGTACTGCGCCACGAAGCGTGCCCTGGACGCCATCACCGAGGGCATCCGCATCGAGGTGCACGGCACCGGCATTCGCGTCACGAGCGTCAATCCTGGTCTGGTCGAGTCGGAATTCAGCCTCGTTCGCTTCCGCGGCGACGCGAAGCGCGCGGCGGTGCCATACGCCAACACACGACCATTGAAACCCGAAGACGTCGCCGAGTGCGTCGAGTTCGCGTTGTCGCGACCGGCGCACGTCAACATCGACAACATGCTTCTGCTCGCCACCGACCAGAGCACTGCCACGAGGGTACACCGGACGGAGTAGCCGAGACCACAAGTCTGCCCCAGCATGGACCTCACCCACGTCTACATTCTGACCATCGCCATCGCGGCAATCGTGCTGCTCGCGTTTGACAAAGTTCCGATGAGCATGGTCGGAATCGGGATGATCATCGCGATGGCAGCGTGGCCGGACCTGATCGACGGGCGCACGGCGATCCAGGGCCTCGCGAACCCCGCCGTGATCACGGTGGCGGCTCTGTTCATCGTGGGCGAGGGATTCCTGCGCACTGGTGCCGCGTCGATGCTGGCGGACAAGATCCTCCACCGCACCGGCGGAAACGAACTGACGCTGTTGTTGTTGATCATGGTGATGGCCGCTGTCCTGTCCGCCTTCGTCAACAACACTCTCGTCGTCGTGACATTCCTCCCGGTGATCACGAGCATCTGCCGCGACACAAAGGTCAATCCTTCCAAGCTGCTCATCCCCCTCTCGTACGCCTCGATCCTCGGCGGCATGTGCACGCTCGTGGGCACTTCGACGAACATCCTCGTGAAGGGCGTGCTCGACGAAGCCAAGGCCAACGGCGAGACCGGGTTCACGCTGACGATGTTCGAGATGGCGCCCGCGGGCGCGATCTTCGCCGGTTGCGGCATACTCTATCTCGCGGCCTTCGGTCGGCACCTCCTGCCAAACACCCCCTCCCTCGCGACCCAGGCGGGCGCGGCGGACATCCGCGAGTTCGTCACCGAGGTCACGGTCGGGGCCGGTAGCCCCCTCGTCAGCGTACCGGTCCAGGACATCGGACAGGTCACTGAATCCGAGGGTACCCGTCCCGTCATGTTGGTCCGGCGCGAGCGCCTGCACATGCCGCCGTTCGGCAACCTCAAGGTCAAGGAAGGCGATGCACTCATGATCCGGGGCGGGGTCCAGGGTCTCACCGCGCTGAAGCGGGAGTCGAAGTCGGACAGCACCGAGGTCGACCACTACGACCCGCGGACGATGACGTTCTTCGAGCTCGCCCTGACCCCAGCGTCGGGCAAGGTCGGAAAGAAGGTCGGCAGCCTGCGGATCAAGGACGAGCACGGCGCGGCGGTCGCGGGGGTGCTGCGCGGCGGCAAGCACCTGCGCGAACGCTACGCGGATCTGCACCTGGGGCACGGTGACGTCCTCCTCGCGTTCGGCGACGATCGCAGCAAGTCTTCGATCCGCCGCTCGAACGACTTTCACTTGATCGAAGGGATCAACAACAGCATCTACAACACGCACAAGGCGACGCTATCGTTCGCGATCCTCGCCGCCGTGGTCGCGATGTTCATCACCGGGATCGTGGACATCCCGATCGCCGCGCTGAGCGGTGCCCTGGCGATGGTGCTCAGCGGGTGCCTCAGCTCGAAACAAGCCCACCACGCGGTGAACTGGGCGGTGCTCGCCTTCATCGCGGGGACGCTCGCGCTCAGCGCCGCCGCCGACGCCTCGGAATTCAACACGTTGATCGGCACGACGGTGAACGACAGCCTCGGGCCATCAGGGCCGATGGTGATCTTCGGCGGTCTCCTGCTGACGACGATCATCCTCACGGAGATCGTCACCAACAACGCTGTTGCAATAATCCTCACACCCGTCGCACTTGCGATCGGACATGCGGCGAATATCGACGAAAGGCCGCTGATCATGGCCGTCGTGTTCGGGGCGAGTTGCTGCTTCGCCAATCCTCTCGGCTATCAGACCAATCTGCTTGTGTTCGGACCGGGCGGATACCGATTCAAGGACTTCGTGAAGGTCGGTCTCCCCATGGACCTCCTGATGGGGACGGTCGCATTCTTCGTCATCCCCCAGTTCTGGCCGCTCTGATCGAGGCCACCGCGCGCAACCAGGCTTAGCACATGTCCGAGAACACCCACCCCAGAGGTCTGCGTGCCTTGTTCGTGTCCGCAGCCGTGACAACAGCGCTGGCTCTCGCGGCAGTCGTCTCCTGGGATGATCGACCGGTCGCGACTTTCGCGTTTGGCGAGGACAGGGTCGAACTGGCGCCATTCGACGAGGTCGCGATGTTCGACGCGATGACCCTTCGCATCGACATGCCATTCTCCGGGTACGTGTACGTCGTGTCGTTCGACTACGAACGCGGCGCGGTCTGCTACTACCCGACCGACTTCCTCGGCACGGACCACCTCGGTGCGGACGATCGGATGAACTTCTTCGCGGCTGGACAACACGAACTGCCGGGTACGTGGGACACAAAGGCGCAGTCGTGGTACGTCCCGGACTCGAGAGAGACTATGAGTCTGTGCGTCGTGGTCAGCAAGCGCGCCCTGATCGACCTGGAGGAGATGCTCGTTCTGACGCGGCAGGTCGGCAACAGGGCGTTTAGTAATCGCGCGATGGGGATGTACATGCCGCGGGCCGGGCGGGCGAAGGTCATCGGGAAGAAGAGCATGCCGCACGACGTTCTACGGGCCGCCATGAACCAAGAGGATTCCATCCGTGCTGGTGCGATGGTCCCCTGTCGAAATCACCCCGGCGTATTCGTCAAAGTGCTGAACATCCGGATCAGCAGTCCCCGGCCCGGCGTGACCCCACCGAACAACCCGTTCGGCGCACGACTGAATCAGCTGACGAAGAAGAAGCTCAAGGAACCGAAGCCGCCCAAGAAGGGCCGGTAGCTTCGCAGCATCTCGCCGAGGTCAGCTATCCCATCGCTTCTTCGATAGCCGCGCACAACATGTGCACGCACAGGAGGTGGCTCTCCTGGATCCGAGCGGTGTTGTCCGACGGCACGCGAATGGCGACGTCCGCGAGTTCAGCCATCGGTCCCGAGCGCGACGAAACGAGAACACCGACCGACATGCCGACCTCACGCGCCGCCTCAATGGCGCAGACCACGTTCTTCGATCCTCCCGAAGTGGAGATGCCGATCAGCATGTCCTGCGCGTTACCGATCGCGTGAACCTGCCGCGCGAAGATGAACTCGAAGCCCTTGTCGTTGCCGATCGCGGTCACCGTCGGGATTTCGTGACCCAGCGCGATGGCCGCGTATCCCTTTCGATCGTACTTCTCGAACCACCCGACGAGTTCACCCGCCGCGTGGGCGGCGTCGCACGAGGATCCGCCGTTGCCGCAAAAGAGGAGCTTGCCGCCCGCGGCGATCGTCTTGATTGCACGCCGGCAGAATTCCTCGATCTCGGGCAGACAGGTATCGAGGAGACGCTGCTTCGTCGCGATGCTCTCGCGGATGGCGTTTTCGAACGTCGCAGGATCCATGGCCGCAACGTAGCTCAGCCGATCGGCGCAGCCACAGTTTTCCCCACGACGGCACCGGACCGGGAGGAGGCTCCAACAGCCCGCGGGAGCGACTCTCCCCAGGCTTCTTCACTGTGGAAAACCCGTGTGAATACGCTCTGACGTATTGCCAGACAACGCCAAGATCCTGCACATTGCGCACTAATTCTTCCCTTGAGTCACTTCTGGATGGCAAAAACTCGCGAAGTGACAGTCCAGAGCCGCACATTCTGCACTTGTCCGGATGCACCGCTCCAAACCTGTGCTAGTGTCTTCAAGGGGCGCGGGACCGGCCCGCCCCCCGACCTCAACTCCCCCCCCAACGAACGAGGCCAAGTGCATGACCAGCGTTGAAAGCCCACAGATCCATTCGACCTACACCCGCGAGGAGGTCGCCGACCTCCTTGCGAAGGAGAACGTCAAGTTCCTGCGAATGAACTTCACGGACATCCTCGGCCAGAACAAGAACATCGAGGTGCCAACGTCCCAGTTCGACAAGGCCCTCGACGGCGACCTGATGTTCGACGGCTCGTCGATCGAAGGATTCGTGCGGATCGAAGAGAGCGACATGCTCCTCCACCCGGACTTCGACACCTTCCGCGTATACCCGTGGGACAACGGCGGCCATGGCAAGGCGGCACGGATAATCTGTAACGTGCGCCAGCCCGACGGATCGCCGTTCGATGGCTGCCCCCGCCAGGCGTTGATCCGCATGATGGACGAAGCTCGCGCGATCGACACGCAACTCACTGCAGGACCGGAAGCCGAGTTCTTCCTGTTCGAACGCGGCGAAGACGGCGAGATGACGACGATCACGAACGACAACGCCGGCTACTTCGACGCCGCGCCGCTCGACAACGCGGAGATCGCGCGGTGCGAGATCACAAACGACCTCAACACGATGGGACTCGAAGTCGAAGCATCGCATCACGAGGTGGCGCCGGGTCAGCACGAGATCGATTTCCGCTACGGCAACGCAGTCCACACCGCGGACAACCTCACCACGTTCAAGTACGTAGTTCGCCGTGTCGCGAGAGACTTCGGGCTGCACGCGACGTTCATGCCGAAGCCGATCTTCGGCATCAACGGATCCGGCATGCACATTCACTTGTCCCTATTCAGTTCGGACGGACAGACGAACCTGTTCCACGACGCAGACGCCGAATGGGAGCTGAGCCAGATGGCGCTGCACTTCATCGGCGGCATCATGGAGCACGCGCGGGCACTCTGTGCAGTAACGAATCCGACAGTGAACAGCTTCAAGCGCTTGGTGCCGGGCTACGAGGCACCGACGCACATCGCCTGGAGCATGCGCAACCGCTCACCCATGATTCGCATTCCGGAACGGCGAGGCCTCGGCACGCGTATGGAACTGCGCATGCCCGACCCGAGTTGCAACCCCTACCTGGCACTCACCGCGGCCCTCGGCGCGGGTCTCGACGGCATCAGGAACGAGACCGCGCCGCCGGCGCCAGTGAACAAGAACATCTACACGATGAGCGCTCGCGAGCGGGCACGCAACAAGATTGGCACCCTCCCGGGCGACCTCAGCGAAGCCGTGACCGCACTCGAGAGAGACGAAGTCATCCGCACCGCGCTCGGCTCGCACATCGCCGACCACTTCATCACCGCCAAGAGGCGGGAGTGGTCGGAATACATCGCGCAGGTCCACGACTGGGAGCTGCAGCGGTACCTCGGCACCTACTAGTCTCCAGTCTTCCGACAAACACGGACTCGCGATCCGTCGAACCGCCCACGGGCCCGGACACAGCTCCGGGCCCGTGCTGCTCAAGGGCCGAAACCTCGATGCCATGGCCGGGCCACGCGCAGACCAGGACCCGCCCCGCCCGCGTACGACCCTGGGCACGCTATCCCGCGATGATGGAGAGCGGGCAGCAGTACACGCACAACCTCCAGGCCCACGAAGCGAGGCTCCAGAGTGAAGACGATGCTCAGATCAGCCTGACCATGGTCAACGAAGATCTCAACCAGTAGCCGCGGCCAACGCGGAGGCAACGTCCACATCGCGCCCGGATCCCGCGAGCACTTCGCCGATCGCGACCAGGACCCGGGTCACGGAACTCTCCCGCGCGCCGTGGCCCATCAGTCCAATCCGCCAGACCCTGCCCTTGAGCGACCCCAGGCCGCCACCGACCTCGATCCGATACTCACTGCGGATCGCGGCACGCAGCCCGGCTTCGTTTTGGAGATCGCTCGGCAGTGCCACGGTTGTCAACATCGGCGTGCGCCAGGCCGCGGGAACGAGACACCCGAGACCCAGTACCTCGAGTCCCCGGTAGAGCGCCGCCGCGACGTGGCGGTGCCGTTCGAACCGCGCCTCGTCACCCTCCTCGTGTAGCTGTTGGAGACCAGACTGCAACGCGAAGATCATGCTGACGGGGGCGGTGTGGTGGTAAACACGCTCGTCGCCCCAGTAGCCCGAGAGCAAACCCACGTCGAGATACCATGTCGACGGTTGGCGCTCGCGCGCTGCGATGCGCTCGAGGGCTCGGTCCGAGAACGTGACAGGAGAGAGTCCCGGCGGGACCGACAAACACTTCTGCGTACCCGAGAACGCCGCGTCCACGCCCCAACCATCGATGTCCACGCGCGTGCCGCCGAGGCTCGTGACACAGTCGAGAACGCAGAGTGCCCCGACCTCCCTGGCGGCGGCGGCGATCGGCGCGGGATCGATCAGCACCCCAGTCGAGGTCTCTGCGTGCACGAACGCGACGAGTCGCGTCGGACCACCGCGCACCGCCGCGATCATCGCGTCGGCGTCCAATGGTTCCCCGAACGGCGCCGTGACCTCAACGACCTCGCCACCGAGCCGCTCGACGAGGACCTTCATACGACCCCCGAATACTCCATGGATCCCGATGACGACACGATCACCCGGCTCTACGAGGTTGGCGAGACAGATCTCCATCCCCGCGCTCCCTGTCCCGGACACCGGAAGGGTGAGAGGATTCTCGGTGCAAAACAGCCGGCGAAGATCGGTTTGGACCCGATCCATCACAGCCAGGAACTCGGGATCCAGATGCCCAAGAAGAGGTTGGCTCATCGCCGCGAGTGTGTCACGCGAGACCGGAGACGGGCCGGGACCGAGCAGCAGGACTTCCGTCGTCGATGGCATGCCCGAAGTGTAACTGGAGTTGTCCGCGGTTCCTCGCACACGCAGCGTGTAGTGTGCTCTCCCTCCTGAAGCGAACAAGAGCATGACCATGCGCCCCCCGACTACGTTGTTTCTCGCGGTTCTCCTGTCAAGCTGCGCCAATCGACCAGACCTCGCTGAACGGCTAGGCCAGCACGCTGCGAGAGGCACGATCATCGTGGCGCACCGGGGCGATTCCGGAGAGGCGCCGGAAAACACGATCCCCGCATTCAAGTCCGCCCTCGGGCGTGGGGCAACGTTGGTCGAATTGGACTTCTACACGACCAAGGACGAGGTGCTCGTGTGCTTCCACGACCGGACCCTCGATCGAACCACCGACGTTGTCTCCCTGTGGAAGAAGAAGAAGGCCCGCATCATCGACTACACCCTGGCCGAACTCGAGTCTCTCGACGCCGGTGCGTG
>CAYYAQ010000001.1:0-8062 GCA_964469555.1 uncultured candidatus Brocadiaceae bacterium | reverse complement strand
GGAAGGACGCGAGATTCAAGGACACGCGGATCCCCACGCTCGAAAGCGCGCTGCGGACAATCCAGGAGGGGTCAGCCACGATGATCGAGCACAAGGAAGGGAAGCCGACCGCCCTCGTGGCGTTGTTGCGGCGCCTCGACCTGGTTAGTGATGTCCTCGTGCAGTCGTTCGACTGGATATTCCTCGCCGAAGTCCATCGATTGGAGCCCCGGCTAGCGCTGGCTGCCCTGGGGGGCAGCAAGTCCAAGCCGCATCCGGAAGGGAAGGTGTTGCAGGAGATCCAGCGCACGGGGGCGAGGATGGTCCATTGGAGCTTCCGTGGAATTCGACTGGAAGACGTAGCCTCGCTCCATGCAGCCGGCCTGTTGGTGTGCGTGTACACGATCAACACCGATGCCGACTACGACCGCGCGATCGACATGGGTGTGGACGCCATCACCACGGATTTTCCTGGCCGCCTCCGAGCACGCTTGTCGGCCCGGGCTGAGAAGCGGCCCAGCGCAACGAAGGGTGCCGGACTTTAAACGACAAAGCCCGCGAGCGCGGGCTTTGTTGCGGTGGGCGGCTGAGGCGGACTACCAGACGAAGATCTTGTAGGAGTTGCTCGCGCCGAGCTGGAATTCGATCCTCATTGTCTTCGACGTATCTTCGATGTCGATGATGTTGATTTCGAACCGAGTCACTCCGTTGTTGCGCAACCCCATCATGTCGGTGCCGCGAACCGATATCGATCCATCGAACACGACCTTGGAGGAGACATCGATACCCAAGGAGGAGGTGACGGCGACGACCGAACCGGACATGTCAGCGGGAGTGTTCAGCACAACGCCACGCGCCAGATTGAGCATGATGTGGCCTTCGCGAGCAATACCCGTGTTCGTATAGACGAGGCACTGGCTCTTCGCGGCCAAGGGGAGATTGACGATCCCCGCGCCACCGGTCGGACCACCGACCCGTTTGTACCAACGCAAGGCGTCCGTTCCGAACACCTGCGCCGCGAGCAACACCAGGAAGGCAAGCGTGGCGAAACAGATCTTCAGTTTCGGACTCACTGTTCTCCGCCCTCATTCGAGGAGAACCAGGTTGGGAATCGCTCGGCGAATCGCGCCTGGACCTCCGGCTGGTTGCGAATGACTTGTGCAAAGTGGTTCCGCGTCGAGAATTCGGAAGCGATGAACCGACGCCGATGCGGGAACTGCTCGTCCAGGACAGCGAGCCACTGCTCACAGTCGTCGAACTTCTTCATCAACCCATAGGTGAGGGCCATGTTGAAGTAGGTCGTGTAGAAGCGGGGTTCCTGATCGATGACTCCAGAATCGACGAGCTGGTGGAACAGTCCCACGGCTTCACTCAATCTGTCCTGCTCGAGGTGCAGGTTGCCGAGATTCTCGAGAGCGAACGCCCGGATCACCGGGTTGCGAGCATGCTCGAGGACGCGACCGAATTCGTGCACGGCGCGGTCCGGCTTCTGCTCGACCTGGTAGGCGTGTCCCAAGTAGATGCGGGCTTCGTGGAAGTCGCCCCACAACATCAAGGTCTCGCGCAGCAACCGCTTGCCCTTCGAGAGGTTCTCAACCGGGTTGCGGATCTCGCGTTCGCTGAACAGAACCTTCGCACGGACCCATTCCTGGCCGACGTGCATCTGCTGGCGGGTGCTCAACCGATCGACTTCGTCCAGCAGGTTGCGGCCGCGGAGGCAGATGTCCGGAACCGGCACGGGCTCGCGGGCGACGATACGACTGAAGGACGGGTTGACGCCCATCAGGACGAAGCCACGACCGAGTTCGTAGAGGATCTTCGCCAGTTGGCGCTGGTTTTCGAGCAGGCGGCGGCGCAATTCACGCGCGGCGTCGTCCGGTCCAGCTTCCCCTGCAAGGGGATCGCCTACGCGGTCGAGAACCTTGCCGCCGACACCGGCGACTTCGGCGACTTCGGACTCCCGCATCGAATCGAGCATCTGGCACGCAGCCAGTTGGCGGTGAGCACGAGCCTGTTGACGAATGCCATCAAGAAAGGAGCTACACGATGGACAGACGTCGGAGTGCACCATCACCCGGCGCACAACCGCAGCGTCCAGTTCACCGTCCAGCATCGCCGACAGATCCGCTTGGATCGGTAGGCATGGATCGTGTAGATCAACCGGGGTAAAGGCCTTCATTGGCGGAGTGGCGCTGACGCGCTGTGACGGGGCTAGGAGGTGTGGAGGGAGCTAGTTGGACGCAACTTCCAGGGCACATGGCGTAGCCAAGTCCTGGATCGTCCGGTTCAGACCGCGGAAGATCTTCCGCCGTCCCCTGAAGATGACCATCTTCAAGTTCTCGAGACGAACTCCCAACTCAGCCGCTGTGGCTTTGTAGGAAGCGCCTTCCACCTCGACCATCCGCAGCGCTTGCTGCTCCTTCTGCGACAACCTACGGTAGTGCTGAAGGTATAGGTTCAGATAGACGAGGTACGCAAAGTCTACGAGTTCAGCACTTTCTGAGTCTGAAGCCGACCTGTACGGTGACCTAGCCTTCTGATCCTCTTTCTGGCCCATGTCCTCTTCGAGAGGCGTGACGCGCGCCAAGCGCGTCTCACCCTTGAGGAACTTGAGAAGGGTATTTCGAACGATGCGGTGTCCCCAGTTGCGGAACGAATCAGGACGGTCGCAGAGGAATCTCCGCGGGTACCGGTAGATGTTGAGGAACACTTCCTGCAACACGTCCTGTGCATCGACGTGACCACTGCCGC
The DNA here is from genome assembly GCA_964469555.1 of uncultured candidatus Brocadiaceae bacterium. Lineage (GTDB taxonomy): Bacteria > Planctomycetota > UBA1135 > UBA1135 > UBA2386 > CAYYAQ01. The sequence goes on along the minus strand of CAYYAQ010000001.1, from coordinate 5,332 downwards.
GGCGGACCTTTGCTTGAATAGCACTGAGGAAAGAATCGCGGTTCAACTCGAACAGCAGCGCGAACACTTTCGTGTCCCCTGTGTTCTTGAAGGTATCCATCAGACAAGAACTGATGGCGTCGTTTCTTTCCTGGTCCGACTGCGGAGCAGCCATACCCTCTGGGTCCCGCCCTTCACTAAGGCGGTAGAGGTTGCCGTCTCCCGTGTCCTCCCACAAACCGCGAAGGCGATCTGCGTACGGCTGTTGCCGTGTCTCACTAGTAGCGGAATTCATGGAGGTCAATCGGGGGGGGCTGTTGACTAGGCTACCGGGTCCTAGAACCCCACCCCCCGATAGTAACCTTTCCGATCCAAGAAACTTTGCCCTCGGGGGCCACTAGTAGGCCCCTTCAAACTCACGAGCGCATAGCAGTTGCGGAAGAGGGGGCCGATTCCTACGGCTGACTGCGTAGTTCGAGCACCAGACCGGCACCGAAGGGCCCCATGGAGTCCGGCACGATCCGTCCCTGATGGTGGTCGACGATAATGGTCTTGAGCCGTCGCATCTGGTGCGCCGCATGAACTTGCACCGGTTCACCGAGTCCGAAAACACGGATCGCCGTGCTCTCTCCGATGCGCTCGGCCTCGATATTCACCGAACCGCTTCCATTAATCCTCTGCGCCGTAATTGCGATCGCGAGGAACAGGGCTTCGGTCAGCGTCGACGCCTGCCCCCAGCACTCGACCCCCACAGCGGGCGCCGAATTAACTCGAATCTCCGGGAAAAACGTTTCCGCCTGTCCTTGGACATCTCGGAGTAGTTCGTCGAGTTCGACGACCTCGAAACCCTTGGCCAAACCGGCGATTTCTCGCTGGAGATCCTCCGTGTTCGCCTGGATCCAGGAGATCACGTCCCGCGCCACTCGTACGTGGTCGACGCCGCCGTGGAACGCCAGGCCGTGGGTCGCCGCCTCCAGCTCGTGGATCGCGTGGTTCGCTTCACCCAGGAGATAGTCGAGACTCTCTATCTTCGCCGCCAGGCGTTCACCGGTGCTCTTCAGCGCCTGGCTGCCTCCGCACCGCGCCACCTGACCGATCGACATCGGCAACCGTGGCAGCGGCAGGTCTTCGAAATCGACCTCCTGGGGCTCAGCGCTCTCCGCTGCCCCCACGATGAGGATCCGGCTGCCGCTGGTGCTCTCGTCCTCGCGGACTCGCTGGATCGCGGTGGTCAGGTCACAGTCCAACTCGCTCTCCCGGAGAATCACGAGCTGGTTGGCGGGAATGACTCGGGGCTTCGTAGTGCCACTCGCTTCGTTCACACTGGGAACAGCCTGGGGACCTTCGCTCGTGGTCATGGAATTCTCTTTCCGGGGTTCTTCCATGTCATCGGCGACACGATCTCGCGGGCTTGAGCACCCTTCCACTGAAGCCACCCTCCATTCGTCTGGCATGGCCCCCACTGCTGATCAGATTCGCAACATCGCCGCCGATGCCGGTTTCGACGTGGTCGGCTTCGGGCCGGCGGATCCGGGCGAGGACGGTCCGAGGTTCGCCGCCTGGCTCGACGCGGGCCGAGCGGGGCAAATGGACTACCTGCACAAGAACCGTGAGGTGATCCTCGATCCGCAGAAGTTAGCCGCGGGCTCCCGGTCGACGATCTCGCTCGGCTTCGACTACGGGGGTCCGGCAGGGGTGCTGGCCGGGGATAGAGGGAGGGTGGCCCGCTACGCGGTAGGGAGGGACTACCACCGCTTCCTCGGCAACGCCACCCGCCGCATCCGCGACCAGCTGGAGGCCGAAGGTGTCCCGAAGGGCAGCATCCGGGTCGGGACTGACGCCGTCCCGGTCCTCGAGCGGGCCCTGGCATCCCGGGCCGGGATTGGATTCCTGGCCAAGAGTTCGGGCATCATCAACCCGCAACTCGGCCCCTATCTCCTCCTCTCCGAACTCCTCACGACCCTCGACCTCCCGCCGGACAGCCCGGCGACGGGCACGTGCGGCAGTTGCACGGCGTGCCTGGATGCCTGTCCAACCGGCGCGATCACGGCCCCGTTCGAATTGGACGCACGGCGATGCCTCAGCTACACGACCATCGAGTTGCGGGGGTTCATCCCCGAGCCCATGCGCCGTGCCCAGAACGACTGGTTCTTCGGCTGCGACATCTGCCTGGAGGTGTGCCCGTTCACCAGCAAGGGCAGGGCGTCCCTTGCGAGCACGGTGGAACGCCCCGCGAGCCTGTCGCCGCACCGGGTCGTCGAGACCTACGACCTGGTGGGCGTGCTCAGCCTCACCGAGGAGCGGTACGAGACCGACTGGACCGGCACCGCGATGCGTCGCGCCACGCGCTCCGGCCTGCGACGCAACGCGGCGGTCGTGCTGGGCAACCTCGGCGATGACGCCGCGGCGCCGTCGCTGACCGAAGCGCTCGACGACGCGGACCGCGTCGTGCGTGGCCACGCGGCGTGGGCCCTCGGTCGTCTGGACGCCGCGCGGTCCGCGCTTTCACGGCGCCTGGAGATCGAGACCGACGGAGACGTCGTGGCGGAGCTCCGCAGCGCCCTCGACGGATCGTAGGTCGGTCCGCGGCGACCGGCTCATCCTCACACCTCCGCCAGCCGCTCCGCGGAATCTCCGAAGCGATCGAGACGGATGCCGAACTTGTCCAGCAGCGAGAGGAAGCGGCTACACATCCGACGGTTGCCCCTGCCGAGGTCGTCGAGAACCCGTCCCGTTTCGAGCTTGCCACGTTGGCTGATCCGAGATGATGGTCATCGACTGCGGGAGTTGGGCGAAAGCGATCAGGGTGCGGTTCATGGTGGAGTCTCGATGGGAGGTATCGTTGCGCCAGAGCTCAGAAGCAGACACGGTCGAATCCACCCATGCGAGTCGCCACAACCCTCTCTCCGATACGGACTACCGAGATCTCGGCTACGAGAATGCGCAGCGTGGACATCACGAATCAAGAACCACAAACGCCGAGAATGATCCACCGGAATCGCCCCCCCGGTGGGGTCCACGGGATCTGATGCGTCCATGAGATCCGATTCCATGCCGAGAACGGTGTCCCCTGGGCGTGCGCCCGGACCGAACCACAATCGGTACCACCAAGTTCACGCGTGATACAATGCGGGCCGCCGGAGGCCGCCCGCGGCAACGCGAAGCCCCCACCTGCCCCACCCGACCTGATTACATGAAGTATCTCCTGTCCCCGTTGCTCCTCCTCTCTCTGCTGCCGTCGCAGACGTTGTCGCTCGAGGCGTCAGGCGGAGGAATCGGCAAGACCGTGAGCTACAAGATCAGTGGCGGCAAGGCGAATCAGAAGTTCATCCTCGCCACGTCCCTCTACCGCGCCTCCACCCCGCTCATCTTTCTCGACGACATCGAGACCCGGAGCTTCGGCATTGGGTTCGATCTCACCCTGGCTTGGATCTTCGGCGCGCTGGACGCTGCCGGCACCCGCAGCTTCGGATTCACGCTGCCGAACGACCCGGGGCTGATTGGCGCGGCGATCTTGCACCAGGCAGTCACCTATCCCGGCACCGGCGGCTACGCCCTCGACGGGATCTCGGAGGTCGTCGTCGTACCGATGGGCAACACCGGCGTGTTCGCGGCTCAGACCAGCAAGATGTCCACTCCGCGACAGTTCGCGAGCAACATCCCGCTCCCGGACGGCAGGGTGATGATCGTCGCGGGGGCCACCAACAGACTCCTGTGGCAGACCGCTCTCAAGACCACCGATATCTTCGACCCGGCGACGCATTCGTTCACCAGGGGGCCGGATCTCATTCAGGCACGTGCGACCCATACGCAGACGCTGCTCGACGACGGTCGCTACTTGCTCGCGGGCGGTGTCAACGAAAAGAACATCGCGGTCGCCACGTGCGAAGTGTACGACCCGAAGACAGGCAAGTTCACGGCGGTCGGCTCGCTGGCCTACAAACGAACCTATCACGGCGCCGTCAAGATGAAGGACGGTCGAGTCGTCGTCATCGGGGGCTTCGAGGACATGGGCGCCATCTTGGGTGCGCAGCAGGCGCTGGAAAGCGGAAGGGTGCAGACCGAGATCTTCGATCCGAAGACGAACCTGTGGTCCGCCGGCAGAAGTCTGCGCACGGGCCGCGGTGCGCCCGGTGTCCAGGACATCGGCAATGGCAAGATCCTCATCATCGGCGGCGTGTACAAGACGCCGAGCAGCGGGCCGGATCTCAGCCTGACCTGTGAAATCTACGATATGACGACCGGCTGGATCACATCGGCGCGATCCGTGCCAGTCCGGACGGCATGGACGACCACATACCAATTGCCGGGCAACAAGATCCTCATGGCCGGCGGCAACGCGGGTCCATCGGGTTCCATCCGCAACTACACCAACTTCGCGACGAAGTCGTGCTACATCTACGACGCGAACACCAACCTCTGGTCGAGAGCGGGAGCCCTGCCGGTCGCCACGGCCGGTGGCCGGGCGCTCACGCTGCGCGACGGCACATTGGTGATCGCTGGTGGTGGAGACAACACGCTCTACTTCCCACACGGGAACAAGGGCCTCTACTCCTTCAATCCGACGACCAGGACCTGGTCGACGCTCGGATTGCTCGTCGAGGGGCGGCAAAGCCCCGAGGCCTTCGAGCTCCAGGCCGGCGGAATCGCCGTGGTCGGAGGCGGCGCCTACAAGAACAGAGCGGACTCCGTCGATACCTGGGAGTTGATGGTGCGGTAGCCAGGCTCTCCCGCGGTCTTTCAGCGCGCCGACAGCTGAGAGGCCGACTCTTCGTCGAGATAGAGGCTCACATCGAAGTGCCTCCGCAGGATCGAAGCCGGCAGGTCCGGAACGATCGGCCCGTGGAGCGCCGCCCGTACGGCCTTCGCCTTGCGTGCCTCCGGCACGGCGCACACGATCGACCGCGCCGCCAGGATCTGGCAGATGGACATGGATATCGCCCGCTCGGGCACATCTTGAAGCCCTCTGAACCAACCCTCCCCCACCTGCTGCTCGCGGCAGGCCTCGTCGAGAGTGACCACGATGAAGGGTTCGTCGGTTTCGAAGTCGGCAGGAGGATCGTTGAAGGCGAGGTGCCCGTTCTCGCCGATTCCGACGAAGGCCACGTCGATAGGATGCCGACGGATCAGCTCGCCCAACCGTTGGCACTCCGTCCGGGGCTCGGCCTCACCGTCCACGTAGTGAAAGTCGCCAAAACGTACGCGGTCGACGATCCGTTCCTTCAGGTAGCGGCGGAACGACGCGGGGTGGGACGCCGGGAGCCCGATGTACTCATCGAGGTGGAAACCCGTGACCCGGCCCCAATCGATCCCGTCATGTCGCACCAGGTTCTCGAGCACGTCGAACTGGGAT